>NZ_BLWF01000001.1:300000-600000 GCF_013167955.1 Thermanaeromonas sp. C210
ATGTAAAGGTTATATTCCTTCTTAGGAAACAGTGGCTCAAGTTGAGGTATAAGTTGAGCCTTACCCCCTGCCCACTTTACAGGAGGCTTGGGCCTTAGTGCGTGAGGCGATAATGAAGAAGATTGATCTAACACCGGTTATCACCTCCCGGGTTAGCCTCTAGCAGAATATTCGCTTCCAGGAGACAAATTCCTTCTTACACCGCTCCCAACAGGGGTGGCAGGTACGGCCCCGCCAGTGCAGGGGGCCGCTCGAAGGCCGCCTGGGCCGGGTGCAAAAAGACAAAGAGCAAATCCATGATCTCCTGCTCCTCGCATATAGTCACCTTGAGTCCTGCCCGCTCAAGATTAGAAGCCAGCTCGTGCGCCCTCTGTAGTACTTCCTCCCTTTCCTTCCCAGGAAGGAGGAGGTAGTACCTTCTCTCTAGTGCCTCCCCGGTGGAAACTAAGGCACTGACGTAATGAATATATTCCTGGAGGAGCTTTCTCCTGATAAAGCTGGTAGTCTCCCTGGCTTTTTCCTGTAATTCCCTTAAGTAAGCGTCCAGGTCCACCGGCCTGCCAAGGGACACAATCTGGAAGGGCTCCTTAAGCCCGTTTATGGCCTCGAAGACGGCGGTGATGATGCGCTTCTTCTCCGTCTCGCTCTTCAGGGAAAGGTTGAAAGGTTCCACTCTTAGAATTGCTGCAACCTGAGCGTCCTTCCTCACCAGGACTCCCCCTGCAATATCTTTAAAGGGCAGCCATTCCTGGACGGCCTTCCTGGCCTCTTCCTGGGTTGCCTGTTTCTTCTTGGTGGCCTCCTTTTTGCCTGGAAATTTGAGCATCACAGTATCACTCTCCCCTGGTGACGTAGAAGTATCGTTTCTGGCTGCTCTTCCACCCTCGCCAAAGTTTGATTAAGCCGTCCAAGCTCTGGCCGTCCGGCCCCGGCCTGGTGACGAAGTAGGCCAGGAGGAATAATGAAGAAGACTGCCCGGAAAAAAGACTCGGTAAAAAGGCCTGCTAGAAAGTAAAGCGGGAGCCCCAATATAGCTCCTCCCACCACGCTCACGAGCTCGAACCAGCCGAAGCCGGGGAAGAACTTAAACCTCGCCTTAACATTCCTGGGTATAAGGTACACCCTTATCGCCCCCTAAACCCTCGTGAACATCCTCCGCATAATGTACCAGGTGCCCGCGGTCTGTACCGTATGTCCCATAGCAGAACCCAGGCCGGAGTGGTAGGCGAACTGGCGCAGGACCGCCGGGGTCTTGAAGGCCACCCAGAGCCAGCCGATCAGAAGAAAGGGCTTCAAAATATCTACGCCGAAGGTTATGGTCATCACCGTGGCCAGGAACCCCTTGATTAGAAAGACTTGCACGGCCTGGGAGGCTGAGAGCACCACGAGTTCCCTCCACCATACCGCCGCCACTCCCTCCTGACTTTATCAGATGAGAATCTAGAAGTCGCATAAAATCTAGGAAGATAGAAACCAAGGCGTGCATTTTGCCACTACGCCTGGCCCTGCCAGCGAGAAGCAAACTCTTCTACACGAGTGATATTGGCAGGGGGAGCGATTCGCATCAGGCGCAGGATCTTTTTGCTTAACTCTGTACCCTTGGTCTTAATAAAGAAGGTTTCTCCTTCGATTTCCACCTCGGCAAAGTTGAGGGAGTTTAACGCTTCCCGGATCTCTACCGGCGAGGCGTTTTCTCCAGCTTGCCGGAGCTTGGATTCCAGGGTGCGTTCGAGAAGAAAGGCCAGGAAACAGATTACAAAGTGCCCCTTAATCCGCCTTTCGGTCCAATGGAAAACCGGTCGTACTTCCAGGGTGCTTTTCATGACGCGGAAGGATTCTTCAATCCGCCACAGGTTGTGGTAAGCATCCAGAATGTCTTTGGCGCTCATCTCTTTCTCGTTGGTCTGGATGCCGTAGTAGCCGTCAAATTGTTGGTCCCAGTTAATTGCTTCTTCGTCCAGCACCCAGGTGCCGGTACAATCTACTTCTTTGAGGTATTTCTTGCCGCCGCGTTTATTGCTGGCCCGGATTTTAGCCTTGCTTTCTAAAAGGCTTTGGGCCTTCTCGATTAACCTTTCCCGGTCGGACCGGTCTTTCTCCGCCCGCCGGCTGGAGTAGGTGACGATCAGTTTTTCGGGTAATTGGTATTTTTCTCCTTCAGCGGTGAACTCGTTTATGTATTCGATAACCTTGTAGCGAAGGACTTCTCCTTCTTCGTCGTCCTTGATCTCCTGATAGCCGTCTTCGTCCAGGATCATATCGGTAATCTCTTTCTTCATCTTCTTAATGCGGGCGGCAAAAATGTAGCTGTAGTTACGTTCTACTATGCGCTTTAAATTGAGCTTGCTGTTAATCCCCCGGTCCGCCACGATAATTACCCGGCGCAGGCCAAAACGTTTTTCCAGCTTTTCTAAGGCTGCTTCCAGGGTTTTACCGTCAAAGGTATTGCCGGGGAAAAGCTCATAGCCTATGGGCCGACCTTCGCAATCAATAAGTAAACCCAGTACCACCTGGACTTCGTTGTACTTGCCGTCTTTACTGAAGCCAAAATCTCGTAAAGTATCGGCTTTGACGCTGGCAAAGGAAAAGGTCGTTACGTCGTAAAATACCACATCTACTTTCATGTTGAAAAGGTGGCGGTTCTTCCGGAACATCTCTTCTTCCAGCAATTCTTTGTGCTCACTGAGTAAATCCAGGGAGCGATAGAGGTGGTTCAAAGCCACGTCGGGCAAACTGGCATAACGTTGCTGGTGGTTGTAGGTGCCCAGTTTGCTCCTGGGCTCAAGGAGGTGCTGGACGACCATCAGAAAACTCGCGTCACTTAAGCTGAATTGGACCTTGTGTTTGGCACTAATCTCTTTCAGCAGTTCGGGTAGTTCAAATTGGTTCCAGATCTTCCGGTAGACCACATAACCCCAGTTCTTGATCTGCGCCTCAGAGAAGTTCGCTAAACTGGTCACCTCCCTGGCCTTGGACAATTCTAAAAGGCGCTTTCCCAATCTTTGAAAGCTGGGGTTGTTTTCAATCTCATCCAGGCGGCCGAGATTTAAAAGGACCTTGTGTTTGACAACACCGTTTTCCCGGTAAGACCGAACCAACTGAACGTACTGGTGGTCCCTAGATTTAGTTATCTTGATGAACATGTTTTTATGATACCACTATTTACACCTATTGTCTAGCTATATAACCATTATTACCGCTAATGTTGCCACTACACTTTTCGCTTTCTGACCGGCTTTGAGCCCGCAAACCTAGATTTTATGCGGGTCCCTGTTTCCAAAACGAGTTGTAACTGATAAAGTCAGGAGAAAGACTTGCACGGCCTGGGAGGCTGAGAGCACCACGAGTTCCCTCCACCATACCGCCGCCACTCCCTCGTCGGCGCGGGTCAGGCCCACGGCCATGACCGTGCCGACAGCCGCCAAGAGGGCCACCTCCACCGAGCGTATACCCATCTGGATAAGGTTCAAAGCCCAGATAAGGATGGCGATCAGGGAGGTAATTATTGTCAGGAAAGGCGCCGTGGCAGTAAAAGTTATGATGGTATCCAGGGGCGACGATGGCTGCCCTACAGAACCCAGGTGGGCCACACTATCGGCCAGGGCGGGGCCCCAGAGATAAACGTTTTTCACCGTCCAGGGCCCGGCCCCTATGGCCGCCGCGGCAAAGGCGGTACGCTTTAGAAGACCTCCGGGGTCGGCCCCGGGGTCGCCGCCGAGATAGAGCACATAGGAGCGCGTAGCCTCTACACCCACCTTCAGGGCCAAGAGGTTCCCGGCCAAGGCCTGGACCAGCCTTATGGCGTTCTGCACGTAAACCGAATCGAGGATCGGCGTGGCCAGGGCCATCTCGTTCCCGGCGAACTGGGCAAAGGTGGTAAGGGCATTTTCAAAAATCGGACAGGAATTTGTTTATAGCTTAAATTATTGTTTATAGCTTAAATTATAAGGTTGGTTATTACCTACACTGGTTTTCCCCCTCCCTCATTAAGGGGGCAGGCCCGGAAGAGCCGGGCCTGCCGTAGAAGGATATTCCCAACGGATTATTGGAAGTAGGAGAGGAAAGCCTTGGTGATGCCCACGGCGCTTTCCCCGATGGCACCTTTTGCGTCTGTGTCTTTCCAGCTCCCTTTCCGCCAGGAGTAAGGCCGGGGCCTCGGCCCTGGTGCGTTCCCGCTCCAATGCCCGCCAGGCAGCCTTCCAGACGGTGTGGGCTACCCTCACCTGCCCATAGCGGGCCTGCCCGGGCTCAATCTCTTCCTCGCGTTGCAGGTGGTACATTCTGTTAACCGCACTTGGGTACTTTCTCCCTTGGAAGGCCCATTCGGCCTCATCCCAGGTTTGCCATGCCTTTTCTATTTTGGTCCGGGCGAACAGCTTCTTAAACGCGGTGTCGCTCATGGGATAATAATCTGGCGTATCCCCGCTTTTTGCGGGAAGGGCCTACCTTGGCTTGAAAGCGAGCGACTAAACCCGAGCGGCTGCCAAACTTCACGAAGTCGAAAGCGGAGGCGGACCCGAGACCACGGACGGCCGAGGCCGGCAACTGAGACAGGAGGTCGAATTTGCCGGGAAGTCCGCCGGAGCTTGAGACTGAGTGATAGATAGTTTGGCCCGCAAGGGTTTCTGGAGCGAGCGAAAGCCCAGTAGGCCTAGCCTCGAAAGTGGGGATACGCCAGGATAATAATCCCTTCCCGGCTTATACTCTGATAAAGGGGCCCGGACCGGAATAGAGGAGACTCAAACTTCTCAAGGTCGTATATAAGGGGTATCAGTACTACATCCTTATCAAGGCTAATCTCAAAGGCTTCGTTTAGAATGACCTCGCGTATTTTTGCGTCGAGCTTCTCAGTAACCACAAGAACATCAATATCAGAATCCGACTCGTAGTCACCCCTCGCCTGGGACCCGAAGAGGATTACCGACTTAATAGGGAGGTTCTTTTTCCTCAAGGTTTCTACGTATAATCTAGCTATGTCTATTGCTTTCTGGTTGGGTGACATGGGATCACCTCCCATTCAATATGGTTTCAGCGGTTTCCAGGTCGTATTCGGCCTGTTTTAACCATTCTCCTGCCTCCGGGTGCATACAGCTTTTTCCATCTTCCAAATACATAATACCATTTAGTGTCAGGAACATCAATTAAATAACCCTTATATCCAATCCGGCCACCAGGGCGTCATCTATCCCTTTTTCCTCTTTCGACCTGGCTCTCCATATTGCTTCCCGGACCGTTATGCCCAGTTTCTTCAATTCTGCCACCAGCATTCTCTTGCCCCTGGCCACTTCTTTATTCGTTTCCTGGTCCCTGTCGTAGGCGATTACCACTTCTCTTGCTGCCGGTTCGACCACCACCGGGACCACGGGTTTCCAGGAAGTGGCGCCCTGGGCGCCTACGACCACCGCGCCGAGGTAAGCCGCGGCAATATCCGCCTTTAATTGCCCTTCCGTAATCCAAACCCGCCCGTCTTTTACTTCCCTTGGCCTAGCCACATGGGCGGGAGTGCCGCAGGATTATCACTCGGTTTCCCGTAGCCCGCCCGGGCGTTGATAAAGGTCCGCGCCGATTTCTTCGGCAGATCACCACTTTGAAGCATGGCTAGCAAACTATTCACTGCCTGCTTGACTTTGTTTTCCTCAAGTTTTACAGCCATCCGTACCGCCTCCTTATCTTTTTGGCCTTTCGGCCTTTGGCCTTCCGGCCTTGGCTGCCGAATACAGCCGCCCGGCCGGGCGGCAAGGGCGGCCCGCAGGGCCGGGCCGAGGAATAGCGGACCGGGCGCCAGCCCGGGAGCATATGCCGCAGGCCCCTGCCCTTGCCGGACCGGGCCCGAGCGGTAGTAAAATAAGGAGGCAGCCGGAAGGCCTGGAGGCTTAAAATCAAGGCAGCAGGTGCGCCTAAAACGCGCTCCTGCTGCCTACTGCTGTCGCTTCCATACTAAGGCCGCCGCTACGTAAGCCCGTTCGGACGTAAACGTTGCGGCGGCCCCTTAACCTCTATTCTCCTTTCCCAAATACGTTTTATTTTTCTACTCTTCCGCCTGTAGGAATACCTATAGCAGGAATTCCTTGGCCTTCGGTCCTAGGAATTCCTGTATCAGAATTCCTTTCCTTGTCATATTTTGGACGCTTAAAGGGGTCTAAAGGGAAGAGGATAGAATTTATTTAAAAGAATAGCCGGTGGCGCTGTTACCACCGGCCATGAGAAAAAGAAGCTTGCTGTTTTTTTTATTTACCGCCCACTTCTTCCAGGGCTTTTACCACTTCCGGCAAGAGCTCGCGCTTAAAGGCCACGCCTTTTCGCGAGGGCTTCCATTCCTGCTTCGTGGCATCATAGTAGTACACCCGGATATCGACATACTCGACACCCTTAAAGATACCGACCTGGACCCTCAGCTGTTCGCTCCCGCTCTTTAAACCCCCTTTGCTGTGTTTTTAAAACAAAAAACCGGTGGCAGAGGTGCCACCGGCCCTAACTTATAACTCCTCAGTTAGTTGTTTCTCTTAATTTAACAAAATCCCTCACCCGTTTAGCAATATCCAAGGCCTTCTTTGCATCGTCTTGGTTGGGTAGGCCTTCAGGTAGGCTTCCCACAGGGGCAGTCGGGTACCGGGTCGGAATGTAGTACATATCCAGTATCAGAGCCTCTTCTTTGAGTTCTTCAATTTCGGCGCCTGCCTGCTGGCATAGACTTAAGAGGCCAGGGAGCTTATGTATCCTAGGTGGGCTTATTCTATGTTTTACGAGGAATGCTTTCAGATACTTCTCGGCGGCCTGGTGAGAGTGAAAACAGGCCAAATTGTATAGCCCTGCTTTAATAAGTTCTTCAGCAGCCTTTAAATCGTCATCAGCATAGTTAAGCCAGGCCATGTATTCCTGCTGCCCCGCTGTCATAAAGCACAACCCCCTTTTTGACCACCTCTTCCTTCAAGAACAGATTGCCGTCTTCCATCATCTGCCTGAATTCCTCCGGCGTATATACAAGAAAATCTACTCCTACCTGTGGCTTGGTCAGCCTGGCCAGGAACAATAGCCTGTCCATAAATCGCATGTCTGTTTTCATGACTACCACCAGGTCAAGGTCGCTATATTCCTTCGCCCTGCCTCCTGCGAGAGAACCAAAAAGAATAATTTTCTCGGGGCGGCAGTTTTTAATTATAATGCCACTTATCCGTTCCAGCTCTTCTTGTAGATATTGGCTACTACCCCCGCCTAAATCTATAGCCAAGGAAATCGCTCCTTTCTCTCCCTATCTCGAAAAGTACTTTTGGAAACAGCCGGTAATACTCTCACACTACCGGCCGGGAGGCAACAATGCTTATAAAATGACCTTGCCTTTATCAATTATTTCATCATGCAAGAACTCGCCATTGCAAGCTTTTAGGTATTGCTCCACCGAATACGGCCTTGGAGAAATATCTAGATCTACCTCCTCGGCTATCTTCTTCAGAAACACTGCCTCCTCAATACGGTCTTTGCCCAGGTCCGGACTTATAATGGCCACATCAATGTCGCTATCCTCTCGAGCTTGGCCTCTAGCATAGGAACCAAAGAGAATGGCCCGGTAAACCCGGATATTGTTCTTCCGCAGTAGATTTATATACTCACGTATAGTTATTTCAACTTGCTTGCCAGCCATCCGACCACCCTTTCGGTTTGTTCAACAATCTCCCTCGTATAATTCTCTGTATATTTTTCAGCCAGTTTTGCTTTATCTTAAGCCTCGAGAAGACCAGTAAGCTTGCCCAATACTACAAGGTCGTGCTTGCGCGGTCGAACTCTCCCAGATCTCTTGAAATACATCACCTCAAAAAGCTTTTTCTAAGGCTTGTTGACCACAGGAACACAGGCCACAAATAGCGTTTGCCCTCAAGATTATATTTGGCCGTGTCCAGGTCTTCATATGCGATTTCCATCCGGGCGTCGGGGATAGAAAAGGATATACAGTATTTTCCATCTCTTCTATGTTTATAGTACCATACGGTATTGGGAAAAACAATCTATGCAACCCTGAATCTCTTCCCAAGAGGCGAACCTCTTAATTCGGAGGCCTCTTATTTCTGCGTTATAGGGCCACGCCGGCATATAGACCTGGTTAACTGCTTCTTGTAACCCAAGCGCCTCGCATTTTTCTTAAGCCATAATAGGCAATATGCGCACTGTATTCAAGTAAACACCTCGCTCTATTTCGCCTTTTACTGAACTTAGTTTGGTAGAATGAGGAAACGTTTTAGGGGCGGGTTCCATACCGTAGGGTCCTGGTGGCGTTAAAAATGGCTACCAAAGTCACACCCACATCGGCAAAGACCGCTTCCCAGATCGTCGCCACCCCGAAAGCCCCAAGGACCAGGAAGAAGGCCTTCACCCCCAGGGCCAGGACCACGTTTTGGCGTACGATCCGGCCCGTGTACCTGGCTATCTCCACCGCGGTGGCCAGCCGGGAGGGTTTATCCTCCATGAGGACCACATCGGCTGCTTCAATGGCGGCGTCGCTCCCCAATCCCCCCATGGCCACCCCCACGTCAGCCCTGGTAATGACCGGGGCGTCGTTGATTCCATCGCCGACAACGGCTAACTTCTGCTTGCGGCGCTCGGCGAGACCCGCTGCCAGTTCCTCCACCTTAGCCACTTTGTCTTCCGGCAGGAGTTCAGCGAAGTAGGCGTCCAGCCCGAGGCTCTCGGCCACCCGCCGGGCTACCGACTCCTCGTCCCCGGTAAGCATGACCGTCTGCTGGACCCCTAGCTCCTTCAGGCGGGCGATGGCTTCCTTGGCGTCCGGCTTCAGTTCGTCGGAAATAATGATGTATCCGGCGAAGGTGCCGTCCACGGCCACGTACACGCCGGTGCCCTCGAGGTCGCAGACATCGTGGGCAATGCCCTCACGGTGCATCAGGCGGTCGTTTCCCGCCAGCACCCTTTTCCCACCCACCACGGCACTGATGCCGTGGCCGGCGATTTCTTGGTATTCACCCACCGCGTCCGCCGGAATCTCCCGGCCATAGGCTTCCCGGATGGACCGGGCGATGGGGTGGGTGGAGAAGGCCTCGGCGTGGGCGGCCAGGGACAGAAGTTCCTCTGCGGAAAAACCGTTGTAGGGCACAACCCGCGTCACCCGGAAAACGCCCCGGGTCAGTGTGCCAGTCTTGTCAAAGACCACCGTGTGGAGACCCGCTAGGGCGTCCAAAAAGTTCGCCCCCTTGATCAGGATACCCCGGCGGGATGCTCCGCCGATGCCGCCGAAGTAACCCAGGGGAACGGAGATCACCAGGGCGCAGGGGCAGGAAATGACCAGCAGCACCAGAGCACGGTAGATCCATTCGGAAAATGTGGCTCCGGGGATGACCAGGGGAGGTACCACGGCCACGGCCAGCGCGCCGAAGACCACCGCCGGAGTATAGTAGCGGGAAAAGGCGGTGATAAACTGTTCCGTAGGGGCCTTCCGGCCGGCGGCGTTTTCCACCAGTTCCAGGATGCGGGCCACTGAAGACTTGGCGTAGGGCTTCGTCACCCGAACCGTCAAGAGGCCCTGGGTGTTAACCATCCCGGCCAGGACCTTTTCGCCGGCTTCCACCTTGCGGGGTACGGATTCCCCCGTCAGGGCCGAGGTGTCTACAAAGGAGGTCCCCTCCAGCACCTCGCCGTCCAGGGGTACCCTCTCTCCGGGCTTGACAACGATGATTTGACCCACCGCCACTTCCTCCGGCCGGACCTGCTTGGTTTCCCCGTTCAGCTTCAGGTTGGCGTAATCCGGCCTAATATCCAGGAGGGCGGTAATGGCGCGGCGAGAACGGTTCACCGCCCGTTCCTGGAAATATTCCCCAACAGCGTAGAAGAGCATCACTGCCGCGGCTTCGGGCAACTGGTGGATGGCGATGGCGCCGACGGTGGCCACACTCATCAGGAAGTTCTCGTCGAAGACCTGCCCCCGAACCAGGTTCCGGAAGGCGGTCTGGATGACCGGTCCCCCGACCAGGAGGTAGGCGGCCAGCAACACGGCGTATTCAGCCCAGGCGTAGGGGGTGCGGTGGAGCTGCTGGTTGAAGAGGAAACCCACTCCCCAAAGAAGCCCTGCGGCCACGATCAGGTAGAGGGCCTTCTTTCCCTCTCCTTCCTCTTCTGCGGCCGCCGGCCTTCGCTCGCCCTGCTCCACGAGCCGCACGCCGGGTTCCACCCGGCTAATGGCCTCCTGGGCCGCTGCCGCCAGTTCCGGGGGCAGTTCCACGCTCTGGTCGGCAAAGTTCACGGTTACCCCTTCCAATCCCTTGATTTTACGTAATTCTTGCTCAATCTTGGCGGCGCAACTGGCGCACTCCAATCCGGCCAGGGTGTAACGCATTCGTTGTTCCACCTCACATCATAATAGCAAAGTAATGACGCCGAGCATCGTAATGAGGGCCCCCGATATTAGTTCGCCATACTGCTCCAGCCAGGCGAAGCGGAGGGTTTCCAGACCCCGCACCGAAAGCCAGACGATGCCGACCATGGACAACACGGTCACCACCACCCAGGCCCCGATGGCGGCTAGGGATGAAAAGACTCCCTGCGTGCTTGCCGCCAGAAAAATGGGAATGGCCTCCCCGCAGGGCCGCACCCCCAGGATGGCGCCCAGGGTGTAATCCGACCCCGGCCCGTTGGTGTGGGAATGTTCTTTTTTCTGGTAATTGTACCTATGACCAAACCCTTCTGGCAGGTGATCGTACATATGACTGTGCTCATGCCGCTGACCCTTTCCGGCCCAACCCCGCCAGAGGAAGTACAGCCCGAGGCCAACCACCACCAGGCCAATCAGCCGCTCCAACCCCCAGGTGATCCTAGCGGCCGCGCTTTCACCGGCCAGGGCAAACACCAGGCCGATAATTACTGTGGAAAAAAGATGGGTGATCGCTCCGGCTCCCGCCATCACGACCGTCCTGCCGTGGGACATTTGCCTGGCCCTGGCGGTCAGCACGTAGGGCAGCCAGTGGTCCGGGAGGAGAGTATGGGCGGCAGCCGCAGCGGCAGCGGTACCTACTAGCACGTATGTTGGTACCATGAATAGAGCCTACCTCCCTTCCGCAAAGTGGGCCTGGGCCTCGCGGATCAAGTTTAGGATGTGCTCATCGTCCAGGGAATAGTAGACCATCTTGCCCTCCCGGCGGTACTTGACCAGGCGCAAGGCCTTCAACAACCGCAAATGGTGGGAAACGGCGGGCAAACTCATATCCAGGAGTGCGGCCAGGTCACACACGCAGAGTTCCTTGTGGGCTAGCAGATAAAGGATTTTGGTCCTGGTTTCGTCCCCGAGGACCTTAAAAATTTCCGATAAACCGGCTACTTCCAGTACCCTGCCCTTCAGGTGCTCAAGATGGCCGGAAGGGCAGAAGGTATCACAGAGGTCATTATTAGGGTTGGAAGCACTCCCTTTATCCAAAGGATAATCACCCCTAACGATTAATCAATTGTTTAATTATAGTATATTTATTTGCCCCTCCTAAGTCAAGCTCAAGGGTTTCTGAGTTACCGATACTACACTTTTATCCAGCCCCTCGCTAGAGCCTCATGTAACAATAATCCCACCACAAAGGCGACCCCCATATTCCACATGGCGAAACCTGCCGTGACCAGAGTAACGTAAAATTCCTGCCGGCCGGCAGCCTCCGGCCTCGCCGTCAGGGCCAGTTCCGCTCCGGCAAAAAACAAGATCACGCCCAGAATGGCCGGAGGGAACAACTGCAAAAGAATATTTACCCCGCGATTAAAAAAGATGGCGACGGCAATAACCATAAAGCCCATGATAACCAGGCTGCCACCCGTCCGGGCGCCAAAACGGACGTGGCCGGCCATCCCTCCCGCACCATGGCACATGGGAACCCCGCCAAAAAGGGGGGCCAGGAGGTTAATTAAGCCGGTGGAAATGGCAATCTTACCCTCGGTGATAGGCCGCTGGGGAAAGAGCTCGTTGTTTTCCGCCACAATAGCAATGACAGCATTACCCAGGGTCAAGGGGACCTGGGGTAAGGCCAGGAGCAACGCACCCTTGACCATCTCGGACCAGGTCCACCGGGCCAGAGTGAATTGCGGCAGGGAGAAACCTATGCCTCTCTTTAAATCCATTAGCAGCATAGGATTGACGGCCAGGCTGGTGCCAACCCCTAAGGCCAGCAACAAAAACATCACCGGAAATTTCCGGTTGCCTAGCAAGGCAAAGGTCATAATCAACGCTATAGCCGCTAAGAAGTAATTTGTAGCCATGGACCGGATGCCTTCCACCATAAAAGTCAAGCCGAGCCCCAGCACGATGCCTTGGACAACCGGCTTTTTGGCCAGAGCGGCTACCCGGTCAATGATGCCCGTAAGGCCCAGGAATAGCCATACCAAACCCGTGAAAAGCCCGGCGCCCCACACTGCTGCCGGCGTAAACTCGCCGGCCTGGGCTACAGAGCCGATACCGATGGCCTTCATGGGTTGAATAGGTATAGGCGTTTTATAATACAAACCGGTAACGATCTTGGCCATACCAAAGGCAAAAAGAAGGCCGGCAGGGTCCATCTTCAGAATGGTTATGTAGGCCAGGAAAAAAGGGATAAGGGTACCCAGGTCACCGAAAGCCCCGGCCCACTCCATTAGATCGTAACGATTACCGGTTAAAAAGGAGGCCACTTCTTTTTTTGTGGGTAAATTTGTCTTACTATCTTGAAAACCCATTACTAAACATCTCCAATAATGCGTTATGGTCAAATAAGCATAGCGCTGTTTAAGAAATTCAGCTACCTTTGCCCCTGCTTAAAATCTCTGGATCAGGTAGATACCGGTCACAATCAAAACCGCCCCGATGCCGCGCCCCGGGGAGAGTTTATATCACCCAGCAGGACAATTGCCAGGATGAGGGCCATTAAGGGGTAAGAAGCTGTTATCGGTACTACCGACCAAACCTTGCCTGCCTGCAGGGCATGAAAATAGGCAAAATGTCCCACCACCGAAGCAACCAGCCCTTCGCTCAGAAGGAGTGCCCAGGTACGGGGTTCTACCTCTTTAAGGCTCCCCAGCCGTGCAGTCGCCAAACCCCACAAAAGTAGCGCGGCGATTACGCCGATAGTGCGGATGAGGAGCGCTGTGAAGGGATCGCTCTTCTCCAACCCCAGTTTAGCAAAGATGGGGCCTAATCCCCAAAAAACCATGGCCAGCAATGCCCAGAACAGCCAGTTCGCCTTTTTCCCTCCCAGTTTAAAGGTAGACATATCGTGTACAAAATTTAACCAACAATATCACAAACCGGCAAACCATTGCTAATATCCACCTCTATCGTACGCCCTGACCCTCCAGGCCTACGAGGACGACGGAATTAACAATGGCTAACATAGTTAACCCCCTGGTGGTTTTCTACCCAACATTTGCTATTCGCCGGGAGATACGGGAGTTCCTGCTGAAGGGGACCCGTTCCCATCAAGCGAAAGCACATGCGGCCTCCCGCCCCATTAAAACCCCCGGAGCCTATCAATTATGTTCAAATTTTGCCCTTCCGGTGTCCGGCTACATGCTTATTATGCCCTCCGCTGGACCCTCCATGCGGCGAAAATCGCGGGAAGAGAGATAAGAGGAAAAGCCCCTTTACCGGGGCTTTAGCTTTAATAATACTTTTTTCTCTGCAGATAATCGTATACCAAATTTAACGTTTCACCGAAACGCTGGAAATGGACGACCTCCCTTTCGCGTAAGAACTTCAAAGCATCGCTCACATCGGGGTCATCGGAGAGCTGGATGAGGTATTCGTAGGTAGAACGGGCCTTTTGCTCGGCGGCCATATTTTCATAAAGGTCCGTGATGGGATCGCCCTTGGACTGGATGTAGGCGGCCGTCCACGGAGCCCCTTCAGCGTTGACAAAATACAGGGCCCGGTCATGGTCGGCATAGTAGCCGTCCAGCCCGGCTCGCTTAATCTCCTCTAAAGAAGCATCCTTAATCAAGTTATACACCAGGGCGGCAATAATCTCCATGTGAGCCAGTTCTTCCGTGCCGATGTCCGTTAGTACTGCCTTGGCCTGGGGGATGGGCATGGTGTAGCGTTGGGTCAGATAACGCAGGGAAGCAGCCAATTCTCCATCAGGCCCGCCGTACTGGGTAATTATTTCCTTGGCCAAGCGGGGATTGGGCCGTCCTACCCGGATAGGATACTGAAGCTTTTTCTCATAGATCCACATAATGTATCGAAGCCTCCTCTAAAACGTAATCTCCCAGGGCCAGGGGTCATCTATCCAGCGCCAGGCGTCGGGGCTGGGGGTGGTTCCGTAGTTGGTCAAGGGGCCGTACCGGCTTTCATATTGTTCTTTGAGTTTGGCAAGTTCCTGGGCCGCAGCATTGTACTCCTTCAAAGCGCGGTAGTCCTGGGGATGGGTATCCAGGTAGAGGTTTAGTTCCAGGGCGGTGAATTCTATGGCCATGATCTGTTTCAAGAGCTGGCGCCGCTCATGTTCCATAGCCTTTGGACCTCCTTTCCCTCCTCAGGGAGCTTAACGCCCCGTGGGATGATAGGGGAAGTACAGCTCGGGGAAAATGGTGCCCTTGGCCAGGCCCTCCAAGGGGCTCCACCGGGTAGTGTATTTTTGCCAAGGCACGTATGCACGGGCTAGTTGCCATTCAATACCTTGGACTTGCGGGTCGCTCAAAGGGGAACCCTCCCTTGCCAAGTTTGTCACTTTATCCTATTCATCAAGCTGAGGAAAGGTTATCTTAGAATGCCAAAATTTATTTCCCCTGGCAGCACGAGGCGAACACCGGCTAAGGATAACTCTTTATCCACTCCTTGCCTTCGGTTTCACCAGTAACTGTCCTTCAGCATACTATGTTATTAGCATCGAGCTAGTAAGAACGAGGAAAGGAGTGAGCCATAGTGGGAGGCTTTGGTGGCTTTTGGGGCAGCCGCTGGGCGTTTATCCTCTTCCTGATCCTCATCCTCTTGTTCTTCGGCGACAACTAAACCCAACTAAATAACAGCAGGGGCCAGGCTTCAACTGGCCCCTAAAATTTTCCCTGCCCCCCTGCAGGAAGATTGGATCAGGACCTACACGATGGTAGACTTTCAAGTGGTCCCTAAAAATTCCGCTTAGCTGCTGAAGGTGCCGGCAAACTTTCCTAATACCAGTGTATAAGGAGCCCGCCCTCGGGAGAAACTTTAGCCGGACCAATTTGGAGGGAGTTAAGTAAGGGTGTTGGTATTCATTGCAGCAACCCTGGCCCTCCTAACGGGGTCTTACTTCCTGGCTAATCGGCTAGCCCCTAAGTGTCGGGCCGACCGCTGGCTGGCGTGCGGCCTGTTGTTTCTTTGCGGTCAAGTGCTGATCCTCCTGGTGGCCGGCGCCCTGCTAAAACAGCTTCACCGGGGGGCGGTTTTACTCCTTGCCCTGGCCTGGCTGGGTATAGGTATATGGCAGGCCCTTCTTTCTCCCCTTGAGCAGCGAAACTTGGGGCTAAGTCCCACCGGCGCCATCCATCTTTTAGCCGGTAACCGTCTCCTGCTAGTCGTCGGTGGCCTGCTCGTCTTCAGCCTATCTTCCCTGGCCATGGGCTGGATTTACCTTCCCCCCTTTGCCTGGGACGAAATTTGGTACCACCTTACTCCTGTAGCCGCATGGATCAAACAGGGAGCCATTACCCAATTGCCCGAAGCCCTCCTCTGGCAAAACTACGATCCCCACCGGGTGTCTCCCGGTCAACTGGCCCTGGATTTCAGTACAGCCTTCAACTGGGCCAATGTTTATCCCCTCAATGCTGAGCTCAGCGCCCTTTGGAATATGGTGCTCCTGAACAGCGATATTCTGGCCGATGCAGCCCAGCTCCCCTTTGTGCTGGTGGGAGCCCTGGCCACCTACGGCCTGAGCAGGTCGGCGGGCGCCCGGCCGGACTCTTCTGTCCTCGCAACCATGCTCTTTTTATTGACGCCTATGATTTTAATCCAGCTGCGGGTGGCCTACGCCGATGCCGCCTTCGGCTCCCTGGTGGCCGCTTCCTTATATGTACTGTTGAGGTGGCAAAGGGAGCTTAACCTAAGTTATGCCCTTCTCCTGGGAGTAACCTTGGGGCTCATGATGGGCATCAAAGCCCCCGGAATCGCCTTCGCCGGCATCCTTGGTCTGGCCGCCCTGGGGTACGGGTGGTGGCAATGTCGGTGCGGCCGCTTAACCGGACGTGCCCTCCTTGTCCAGGCCGTAGTGGCCCTGGGGGGCCTGGTCTCGACCGGCGGCTTCTGGTATCTCCGCACGTGGTGGTTTTACGGCAACCCCGTCTACCCCGTCCAGGTAAAATTCCTCGCCTGGACGCTGCCCGGCATGGGCGACGTATCCGACCTCTTCATGGCCCATAACACTCCCCCCGCCTACCACCACCGACCACTCGTGCTCAATATTCTTACTTCCTGGTTGGAACTTGGCGGGGAATCTTATAACTATTATTCCCGAACCCGCGGCCTGGGGCCAGCCTGGGCCGCCCTCGCCCTCCCGGCCCTTGGGGCCTTTGCCTTTTACGCCCTCCGCCGGCGGCGGCCTGCGGCCCTGTGGATGACCGGTCTTACGGCCTTGCTGCTGTTCGTCCAGCCGGCTCCGTGGTGGCCTCGATACGTCCTATACGTGGTGCCCGTCGGCCTGGCTGCTCTAGTCTGGGTTTACGAGCGACTGCCGAAGGCGGCACAAACCCTGGCGGCCGCCTTGTTAATCCTCAACCTGGCAGTGTCCACCACCCTCGCCCTCGGCGAAACCTTGGGGAAACTGCCACTGGCCATGCGCCTGGAGGCACCTCGACGAACCTTTGGCCAGCTTTACTTTCAAGATTATGCTTGGGTGGACGAAGTGCCGCCGAGCCGCATAGGCCATACTCCTATGGCCTGGATCTACCCCCTGTACGGCGGATTGCGCCACGAAGTATCCCTGGTGGATGCCCCGTCTCCTTCCTCCTGGGCGGAAGCCATTCGGCGCCAGTCCCTGGATTTTGTGGTGGTAAAGCCCGATTACGGTCCTTACGCCACCTGGGCCCGGCACATGCCTGATTTGTTGGAACTCTACCGGAAAGGAGAATACATCCATGTCTACCGGGTCCGGCCCTGAACTTCCCGGTAAAGACGAGCTGAGCCTGCCCTGGTGCCTGCTCTATATATTCCTGGCCCTGGTAATTAGCTTCCTTTATTACCGCAACCCGGGCCTCTGGCGCTTAATAGAGAATTTAGGGAAGTAGTTAGAAGGAGGCCGGGGTCTCAGCGTCTTACCCCATAAAAAATCAATCCCACCCCCAAAATGATGATTAACATTTTGGCGAGGGAAATTTTCCCCGCCAATCCCCAGAGTCCCAGGGCCATCACCGTAAGCATAACCGTGGGCCCAACCAGGGCCAAGGTGGCATTGATCTTTAAAGCTTCTTCCACGCGGTTCAACTTTAGCATGAGGATGGCGGCGGTTAGTTCGATCAGACTGGAGACCACCCTCACCGCCGCCATGGCCAAGACATGCTTATCGGGTACCATAATCCACATCAGACCGTTTCCCTCCGTCCCCGAGGTAACCGGAAGAGGAAGCTTCCTAAGGAAGTTTATGAAGAAGGGTGGGGCCCTATGAAAACCGTCGGGCCCCTAGAGATCGGCGGCCAAACCAAGGCCGCCGCTAAGGTAAGAAGTGAGACTCCCGGAGGGAAGATGGAGGCGGAAGGCTGAACAGGAAACGCCCGGTTGGCCCGGCCTCAAGCCCCGGCCACCGGGCCACCGACAGGGGAGGCGGGAAGGCCGGCAGGAACACGGCAGCGGTGGAGGTTCTCCCGGTACGTTCTCCGCTATAGATAAAAGCTAATCAAGCCTCATCCGGTAGCCGGATGGACCTTATACGGTAACGGAATACGCCACCCGGGGCCTTGACTTCCACTTCATCTCCTACCTTTTTTAACAGCAACGCCTTGCCCACGGGCGACAAATATGATACAGTACCCTCTTTCACGCTATCATGAAAAGGACTGACAATACGATACTTAAAAATCTTTGGGTCTTGTTCGCTTAAATCCTCTACTTCTACCTCACTGCCTATAGTGACAAAGGGAACTTTATCACCCGCCGATTGCGACTTGTTCACATTTTTGATAAGTTGTTCGATCTGTTTTATATAGCCCTCGATAAGTTTTTCAAACTCGTTACGCTCCTTTGATGGTTTGGGAAAATATTGTTCAATAAGCTTACCCTTGCCTTCCTCAACCTCTATTAAGTGCTTAACCAAGTTTTCAAAAGTTGTCGGGGATAGCATTACCCTGGCCAATTTGATTCCCTCCAAATTCTACCCATTAAATGGAAACCCGTATATAAAGCGTAAAGGGCGCTTCGCCTTCTTCGCGAAACACCCTCTATAAAGAGTTTACCACCAATACAATGATTGTCAATAGTGTATGATCTTACCATTTTATCCTAGAGAATAAAGTTTATGCCATTTTCCCCGGCCGGAACTGGGTTGAAGGTCGGGAATTGCAGCCTCACCTATAAGCACATACTAAGGAAGAGTTCCTACTGACCAGGGAGAAGGAAAATGGCCAGCGGTAAGACAGGTATTAGTACCAGGGATTTAGTATTTCTTACCCTCGGTTCGGTGGTCGGGGGTTCTTTTTTCCTCGGTTCATCCATAGCCATACGGGCGGCCGGGCCCTCTATAATCATTGCCTTCCTTCTGGCGGGAATTCTGGTGTACATCATTCTAACGGCCCTTTCCGAAATGACTGTGGGCCGGCCTGTATCCGGTTCCTTTCGTACCTACGCGGAAGAATATTTCGGGCCATGGCTGGGCTTCGTCCTGGGTTGGGTATACTGGACGGGAATTACCCTGGCCATGTCCAGCGAAGCCACTGCCGCGGCCATTTTTCTCTATACCTGGTTCCCGGAACTGCCCGTAGGCATTGTAGCCTCCTTAGTCATCGCCGCCGTGACCCTTTTAAATCTCGCCTGGCCGGGTTTGTTTCCCCGCCTGGAAAGCAGCTTGGCAGCCGTTAAGCTTACGGCTCTCATAGGATTTGTGGCCACCGCCCTCATCCTTATTCTGGGGCTGCTGCCGACCAGGCCTGCCGTCGGCCTTGGCGCACTCCGGGGGTAAACCCTGTTACCCGGCGGCCTTGGTGGTATAGCCGGCAGTATGTTGATTGTAATGTTCAGTTATGCCGGTTTTGAGGTACTGGGCCTGGCAGCGCCAGAGGCGCGCGACCCCCTGGCGACTATCCCCCGGGCCGTCGTCTGCACCGTAATTTCCGTGGTGGTTCTCTACCTGGCGGTAATCTGTACCCTCCTGCCCCTCGTCCCCACCGGAATCCTTGCGCCACACGGCCCAGGACCCCACCTCTCGAAATGAGGAACGGCCCACCTGAGGCCGTCGGCAGTTCCCGGGCATAATACTCTATTCCCCCATACAGCCGGCCTTCACGGCATGATCAATCTTTTAACGAGCATGGTACCGTAACTCCCCCGCGGCAGCTTAAAAGATAGGCGAATCTTTTGTTTGCCTGGGTAGAGTTCATCGCTTTCGGCAGGATGGACATGAAGATCTGCGGGAAAGATTATCGCCTTCCGGGGTGTAGACTTGAAATATGCCTGTCGCACCTTGCGGAGGTTAAAACTGCCGCGCCTTAGGCCCCTTTCCTCCAGGATGGCCGTAAAGTGCCGCTCTGACATGGCATCCGGGAATTCCATGCGGCTGGCGGCCAGGGGCAAGGACAAGGAATCCAGGTAGACCAGTTGTTTCCTGTCCAGGCGCCGGTAGAAGAGATAAGGCCCGGCCACCCCGGGTACCGCCGTGAGTTCAAGGCCCAGATCTTCTAAAATCCTCCTTAACAGTTCGTTAAAAAGAAAGCTCTGGTAGGCCGAAAATAGCAGGGAAAGCTCTTCGGCGGGGATTAGGCGCAAGGCCTCCACATAGGCTTTGGGTTTCTCGGTTAGGAGGCCGAATATCTTCCTTTCCATGGTGGTCTTGGCCCGGGATAGGCAGGTTGCCCAATCTCCCCAATGCTCGCGGAAAAAGAGCTTGCGCTCCTTGGCCTCCTTCTTCTCTTCGGGGTAAATGCCGGTGAGATAGATCTGCAGGCTCCCGTTGTAGTGTTTCTTGAGCAATCTCTCGGCCATTAGTCCCATCTGGCGGTCCATACTCCCGAAGCGTTGGTCGTCATAATAATTGGGGTAGCCGAAACCCCGAACTTCATCAACCCTCCGCATGATGCGGGAAACCTCTTCCTCGCTGAGGGCGCGAAGGGTGAGGGCAAACTCGTTTCCCTTCAGGAGGTCGGGACCCATGGGCCTATCCATCCATCCGATACTTCGCAGGGAAAACTTTGCTTCCTCAGTGGTCAGATCAAGGGGATGCCTTACCGTTACATACTGAAAGGTATGGGCATGCCTGTCCTTTAAGCCCCCATAGGAAAAAAGACGGTAGGGAAGGCCCCGGGCCTTGGCCAGCCTCAGCAAGAGATCGATGGTGTTCCATCCCTTCTTTTCCAGGATGTACACCCGGTAAGGTCCCTTCTCCCGCAAAGGAAGGCGGGCCAGTTCTTTTACCACGAAATCCTCGGGTAGCACCTTCAGTTTCATGGCCTTGCTCCTTAAGCCTGTTTATCGTCTCCCTTAATATGTACCAAAACCGGCTGTCCCTTGCCAAGGCTGGGACCTCCGAAGCAGCACCTCTCATATTCACCTGGCCCGTCCTAAGGCCCCAGGTTTTTTCCGGCCTTGTTTTCATTTTCCCTTCCCTGTAAGATAAAAACTGACAGGGATACTCTTTTCCGGGGAGGAGGCTTCGCATGATAAGGAAGGCCCAGGAACTGAAAAGGGAAGTCATCAAGGGTTTAAGGGGCGGCCAGGGGGAAGTAGAAATAGTTCACCTTCTAGAAGCCGACAAGAACGAGTTCAATGGGAAGGGGAAACTATTTGCCAAGTTCACCCTTAAGCCAGGGGTCTCCATCGGCTGGCACCAGCATAGCGGCGATTTCGAAGCGTATTATATACTCGGCGGCCGGGGCCTGGTAAACGACAACGGGAGAGAAGCCCCGGTGCAGGCAGGAGATATGGTCTTAACAAGAAATGGTGAATATCACTCTATAGTCAACAACGGCGCGGAAGACCTGGTGTTCATAGCATTAATTTTGCTGGCATAAAATTTTAGGCTCTCTTCCCTTCCGGAAAGAGAGCCTTTTTTTCTGTCAGTCAATATTCCGGGACCAGAACCATTACCCCGCCTATTCCACCGTCACGCTCTTGGCCAAGTTCCGCGGCTTATCTACCGAACAACCCCGGGCCGCGGCCGTGTAGTAGGCCAGCAACTGCAGGGGTACCACGGATACCAGAGGAGTCAGCAAGTTATGGAGGCGCGGCAAATAAAGGACGCAGTCGGCTTCTGCGGCCACAGCCCTATTACCCTCCAAGGCCAGGGCCAGGACCCAAGCCCCCCTGGCCTTAACTTCCCTGATATTGCTCAGCATTTTCTCTACGAGTTCTTCTTGGGTAACCAGGGCCACGACGGGCGTCCCGTCCTCGATGAGGGCTAAGGGCCCGTGCTTGAGTTCCCCGGCAGGGCAAGCCTCCGCATGTAGGTAGGAGATTTCCTTTAGTTTGAGAGCGCCCTCCAGGGCTACAGCATAATCCAGTCCACGTCCCAGGAAGAAAGCATGCTCATGGGGCGCAATCCGGGCCGCCAGCTCCCGGAACCGGTCCTCGAGGGCCAAGACCTCCTCCACCTTGGATGGGGTAACACTCAGTTCCCGGGCCAGTTCGGCCGCCCAGGGAGCCTCTCCCCGGGCCGTACCCAGGTAAAGGGCTAACAGGTAGACGGCTGCCACCTGGGTAAGATAAGCCTTGGTAGAAGCTACGGCAATTTCGGGGCCTGCCCAGGTGTAAAGCACGTCATCGGCCTCCCGCGCTACCGAGCTACCCACTACGTTGGTAACGGCCAGAATCCTGGCTCCCAGCCTTCTGGCCTCCCGTAAACCCGCCAGGGTATCCGCCGTCTCTCCCGACTGGCTGATAACCAGGCCCAGGGTTCCCTCGTCCATAAGGGGCTGCCGGTAGCGCAGTTCCGACGCTACATCGAATTCCACGGGAAGGCGCAGCAGTTTCTCCCACACATATTTGGCCACCATGCCGGCGTAGGAAGCCGTGCCGCAGGCAATGAGGGCCACCTTCCGGATGGCCTTGGCCTCCTCAGGTGTAAGACGGACTCCATCCAGTTTTACCCTTCCACTTGCAGGATCCAACCTTCCGGCCAGGGTGTCCCGCAAGGCCCGGGGCTGCTCGTGGATCTCCTTAAGCATAAAGTGGGGGTAGCCGCCCTTCTCGGCTGCCTCCAGATCCCAGCTGACGTGAAATACCTGTTTTTGTTTCAAGTGCCCGGTACCGTCCAAAATCCTAGGCCCTTCGGGACTGAGGTAGGCCACTTCGCCGTTGTCCAGAATGTAGGTGTTTTTGGTGTAGGGCAGTAAAGCGGGAATATCGGAGGCCAAGAAGGTCTCCTCCCGGCCCAGACCGACGATCAAGGGGCTATCATAGCGCACCCCTACGATTTCCCGGGGATGATCTTTGCCTATGACGGCCACAGCGTAGGAACCCTTCACGTGGGGCAACATGGCCATGACGGCCTGGAGCAGGTCGCCCCGATAATAGTGCTCCACCAGGTGGGCCAAGACCTCGGTATCGGTTTCCGAAAGGAAGGTATGTCCTTCGGCCTTCAACCACTGCCGCAGTTCCTGGTAATTCTCAATAATGCCGTTGTGTACCACAGCAAACCGGCCGCTGCAATCGGGGTGAGGATGGGCGTTGGTATCCGTAGGCCGGCCGTGGGTGGCCCACCTCGTATGGCCGATGCCCAGTGTCGCGCCGTCGAGGTGCCCGTTTAGACGAGCCTTGAGCTCCGTCAGCCTGCCGGCGCTCTTGGTAATCTTGAGGCCGGAAGAGTCTATCACCGCTATCCCGGCCGAATCATAACCGCGGTATTCAAGCCTCTCCAATCCTTGAAGCAAAACGGGTACCGCCTGGCGGTGGCCCAAATATCCTACAATTCCGCACATAAGGGGCTACCTCCCTCTCCCATAAGAAATTTACCCTCCCCCACCGCGACCGCGGAGGTTACTGGGGCTTTTGTTAGCTGGCAACAATACGCCGGAACCGTCACCGTCCTGGGGGCATAGAAGGCTGATGGAGTCTTAAGGGAGAGAGAGCAGAGGTGTTACCCGGCGCCCTTTGTCCCCGGGATTGCTCCCGGGTTTTGTAGCGCCTTTGACGGTCGTAACCAACCGAGGGGCACCCGCCGAAAACCTCGATAAACCCCTTCCTCGTCAACCACCAGATCCCCGCAGCCTCCCAAAAGGGCTTTGCCTGACTAAAAGTAGCTCGGCAGGCCGCGTCCCGGAAACAACGTATAGCCGTTGCTCGCCCCGGATCGGGAGGACGGACTAATCCGCTGGTGGTCCTGGCGCTTGTTTACCCTCCGAACCTCAGTCTCTCCCCCTAGAAGAATTGGCATTAGTCTCCGGTCATCACCTCCTTAGAGCCTAGGCGCCGGACGCTCTGCTCCAGGCGCTCCAGGATGGCCCTGAGTTCCTCTTCGTCCGGCCCCTCCGCCATGAGACGTAGAAGGGGCTCGGTCCCCGAAGGCCGCACCAAAACCCGTCCCCTGTTGGCCAACTGTTCCCTGGCCGCCGCTATTTCGGCCAGCAATTGGGGGTCGTTCATGGCCCGCTCTTTATCCTCCACGGGAACATTCACCAGCACTTGGGGCAGGCGTGGCAATACCTCGGCCAGTTCTCGGAGGGTAGCACCCCTGGCCACCATCACTTGTAGGAGCTGCACCCCGGTGATGAGGCCGTCGCCGGTGGTATTATGTTCCAAGAGGATAATGTGGCCCGATTGTTCTCCGCCGAGGGCGGCGCCGGTGCGAAGCATCTCCTCCAGCACATACCTATCGCCCACCTGGGTCTGGTGGACCACCAGGCCCGCCCCGGTCAACACCTGGTGGAGGCCGTAGTTGCTCATGACGGTCACCACCACCCGGCCGCCGGGAAGCCTACCCTGTTGGTGAAAGTGAAGGGCTAGGATGGCCATGATGGCATCGCCGTCTACCACCTGCCCTTCGGCGTCCACAGCAATAACCCGGTCGGCATCCCCATCAAAGGCCAGCCCCACATGGGCTCTAAACTCGCGCACTGCCTCGGCCAAAGCCTGGGGACAGGTAGAGCCGCATCCCACATTAATATTAGTGCCATCGGGAGCATTGTTCAAGACAAAAACTTCCGCCCCCAGACGCTGGAACACCTCCGGCGCTACCTCGTAGGCCGCCCCGTGGGCTACGTCAAGGACGACTTTAAGGCCCCTCAATCCCTGCGGGGCCGTGCTGCAAACGTGGGTTATATATTGTTCGGCGGCCTCCACCACCTCCACCCGCCCTACAGCAGTGCCCGTCGGCCGGGGAAGGTCGTCCCTTTCCTTAAGCACCAGCCTCTCGATTTCTTCCTCTAGGGAATCGGGAAGCTTAAAACCCGTCGAGCTAAAAAACTTAATGCCGTTATCGGCCACCGGGTTATGGGAGGCGGAAATTACTACTCCGGCATCGGCTCCTAAAGTGCGCGTCAGCCAGGCTACGGCCGGCGTAGGCATAATCCCTACCTTTAGGGCTCGGCCCCCCACCGAGCAGATCCCGGCCACCAGGGCGGCTTCCAACATGTCCCCGGAGACCCTAGTATCCCGGCCTACCACTACCCGCGCCCCTCCGCGGCCTTCGGCCAGGACTGCAGCTCCACAGCGGCCCAATCTAAAGGCCAGTTCCGGCGTCAATTCCTCGTTGGCTATTCCGCGTACTCCGTCGGTACCGAATAATTTACCCATGCTGGTTAAGCTCACCCTTCACTATCAATTTTGGCAACCTTATACCGGCCCTATCTCCACCACTACTCGTACCAGGGGAAAGTTACCGGTCTGAACTCCCTGGGGAATTTCCAAATTGCTCTCTACTATAATATTCTTGCGGGCTCCCTCGAGGTCAATGGGGGAAGTGCTCAGGTAATTTAGGTCGGCCAGTACTTCGTAAGGCGCGAAGACTTCCACCACTTCCGGTTCCAGGACCACCCTTTTTACCTCATAGCCGGGAGCAGGCTCGCCCACCAGCTGGGGCCGGATGGCCACCACTTTGCCGGGCAGATGGCCTACTATAGGTACAAGAACTTCCACGGTATCGGGGTTTATCATGAGCCAGCGGCCCAAGGGCCGCCCTTCGTGATCGATGACCTTCACCGGCAGCTGGGCTAGGTAATTTCCCCGGGCCTCGTTGATGTCCACCTCTACGTACACTTTGCTTATGCCCTTTAATACATCCTCCGGGCCGGAAACCACTACCTCTGACGGTTTGAGGACCGGTTCTAAAGCCCGATAGCCTCCTGCCGGGGTACCGTTCAAAGCAACCTGGACCGGAAGCTGGAGGTCCCTAACCTGATCCACCTTGACCTTGACCTGAGGCGGGTTAACCCGCACCAGGGTTACACCCTCCGGCAGGCTCACCTGGACAGGCAGGATGTTGTCCCCTATCCGGGCAGCCCGCAAGTCCACATAAGCTTTGATATCCCTGGGCAACAGGTTGTTGATGTACCCCTTGCGACCTTCCACCCTAACCTGGACCTCAGCAGGCAAGTCGGCCACCACCAATCCTTCGCCCAAATTCTCCGTCTCCAAGGGGATGCGCACTACTTGCTCCATATTGGGGTTCTGCTCTGCGGTCACATAAAACCATAGGATGAGGGCCAGAACTACGGCTAGCAAGCGATAACCCAGGTTTTCCCGCCAGTTCTTCAGCACAGCCTAAGACCTCCACGGCCAAAAGGAGCTGCCATGATTGGATTGGGGCAAAAGCAAACTCTGCAGGAGTTCGCGAAGATTCTTTTCATCCAGGAAACGGGTCAATTTACCCCCTTCTGCCACGGAAACAGCGCCCGTTTCCTCAGAAACAACGATGACCACCGCATCGGAAATCTCGCTTAAGCCTAAGGCTGCCCGGTGTCGGGTGCCCAACTGCTTGCTCAAGTAGGGGCTGTCGGAGAGGGGCAAGAAGCAACCGGCAGCGACCACCCGGTCACCCCGGATGATGGCTGCACCGTCATGGAAGGGGGTGAGGGGTACAAAGAGGTTGATGAGCAATTCGGCGGATATAACCGCATCCACGCGGATGCCGGTCTCAATGTAGTCGTTAAGGCCCGTCTCCCTCTCCATGACAATGAGGGCACCGGTCTTCCCCTTGGCCAGCACCTGGACCGCCCTTACCACCTCTGTTATGACCCTGGCCATATCCTCGGTCCCCAACAGCGTAAAGGGCCGGGCAAAAAATTTGCCCCGACCGAGCTGCTCCAGGGCGCGCCTCAACTCAGGTTGGAAAACCACCGGCAGGGCTACCACAATCACCAGCCGCAACTGGGTCAAAATCCAGTTAATAACCGTCAGCTGCAGCTTTTCCGCCACCACCGAGGCCACTACCAGCATGGCCAGCCCCTTTAACAGCTGTACCGCCCTGGTACCCCGGATCAGGAGGAGAAAGCGATAGATAACATAAGATACGAGGGCGATATCAACGATCAGGCGCAGGACGTCCACAAAGTTTAGCCGCGAGAGCAAATGGGAAAGGTACCACCCAACACCCGCCAAATTTTCCACCCCGTTATTTACCAGTGCTCTCTTAGTATATGACGGCCAGGTCACTTCATTCGACAGTGACCTTTAAAAACCCTTCTTTTAGTATCTTCCCGTTTTTGCTAGTTGCAGCGCATCCACCTCTAAGCTAGAATAGCTGTAAGGGGAGGCGGTGCCCTTGAGGCGGTTCTATGCTTCGCTAGTCTTCATATGTTTTCTGTCCGGTTTGCTAGTCTCCTGGCAATTTCGTAGCCACATGGCCGGCTCCGCGGAGACCCAAAAGGACACTGGTCTCGTCGATATCATCAAAGCCCTCGATGATGAAAACACTGCCCTACAGAATCAAATCGGCTCCCTGCGCCAGGAGCTAGAGGAGACCCAGGAGCAACATACCAGGTACCAGGGACAGCTCAGAGAGATCCAGGATCAAATCGACGAGTTGAAGGTGCTGGCCGGGCTGGTTCCCCTGGGCGGTCCGGGCATTGTGGTAACCCTGGACGATAATAATGCCGGCGCCCAGCTGGCCAAAACCGGTTCCCCTGCCACTTATAATCCCGAAGATTATATTATTCACGACCGGCATATCCTTTACCTGGTCAACGAATTGAAAGCGGCAGGAGCCGAAGGCATAGCCATCAACGGTGAACGCCTGATCACCGGGTCCCACATCCGGTGTGTAGGCACCGTCATCCTGGTCAATTCAACCCGCCTGGCTCCCCCCTACGAAATCCAGGCGGTGGGAAACCCGGACCGGTTGGAAGCCGCCGCTTTGAGGGCTCCGGAGTTTGTCGACCTCAAAAACCGGGACTTTCCTGTCAAGGTGGTCAAAGTCGAGCACCTCGTCCTACCGGCTTATAAAGGTGGCCTCCCTTCCGACCACATGCGTCCGGTGACGGCAGGAGTGAATTAGAGATATGTCGAACCGCAAGGGTTGGTGGCAGATCTGCCTGGCTGTGGTCCTGCTGGTTCTCGGAGTCCTCTTATCGCTGCAGTTCCGCACCCAGCGCCTGCTGGCCAGCTCCCTGGAGTTCCAAAAAACTGAAGATTTGGTGGCCATGTGGAAGAAGTTGAGCGCCAAGCGCCTTGAGCTCCAGGAAGAAGTAGGCCAGCTGGAAGAGCAGTTGCAGGCCTTGAGCACCGGATACGGACAGAGCGATGAGGCTCAGGCTGCCCTTACCAAAGAGCTTGTACGCATAAAAAACCACCTCGGCCTTACCCCGGTGAAGGGACCGGGTATCACGGTTACCTTTACCGGCGATGCGCCCCTCCTGGCCCAGGATCTGGTCGATGTGGTCAATGAACTCTGGGTATCCGGGGCCGAAGCCGTGGCCATAAACGAACACCGGATTACCGCCTCTACTTTTATCGGCGACAAGGAGGAAGGCCGCAACCTGTACCTCACGGTAAACGGCCAGAAATTGCTGTATCCCATTGTCGTTAAAGCTATTGGCGACCCCCAGACTCTGGAAAAAGGGCTGACCTTTACCGGCGGCCTGCTCGATAACTTAAGCACCCTCTTCAATATCCGCCCGGACATCAAAAGGCATGAAGAGCTCCAGCTGCCGGCTTCCGTGCCTTCAGGCTTCAAATATGCCCGCCCGGTTAAAGAGGAACCCAAGGAGGCCACCGGCAAGTAGACGCCCCGCCAGAAACTACCGGCAAAGGCCCACCCTCTCCTTCCCTTCCCATAAGCCGCCGTCAAGGGCTTGGGCTTACAAAGGAGTTGATAACCCTCGCCCTAATCAATTATAATAAAGATGAGCGGCTTTGTCTTATTAGTCCCGCCCCTCGCTCTAGGCAATACACTCCCCCTGGTGCGACAATTCCAAAGGCCCCTAGTTCAAGTAGACCCTTACTTGCTTAAGGAACCGTTGCCCGAAATTCCGCCACAGAGGGGGACCAAAAAATAGATGATCCTGCTACTGTCCATTTTGCTGCTTCTGGCGACTTTTTCGACCAAACTCACCCTGCGCGTCGGCGTTCCCGGACTGGTGATTTTTTTGGGTTTGGGAATGCTTTTCGGGAGCGACGGCCTTAACTTAATATACTTCGATGACCCTCTACTGGCCCAGCGAATAGCCAATATAGCCCTCATCATCATACTTTTTGAAGGCGGCTTTGCCACCAAGAAGGAGGTATTGCAATCAGCCTTTGCGCCCTCCTTTGCCCTGGCGACGGTGGGTGTCCTCTTTACCGCTGTAGCCCTAGGGCTGGCCACCCACTACATCGTCGGTCTCAGCCTGGAAGCCTCCTTCCTGGTCGGCGCCATCGTCTCCTCTACCGATGCGGCAGCAGTATTTTCCATTTTCCGTAATAAAAGCATCCGGCCTAAGTTGGCCACCACCCTGGAAGCCGAGTCGGCCTCCAATGATCCCATGGCCATTATCCTGACCATATCTATGCTCGACTATATCCAGAATGCTGATTTCCAAGTGTTTGCCTTTATCGCCCACTTAATCTGGCAGATCGTTGGTGGCCTGGGTATGGGCTACCTCTTTGGTAGGCTAGGACCCCACCTCTTCAACCGGGCACGCTTGGAATCTGGCGGATTTTACTACGTTCTCGTGTTAGGGTTCTGCTACTTAAGTTTCGGAGTAGCCGAGGCCATCGGAGCCAACGGCTTCCTCGCCGTATTCATAGCCGGTTACTTGCTGGGGAACAGTGAATTCGTCTACAAGCAGGGAATAGCCCGCTTCCTGGAAGGTACCTCCACTTTCAGCAACATCATCCTCTTTTTAATGCTGGGGCTGCTGGTCTTTCCTTCGGAACTTCCAGCCTTTACCAAGGAAGGGATGCTTATTGCTCTGCTGCTAATGCTGGTGGCGCGACCGGCGGCGGTCTTCTTAACGACCCTCTTCTGGGATTACAGCCTCAAGGAAAAGATATTTCTCTGTTGGGGGGGTATAAGGGGCGTTGTCCCCATTGTGCTGGCCACTTACCCCGCCGTGGCAGGAGTTGACCATAGCAACTACTTCTTTAACATCGTGTTCTTCGTCGTTTTGGTATCGGCCTTAATACAGGGATCGACCCTCGACCTTTTAGCCCACAGGCTCGACTTATTGGTCGGAACCAAAAAGACCCCTCCCCATTCCCTGGAGTTAATCTCCACGGAAACTACCAAATGCGAGCTGTTGGAGTTTGAAGTGGAAAAGGGGTCTTCTTTGGTCGGCAAGCGTTTGGAGTATATTCCTCTGCCCAAGACCACCCTGGTAACCGCCATTGTAAGACATGACGATATAGTAACCCCCCGGGGTGATACGGAGATCCAGGAGGGCGATATTTTATTCATCCTGACCCACTACGACGATAAAGAGCGCCTCCTGGCCGTCCTGGAGTAGTCCCGCCTCTGTACGGGACGGGCCAGGCCAGGAGGTTATAAAACCCCCGGGCGAAGCCCTTAAGTCTTAAGAAGTTCCTCCGGCAGCGCCCACGGCACCTCCCGCCTCTTCCTCCTGCTGCTTTAAGAGGGCGTACTCCATGCTGTCCAGTAATGCTTCCCAGCTGGCCTCGATAATATTGGTAGAGACACCCACCGTATTCCAAACGCTCTCCCCGTCGCGGGACTCGATGAGCACCCGCACTTTGGCGCTGGTTGCCTCCTTTTCATCGAGAACCCGCACCTTATAGTCCGTGAGGCGCATACGGCGGATGGCGGGGAAGCATTCTTCCAGGGCCTTGCGCAGGGCATTGTCCAGGGCATTGACCGGGCCGTTGCCTTCCGAAGCCGTATGGATAGTCCGATCTCCCACCCGAAGTTTTATGATGGCTTCGGCAACGGCGTCCTGGTCGGCCTCCTTTTCCACGAATATGCGGAAATATTCCACCTGGAAGGGTTCCCGGTACTCTCCCCCGGCTTTCCGCACCAGGAGTTCCAGAGACGCCTCGGCGCCCTCGAACTGGTAACCCTGTCTTTCCAATTCCTTAATGCATTCCACCACACCGCTGGTCTGGCGCCCGTTTAGATGCACTCCTAATTCCGAGGCGAAGTAGCGGAGGTTGCTGACCCCTGCCAGCTCCGACACCAGGACGCGCCGCCGGTTGCCCACCTTCTCGGGGGGAATATGTTCGTAAGTCGAGGCGTCCTTCATGACTGCACTTACGTGGATGCCGCCCTTATGGGCGAAGGCACTGTGGCCCACAAAGGGCTGGTTATTGGGCAAGACCATATTGGCGACCTCGCTCACATAGCGCGACACCTCGGTCAGCTCCCGCAGCCTTCCCGGCGGCAGGCACCGGTAACCCAGTTTCAGCTCCAGGTTGGGGATAACCGAACACAAATTGGCGTTACCGCAGCGCTCCCCCAGGCCGTTGATAGTTCCCTGTACCTGGCGGCAACCGGCCACCACGCCGGCCAGGGTATTGGCCACGGCCAGTTCCCCGTCGTTGTGGGTATGGATACCCAGGGGGGCATTGATATACCGGCTTACCTCCTTGACCGCCTCTTCGATTTCGCCCGGCAGGCAACCGCCGTTGGTATCGCAGAGGACGATCCACGCGGCCCCGGCTCCGGCCGCGGCCTTAAGGCATTCCAGGGCGTAAGCGGGGTTGGCCTTGTAGCCGTCAAAAAAGTGTTCGGCGTCGTAGACCACTTCCAGGCCCTTGGCCACCAGGAAACCCACCGTTTCCCGAATCATGGCCAGGTTTTCCGCCAGGCTGGTGCCCAGGGCCTGGGTAACGTGGAGGTCCCAGGTCTTCCCGAAAATGGTGGCCACCTGGACGCCGGACTGCAGGATGGCCAGGAGATTTTCATCCTCTTCTACTCGGCCACCAGGTTTGCGCGTGCGGCCAAAGGCCGCAAGTTTGGCGTGGTGCCAGTTCCTGTTCCTGGCCCGCAAGAAAAATTCCATATCCTTGGGGTTGGCCGCCGGCCATCCCCCTTCGATATAGTCGATGCCAAAGAGGTCCAGCCGGCCGGCAATCTTCAGTTTATCTTCCACCGAGAGGCTGACGCCTTCTCCCTGACTACCGTCCCGCAAGGTAGTATCGTAAAGATAGACCTTCTGGGTCATACTTTATCCCTCTTCCACTTCCTGCCGTACTAAGGTTCCCATTTCTTCTGTATTAACCAGGGTTTTACCCTCGCTCATAATGTCCGCGGTCCGGAAGCCCTTATCCAGCACCCGGCCCACTGCAGCTTCCACCTCCCGGGCCGCTTCTTCCAGCTTAAAGGATACCCGCAACATGAGGGCGGCAGAAAGGATGGTGGCTAGGGGATTGGCCTTCTTTTGCCCTGCAATATCCGGGGCAGAGCCGTGGGCCGGTTCGTAGAGGGCTACCTTCCCCCCGATGCTCGCCGAGGCCAGCATGCCGATGGAGCCGGTCAGCACTGAGGACAGGTCGCTTAAGATATCACCAAAGGTATTTTCCATAACCAGGACGTCGAACTGCCGGGGCCACCGTACCAGCTGCATGGCGCAGTTGTCCACGTACATATGGGTTAATTCTACGTCCGGGTATTCCCGGGCCAGCCGTTCGGCCGTCTCCCGCCAAAGGCGAGAAGTAATGAGCACGTTGGCCTTGTCCACAGAAGTCAATTTCTTACGCCTCTGTCTGGCCAGCTCAAAGCCCAGCCGGAGGATGCGCTCGATCTCTTCCGTATTATAAATAAGGGTATCCCACGCAACCTCTCCGCTGGGAGTACGTTCCCTCTTTTTCTCGCCAAAATAAAGCCCGCCGGTAAGCTCCCTCACTACCAGGAGGTCGGTGCCCTCTACAATCTCCCTCCTAAGGGGCGAAGCCTCGGCCAGAGCCGGGAAAAGATAAGCCGGTCTCAGGTTCGCATACAACCCCAGTCCTTTACGTAAGGCCAGCAGGGCCGCCGTTTCCGGCCGCTCCGCCGGGGGTAGGTTATCCCACCGGGGGCCTCCTACCGCCCCTAGGAGGACGGCGTCACTTTCCCTGCACAGTTGCAGGGTTTCCGCCGGCAAGGCAGTTCCGGTGGCATCGATGGCGGCGCCGCCCACCAGCCCCTCGCGGAAATCAAAATCTACGCCATACTTTTTCCCCACGGCCTTCAGGACCTTTACCGCTTCCGGGACGATTTCCGGCCCTATCCCGTCGCCGGGGAGCACCGCAATCTTAAACACGCTCCTTCACCTTCCTGGCTACATAGGCCATAAGGCCCCCGGCATCCATGAGTTCTTGCATGAAGCTCGGAAGGGGAAGCATGCGGTAAGTCTCGTTCTTAGTCAGGTTGATTATCAAGCCTTTGTCCGGCTCAATAAGGACCTCGTTCCCGCCTTCAATCCCGGCGGCTGCCTCCGGCGCCTCGAAGATGGGGAGTCCGATGTTAATGGCGTTGCGGTAGAAGATACGGGCAAAGGACGAGGCGATAACGGCGGCTACGCCTGCCGCCTTAATGGCAATGGGCGCATGTTCCCTTGAACTACCGCAGCCAAAATTCTTACCGGCCACGATGATGTCGCCGGCCTTAACCCGGCCGGGGAAGCCGGGATCGGCATCCTCCATGCAGTGTCTGGCCAGCTCGAGGGGGTCGCTGGTATTGAGATAGCGGGCCGGTATAATGGCATCGGTATCTATATCGTGGCCGAACTTATGGCATATTCCTCGTATGGGCTGCATGTTTACCGAACCTCCTCAGGCGCCGCAATACGGCCCTTAACGGCGCTGGCAGCCGCCACCGCCGGTCCGGCAAGATACACTTCGCTCTCCGGATGGCCCATGCGGCCGACAAAATTGCGGTTGGTAGTGGCCACCGCCCTCTCACCCCTGGCCAGGATGCCCATGTGACCGCCGAGGCAGGGTCCACAGGTGGGCGTGGAAACGGCCGCTCCGGCTTCGATAAATATGCGAATAAGCCCCTCTTCCAGGGCCTGGGCGTAGATCTTTTGCGTTCCGGGGATGATGATCAGCCGCACCTCGGGGTGTACCCTGCGTCCCTTAAGAATGGTGGCCGCAATCCTCAGGTCCTCCATGCGGCCGTTGGTACACGACCCAATTACCACCTGATCTATGGGAATTTCCCCTACTTCGCTGATGGGCCGGGTGTTCTCCGGGAGGTGGGGGAAGGCCACTTGAGGTTCGATGCGGCTTACATCGTATTCCCGCACCTCGGCATAGCGCGCATCAGGGTCGCTCCGGAAAAGGCGGTAGGGACGCCGGGCCCGTCCCCGGAGGTATTCTTCTGTTTTCTCGTCCACGGGAAAGATACCGTTCTTAGCCCCGGCCTCAATGGCCATGTTGGCCATGGTAAAGCGGCCATCCAGGGACAGCTCTGCGATGGCCTCCCCCGTAAATTCCATGGCCATATATCTGGCACCGTCTACCCCTATGTCGCCGATGGTGTAGAGGATAAGGTCCTTGCCCCCTACCCAGGGCCGCAGCTTCCCGTAATAGCGCAGCAGGATGGTTTCCGGCACCCTAAACCAGCATTCCCCTGTGGCCATGGCCGCGGCCAGATCGGTGGAGCCCACGCCGGTGGCGAAGGCCCCCAGGGCTCCATAGGTACAGGTGTGGGAATCGGCGCCGATGACCAAATCCCCGGGCACCACCAGCCCTTCCTCCGGCAGCAGGCAGTGCTCGATCCCCATGCGCCCGACTTCGTAGTAGTGCTCCAGGCCCTGCTCCCGGGCGAATTCCCGCAGGACTTTAGCCTGCTCGGCCGACTTAATGTCTTTATTGGGGGTAAAATGATCCGGTACCAGCACTACCCTCGCCGGGTCGAAGACCCTCTTTACCCCCAGCTGGCGGAACTCCTTGATGGCCAGGGGAGCGGTAATATCGTTGCCCAGGGCCAGGTCGATGCGAGCGTTAATGAGCTGCCCGGGCTCTACCGCCTCCATCCCCGCATGGGCGGCCAGGATCTTTTCCGTCACCGTCATGCCCAAGGCTGTTTACCTCCCTCCGTTAGTGGCCTCGGAAAGGTACTGCAGGTTCTCTTCCCCTATTTCATACACCAGCTTATTCACGGCATTTATATAGGCCCGGGCGCTGGCCTCCAGGACGTCCGTGCTGATGCCGCGTCCGATGAAGATCCTTCCCTGGTATTCCACCTTCACCGTTACTTCTCCTACCGCATCCTTGCCGCCGGTAACGGCATTTAAGGAATAGGATTTCAAGCACACGGGGATGCGGGTAATTTTATCGATGGCCTTGAAGGCTGCGTCCACCGGGCCTTCCCCGCAGGCCGCTTCCTCCAGGACCCTTCCGTCCACCTTCAACCCGACGGTGGCCGTGGGCACTACCCGCGTACCGGAGGATATATGCAGGTAGTCCAGGATATACTTTTCCGGTATCCGGCGTACCTCGTGTTCTACAATGGCCTCCAGGTCCCGGTCCGAAATTTCCTTCTTGCGGTCGGCCAGCTCTTTGAAGCGCTGGAAGGCCTTATCCAGCTCGGCTTCCGTCAGGGTATAGCCTAGTTCTGCCAGGCGGCTGCGGAGGGCGTGACGCCCGGAATGTTTGCCCAGTACGATGTTGCTCTGGACCAGGCCGATCATGGCCGGGTTCATGATCTCATAAGTAGTCCGCTCCTTTAACACGCCGTCCTGGTGGATCCCCGACTCGTGGGCAAAGGCGTTCTTGCCCACCACGGCCTTATTGTACTGCACGGGCATGCCCGTCAGGCTGCTGACCAGGCGGCTGGTGCGATAGATCTCTTCCGTTACCACCCCAGTACGGCACCCGTAGTAATCGCGGCGGGTAAAGAGAGCCATGACCAATTCCTCCAGGGCCGTGTTGCCCGCCCGCTCGCCGATGCCGTTAACAGTGCACTCTACCTGGTCGGCGCCGTTTTCTATGGCCGCCAGGGAATTGGCTACTGCCATCCCCAGGTCGTTATGGCAGTGGACGCTGATGATGGCCTGTTCGATATTAGGCACCCTTTGGCGTATTTGGGCTATAAGCCGACCGAACTCCGGGGGGGTAGCATAGCCCACGGTATCGGGAATATTGATCACCGTGGCCCCGGCTTCAATAGCCGTCTGCAGGGCCAGGCACAAGAACTCCAGGTCGCTCCGCGAAGCATCCTCCGGAGAGAATTCTACGTCCGGGCAGTGCTCCTTGGCGTAAGCCACCCCCCGCCGGATGGCCTCCAGGACTTCCTCCCGGCTCATGCGGAGCTTATGCTTCATATGGATATCAGAAGTAGCAATAAAGACGTGGAGGCGGGGCCGTGCGGCGTGCTTCACCGCCTCCCAGGCCCGGTCGATGTCCCGCTCGTTAACGCGGGCCAGGGCGGCAATGGCGGGCCCCTCTATCTCCTGGGCAACGGCCTTCACCGCCTCGAAGTCCCCCCGGGAGGCAATGGGGAAACCGGCTTCGATAACATCCACCTTTAACCGGGCCAGTTGCCGGGCGATTTCCAGCTTTTCCTGCACATTGAGGCTCACGCCGGGGGACTGCTCCCCGTCCCGAAGGGTAGTATCGAAGATATAAATGCGTCGGGTTGTTGTTTCCATTTCCGTCTCTCCTCTTGCTCCCTAATCCTCCGGCAAAATCATTTCGTTTAATCCCGCCCCTGCCGGCACCATGGGATACACCATTTCTTCTTCGCTTATAAGACATTCTATGAGGGTGAGGCGCCCGTTCTGCATGGCTTCCTGCAGAACCGGAATAACTTCTTCCTGTTTGGTTATTCTCAGACCTTCTGCGCCGTAGCAGCGGGCCAGGCCAACAAAGTCGGGGTTGCCGCTGAAGCGAACTGCGGTATACTTGCCCTCGTAGTAGAAGTGCTGCAGCTGGCGCACCATGGCCAGGCTTTGGTTGTTGAAAAGCAGGATCTTAATGGGCAGGTTCTGCTCTACCGCAGTGCCCAGTTCAGCCATGCTCATCTGGAAACTCCCATCGCCGGTGATGACCCACACCATAGTGTCCGGCCGGGCCAGTTGGGCCCCTATGGCCGCCGGGAAGCCATAGCCCATGGTCCCCAGGCCGCAGGACGAAATGAAGGTACGCGGCTTGGTAAAGCCGTAAAAGAGGGCGGCCCACATCTGGTGCTGGCCCACATCGGTGGTGATGATGGCCTTGCCCCGGGTCATCTCCCCTAATCGCTGTATAACCCACTGGGGACGCACATCTCCCCCGCGGCCGTATGTTAAGGGGTATTCCTCCCGTAGCTCCTGCAGGCGCTTTAACCAGGCCCCCCGCTTGCCTGGCTGCACCAGGGGCAAGAGGTCCTCCAGGACGGTTCGGGCATCCCCCACCAGGGGTAAGTCCACGCGGACGTTCTTGCCGATTTCTGCGGGGTCGATATCCACATGGGCTATCTTGGCCTGGGGAGCGAATTTGTCCAGGGCACCGGTCACCCGATCGTCAAAACGCACCCCGAGGCCGAAAAGGACGTCGCACTCCATAAAGGCGTGGTTGGCGTAAGGTTTACCGTGCAGGCCCACCATGCCCAAGGACAGGGGATGATCCTCCGGGAAGGCTCCTAAGCCGGCAAGGGTGGTGGCCACCGGCGCCTGCAGGGTTTCCGCCAGCCGGAGCAAGAGTTCTTCGGCCCCCGAAGCCACCACTCCCCCTCCCACGAAGATTAACGGCCGCTCGGCTTCCGATAGCATCTTGGCCAAGGCCCTTATCTGCCCGGCATGCCCTTTGTAGGTGGGCTTGTAGCCCCGGATGTCCACCTTATCCGGGATGGGGGCCTCGCAAGGCGCCTGGGCCACATCCCGCGGGAGATCGATCAGCACCGGCCCCGGCCGGCCCGTACGGGCGATATGAAAGGCCTCTTTAACTATGCGGGGGAGCTCCGCCACATCTTTTACCAGGTAGTTGTGCTTGGTGATGGGCATGGTAATCCCCGTAACGTCCACTTCCTGGAAGGCATCGGTCCCCACCATGGAGGTAGGTACCTGGCCGGTAAAAATTACCACGGCCACCGAATCCATGTACGCCGTAGCGATGCCCGTCACCAGATTGGTGGCCCCGGGCCCCGAGGTGGCGAAACATACCCCTACCCTGCCGCTGGTCCGGGCATAACCGCTGGCCGCATGTACGGCATTTTGCTCGTGGCGCACCAGGACGTGTTTAATAGGGCTGTCGGCCAGGGCATGGTACAAAGGCAGCACTGCGCCTCCGGGGTAGCCGAAGACAAGGTCTACTTCTTCTTCTAATAAAGCTTCGATGACCGCCTGGGCACCCGTTCGCCTCAAGCCTTCTCCCCCCTCTTTAACCCGTCTGGCTGACGTTTTCCTGCTCGCCCAGATCGGCCTCCAGGACCTTGCCCCTGGATCCCCTCACCAGGGCGATCTTGCCCGTCCGGGCCAATTCCCGGATACCGAAGGGCCGCAGGGCGGCCTCGATGGCGTTGATCTTGTCCTCGTCGCCCGTGGCCTCAACAATCAGGGAATCCCGCGCGATATCCACGATCCTGGCCCGGAAAACCTCCACAATCTGCATGATTTCTCCCCGCACGTGGGGCTCGGCATTTACCTTGATCAGGATGAGCTCCCGGCCCACATGGGGATCCTGGGTGATGTCGCTCAACTTGATGACATCGATGAGCTTATGGAGCTGCTTGCACACCTGCTCTATGGTATGGTCGTCGCCCTCCACCACAATGGTCATCCGCGAGATGGCGGGGTTCTCCGTGGGGCCGACGGCCAGGCTCTCGATATTATACCCGCGGCGGGCAAAGAGGCCCGCCACTCTGGTCAACACCCCCGGCTTATTTTCCACCAGAACGGCTAAGGTGTGCTTCATGGCTATTTCTACCCCCCTACAATCATTTCCCGGAGATGGGCACCCGGCGGCACCATGGGAAGGACGTTCTCCTCCCGGTCTACCTTTACATCCACCAGGAAGGGCCCTTCGTGCTCCAGAGCCCTTTCCAGAGCCCCGGTCAGCTGGGAAGCCTCGGTTACCCGCAGGGCCGGGATCCCGTAAGCCCCGGCCAGCTTAACGAAATCGGGGTTGCCCGCCGCCAAGTCGGAATAAGAATAACGCCCGTCGAAGAAAAACTCCTGCCACTGGCGTACCATGCCCAGGTAACCGTTATCCAGTAGTATGATCTTTACCGGTAGCCGGTAAAAGCTTATGGTAGCCAGCTCCTGGGAGTTCATCTGGAAGCTACCGTCACCGGTAATGGCTATTACCGTAGCCTCCGGCCGGGCCAGCTGGGCTCCCATGGCCGCCGGCACGCCGAACCCCATGGCCCCCAGGCCGCCGGACGAAATGAAGCTGCGCGGCCGTTTTACCCGGTAATACTGGACCGCCCACATCTGGTGCTGCCCTACATCCGTGCTCACGATGGCCTCGCCCCCGGTAAGGCGGTGAAGCTCTTCAATAACCAACTGGGGTTTTAGGCCGCAGTCCCGGTCGTATTGTAAAGGGTGTTCCTCCTGCCACGCCCTGATCCGGTTCCTCCATTCGGGGCGAAGGGCAGGCCGGGGCAAGTTATCCACCAGGGCCTTGAGGGCCAGACGGGCATCGCCCACAATGGGAATATGAGCGGGAACGTTCTTGCCGATCTCCGCAGCATCGATGTCTATATGAATTATCCTGGCCTTGGGGGCAAATTTATCCAATCTTCCGGTGACCCGGTCATCGAAGCGCACACCGATACCGATTAAGAGGTCACATTCGCCCACCGCATAATTAGCGGCCACGGTACCGTGCATGCCCACCATGCCCACGAAAAGGGGATGGTCTTCGGGGAAAGCCCCCTTGCCCATCATGGTGATGATAACCGGGATATCCTGCTTTTCGGCCAGGATTTTTAATTCTTCATGGGCGCCGGAAGTAATCACCCCGCCCCCGGCGAAGAGGAGGGGCCGCTCCGCCCGGGCAATGGCCCGGGCCGCCTGGAGGATCTGCAGGGGGTGGGGTTCGCGACAAACCCTGTAGCCCCGGAGATTTAAGGGGGGTGGATACTTATCCACTACAGTAGTCTGGGTGGTAACATCCTTGGGTATATCTACAACCACCGGTCCCGGCCGGCCGGTGGTAGCTATATAAAAGGCTTCATGCATGACCCCGGCCAGTTCCCTTACATCCCTGACCAGGAAATTATGCTTAGTAATGGGCATAGTTATGCCGGTGATGTCGGCCTCCTGGAAGGAATCGCGCCCGATCATCCCCACGCCCACCTGGCCGGTAAGGACCACAAGGGGAACAGAATCCATGAAGGCATTGGTAATCCCGGTGATGAGGTTGGTGGCACCCGGTCCGGAAGTGGCAATGCAGACCCCGGGCTTTCCGCTAACCCGGGCATACCCGTCTGCCGCGTGGACGGCGCCCTGTTCATGGCGGGTTAAGATATGGCGGATATTAGACCTATAGAGTTCGTCATACAGGGGCAGTACTGCTCCTCCGGGATACCCGAATACAGTATCCACGCCTTCCTCTTGCAAGGCCTTGATGATAATCTGGGAACCCGTCAGTTTGCTTTTCGCACCGCAATCCCCAACTGCCATACACCTCCGATCCTTATTCCAGCACGGCTCCCCGGGCACCGGAAGTAACGTGCCGGGCATAGCGTGCAAGATAACCTGTGCTAATCTTGGGCGCCGGCGCCTGCCATTCTGCCCGGCGCCGGGCCAGTTCCCCTTCTTCTACCAGCAACTCCAACTTGCGCGCCGGGATGTCGATGGCGATGAGATCGCCTTCCTTAACCAGGGCCAGGGGCCCTCCGGCCGCTGCTTCAGGGGATACGTGGCCGATGGAGGCTCCCCGGCTGGCACCCGAAAAACGGCCGTCGGTAATGAGAGCCACCGAGGCATCCAGCCCCATCCCGGCCAGCGCCGAGGTGGGACTCAACATCTCCTGCATGCCCGGGCCGCCCTTGGGGCCTTCGTAACGGATGACAACTACATCCCCGGGGCGAATCCTTCCCTCGATGATGGCTTGAAAAGCCTCTTCTTCGCTCTCAAAGACCCGGGCCGGCCCCTTGTGCACCAGCATCTCGGGCAGCACCGCACCCTTTTTAACCACTGCCCCCTCGGGAGCCAGGTTGCCGTACAGGATGGCCAGCCCTCCATCGGGGCTGTAGGGGTTTTCCAGGGGCCTGATGACTTCTTTATTTAAAATCCCCTTCCCGGCGCAATTATCGGCCACCGTGCGTCCCGTCACCGTAAGGCAGCTGCCGTCTAGCAGCCCCGCGCGGCCGAGTTCGGCCATTACCGCCGGAATCCCCCCGGCCTCGTGGAGATCCTGGATGTGGTGAGGGCCCGCCGGGCTCAACTTACACAACTGTGGTACTTGCCTGCTGAGCTCATCGAAAACCTTGAGGGGCAAATCCACCCCGGCCTCCCGGGCAATGGCCGGCAGGTGGAGGCAGGTGTTGGTAGAACCTCCCAGGGCCATATCCACCGCCACCGCATTGCGGAAGGCGGCTGCAGTCATGATATCCCGGGGCCGGATATTCTTTTCTAACAGGTCCATGATGCGCATACCGGCCTGTTTGGCCAGCCTGAGGCGTGCCGCGCTAACCGCCGGAACGGTGCCCTGGCCCGGCAGGCCCATGCCCAGGGCTTCTGTTAAACAGTTCATGGTATTGGCCGTATACATCCCGGCACAAGAGCCACAACCGGGGCAAACGCAATCCTCAAGTTCCGCCAGCTCATCTTCGGTCATCTTGCCGGCCCGCACCATGCCGACGGCTTCGAAGATATTGCTCAGGGAAACATCGCGTCCCTTATACCGCCCGGCCAGCATGGGCCCGCCGCTTATAAAAATGGAAGGTAGGTTGAGGCGGGCTGCGGCCATGAGCATGCCGGGAACGATCTTGTCGCAGTTGGTAATAAAGATGAGGGCATCAAAGGGATGGGCCATGGCCATGACTTCCACACTGTCGGCAATGAGCTCCCGGCTGGCCAGGGAGTATTTCATGCCGGTATGGTTCATGGCAATACCATCGCATACCCCTATGGTAGAAAATTCTAGCGGGGTACCCCCCGCCATCCTCACTCCGGCTTTAACGGCCTCCGCCACGGTGCGGAGGTGGACATGGCCCGGGGCTAGTTCATTAAAGGAATTAACAATGCCGATGATAGGCCGGGCTACTTCCTCATCGGTAAGGCCCATAGCTTTAAATAAAGACCGGTGGGGTGCCCGGGCCAGGCCGGCCTTCATCAAATCGCTCCGCATCCTTAACGCCTCTTTTCCGTAAAGATCTCCGCGCCTTCGTTCATGGTAAGCTCCCGGAAGCTGTTGATGAGCTTGCGGGTAATGGGGCCCGGTCGGCCGTCCCCTATGGGCCGGTTATCCAGCTTAACTACAGGAATAACCTCCGCCGCCGTGCCGGTCAGGAAGCACTCATCCGCCGTATAAATATCGTGGCGGGTGAATACCCTCTCTTCGGCCGGAATGCCCAAGGTCCGGGCTAATTCCATCACCGTATTCCTTGTAATGCCCTCCAGGAGCCCGATGTAGGCAGGAGGGGTATACAAATGACCGTCCTTCACGATAAAAATGTTGTCCCCCGTGGCCTCCGCCACATAGCCTTCTCTGTTGAGGAGCAGCCCCTCCGGCGCGCCGGCCCGGGTGGCTTCTATCTTGGCCAGGATGTTGTTGAGATAATTGAGGGACTTGATACGGGGATCTAAGGCGTCGGGAATATTCCGCCGCGTAGCCACCGTCACCAGTTCCAGCCCCCGCTCGTATAATTCCGCGGGATAAAGCTGGATACCGGAGGCGATACAGAAGACCAAGGGCTTAGGGCATTTGCGGGGATCCAGCCCCAGATCTCCACGGCCGCGGGTGACTACCAGGCGAATGTAGGCATCGTGCAAGTTGTTCCGCCGGCAGGTTTCCAATACAACGTCCATCATCTCTTCCCGGGTAAGGCCGGGTTCCAAAGCAATATGCCGGGCGGATTCAAAAAGCCGGATAATATGCTCCTTTAATTTAAAAACCCGGCCATTATACGCCCGGATGCCTTCAAAGACCCCGTCGCCGTAGAGTAAACCGTGATCGAAAACGGATACCTTAGCCTCTTCTTCGTCTACAAAGCGACCATCTAGGTATATAATTAATCCCACTTTATTCTCCCCTCCTACCGTCTAAACCCTTTCTCCCGGCCGCTCTTGGAGGCGCGAAATATGTTTACGTTTCAGTATAAAGAACCTGTTAAAGAGAGTCAAGAATTTTTACAGTTGGTGTGATCCGTCTGTGATATTGTCAGGGTGAAATCCATCAGTGAAAATGTCAGTATGAATAGGGCGAGGATTACCTTGTCACAGGCGGAAATGAACCGGGTAATTATTTTACAAAAAGTTTTAGATGGAGAAGTTTCATTACCGTATGCAGCCCTCATCTTGGGAATTAGCGAACGCCATGCCTATCGCCTTAAGACAAAACTTCAAACCTCGGGTCCCGCAGGCCTGGCCCATGGAAATCGTGGCCGTAAACCCGCTCATGCTATCCCTGATAATATCCGCCAGGTGGTAGTGCAGCTCGCTCAAACTAAATACAGGGGGTGTAATTATACTTTCTTGAGCGAATTGCTCCGCGAGCATGAAGGTATTTGTTTAAGCCCGGCTTCTGTGGGCCGTATCCTTAAAGCCGCCGGTATCCTTAGTCCTAGAAAACACCGACCCCATAAACCCCATTGTCGCCGCCCTCGTAAACCGCAATTCGGCATGCTGGTTCAAATTGACGGTAGCCACCATGATTGGTTGGAGGGCCCGTGGCCCTTCGCTGGTTTTATTATTGGCCGTCGACGACGCTACCGGTCGTATTCTTTCCGCCCTCTTCTGGCCTGCTGAGGATTTCAAGGGTTATTGTCGTCTCTTATACCAACTTATCACTAAGCACGGCATCCCTCTTGCTATTTATTCGGACAGGCATACCCTCTTCTTCTCTCCAAAGGAGAAGAAAGATCACCTTACTCTGGAGGAGCAATTGCTGGGTGAAAGACGACCTTTAACCCAGTTCGGCCGCATCTTAAGGGACCTTGGTATCCAGCATATACCGGCCTATTCCCCACAGGCTAAAGGCCGCATTGAGCGCTCTTTTGAAACTTTGCAGCAAAGGCTACTTATCGAGCTCCGCCTGGCCGGCGCTTCCTCCCTTGAAGAGGCTAACGCCCTACTCCCTAAGTTTATTGAGCGTTACAATGAAAAATTCGCCGTTCCCCCAGCTGATACCGCTTCGGCTTTCCGCCCCATCCCTTCTCATTTGCGCCTGGAATATATCTTCTCCTGGAAGGAATATAGAACCTTAAATCCCGGCTATACTATTCACTTCCAGGGCAAGACTTATAAAGTCTTAAACCCTAAAGGTGCTCCTTTTATCCCTCTTCGCTCCGTTGTGGAGGTCCTTAAGCCCCTGCACGGTGCTTTGTGTGTCGCTTGGCAGGGCCATTTTTATGGCCTTGAGGTATTCCCGGAAAATGCTAAAAGCAATCCTGAAAATAATAGGCCTGCTACAGCTCTAGAAAAAAGTGCGGGCCCTACCCCTTCTCTTCCTCGTAGGCCCGCTGCAGACCATCCATGGCGTAAACCATGGAAACCTCGCAGGCCAATTATACCACATCCCTGACATTTTCACAGATGTGTTTTACCTGACATTTTCATGGATGCTTGACAGAATTTTTACAGTTGGGAGGGAGATTTAGCTCTTCACCATCCCCCTTCACCGGGATACCGGGCTCATCCCTTCGCCCCCCTCTGCCCTCACGGGCTAAATCCCGGGGGTAAAATTCTCTTCAACATGCGCGCGTTTACCACGGCCTGGGCACCGAAGTGATTGTTAAAGGCCACAAACACCCGCTCGCACTTCCCGGCCAGGAAGGCAATCCGGGGTACCCACTCCGATAGTTCTTCTTCCGTATAAAGGTAATTATAGCGCTCCCATGCCTCTTCATGTCGCCACCAGGTGGCAGTATTCCGCCCGTGGAACCGCACGTAACCAACGGAAGCCGTAGCCTGGACCGCACCTCCGGGGAGACCATTCAGACCGGGAGTATCCACACATACAAAGCCCATGCCGAGGGCGTGCAGAAGCGACGAGGTATCCCTCCCCAACCAGCTCTTGTGACGGAACTCCACCACCACGGGGAGGCCTGTAAGCCACTCCCGCAGGCTTTGAAGGTACTCCCTGTTTTCACGGTTAGCCTTAAAGGAATAGGGGAACTGGAGGACCAGCGCTCCCAGCCTCCCGCCCGCCGAAAGGGGTTTTAAAGCCTCCACCATCCTGACCGCCTCTTCCCTCACGGCATCCCCGCGCCGGTGGGTCAGGCCCTGGAAGGCCTTCACGGTAAAGAGGAAGTGCTCAGGTACTTTTTTGAGCATGCCCTCGAACATTCTAGCCGATGGTAGGTGGTAAAAAGTGGAATTTACTTCGGCAAAGGAGAATTCTTCGGCATAAAAGGACAGCATCTGGTCCTGCCGGGTACCGGCAGGATAGAAAGGGCCTATCCAGTCCCGGTAACTGTAGCCGGAGGTCCCGATATAGATCTTTGCGTCTTTCCCTAGGCTTCTTTCGTTCTGCATCGCGGTCCCCCTTCCTTTCTTAAAAGGCCGCCAACATCCTTATCCCACTCCGGATAGGATTCAGACCTTAATTATTTTTGAGCTCCCGACGGTTTCTCATTTATGAGAAAGGTTATTGCTTCTATTTTAGAAGTTCTCTCCTCAGCAGGGCGAGCAGCGCCCCAGAAACAGCTTAAGCCCCCTTCAGGAACCCTCAGCTTTAGCTTATCGGGAGAAGACCCTTGGCCGCCCCGGGCTACCCTGCAGGCTGCCACCGAGAAAGGGGGCCCAGGGGTTTCGCCTTATGTCAACGGCGGTGGGGCGGGTTTTTTTATTACGCGCTCTACCACCCCGATGATCTCATCTTCGGGCCCCAGGGGTATATCCGGATATTCTTTATAGGGGTTGTTGGCTCGGAGGACCCAGCGCCCATCCTGTTCCAGGAGGTGCTTTACAGTGACCTCTTCCCGCCCGAGGAGGGCCACCACAGTATCCCCCGGTTTGGCCACGGCCTGCCTCCTTACCCACACTACATCTCCGTCATCGATGCCGGCGCCCACCATGCTGTCCCCGCGGACCACCAGGGCATAGTCCACCGGGACCCCCTCCGGCACCTCCGTATACTCCCCGGTTTCTTCAAGGGCCAGTTTAGGGGGGCCGGCGGGAACCTTCCCCACCAGGGGTACCCTCTTCACCGACGTTATGGGCTGCAAAACCTCCAGGGCCCTCAGCCGCTGGGCTTCCTTCCTGGCGGCCAGAAACTGCCGCAAGAAGGTTATTCTCCTCTTGATCTGTTGCTCCCCTGCCTCTCCTGCCGCCTGTACCTTCTTGAGCTCCTCCTGGATTTCCGCCGCCGTGGGAACGGCCAGGTGGATCAATTCTTCCACATGGGTATCGAACACCCGGGCCAGAACCACCATATCTTCCAGGGAAGGCGTGCGCGTCCCCTGTTCCCAGGAGTTCACCGTGGAGGTAGCCCTGCCGATGAGGGAGGCCAGCTTCTCCAAGGACAGTCCGGCAGCCGTCCTCCGGGCGGCCAGGTACCGGCCCAAACGCGATTTCCCGGCGTCTCTCCTCATCCCTCTCAATACCTTCCCCCTTGACGTATTTACACAGTTCGTGTAAACTTGTTTTTGCCTCCATCTTATCGGCTATAAAATTTAACTGTGTACTTGATTATACATTATTACACGCGTCGTGGAAATAATTTATTTTAAATTCATCTTTAATTTCTCGGAGGGAATCGTTGTGAGGCCCTTCAGTGCCGACATCTACCTGGGAAAAGCCCTCTCCCGCGAAAGCCTTCTTTCCGCCTGCCGCCTCCTTGCCGAGCGCGTGTCTTTCTGGCTGGAAAAGCAGGGGATCGTATGGCAGTACCTCGTCGTGCGTCTTGACCTCGAGGGCGAAAGCCTTTCCTTTCCGCGCCGGTTCTCCCGGGCCCAGAACCCCGGGAGCCTGTACTTTCACCTGAAAGGAATTATAAACGATCTCCGGCTCCCCTCTCCGGTAGAAAAAATCACTATCACCGTAGATGGCCTCCGCCCGGCCCCCGCCCGCCAGCTCTCCTTCTTCGGCGGCCAAGATCCCGCCAGGGAAGGACGGCTCCGGGAAGCGCTGGCCGCCGCCTCCATGGTTTACCCCGGAGCCGTTATCACCGGCTCCGCCCTCGCCCCCAGCCGCCGGGAAATCATGCTTGCCTTTTATGATCCGTGGAGGCGATCTTGCCGTGGAGCCAACCAAGCTGAGGGTAGAATGGAATAAAAAGAGGACGCCGCGCTTTTGCTGGCAGGGTAAATGGTATACGGTCCAGGCCATGCTGGACAGGTGGAAGGATACAGGGGAATGGTGGAAGGGCGATACGCCGAAATTGTTCCTCCGGCTCCTGGCAGGCCAGGGTGTCTGGGAGGTTTACCGCGACCTCCAAAGCGGCGAATGGTTTTTATACCGCCGGTACGATTGAGGGAGGGATCTATATGGGCGGGGCCGATTTTGTACACCTGCACGTCCATTCCTGTTTCTCCTTTCTCGACGGCGCTTCCTTCCCGGAAGCCCTGGTGCAGCGGGCCGCCGAGATGGGGATGGCCGCCCTGGCCCTGACCGACCATTCCAACGTTTCCGGTGCCCCGCGCTTTTACCGCGCCGCCGCCCAGGCGGGGATCAAACCCATCCAGGGGGCGGAAGTGGTCCTGGAGGGCGGCTACCACCTGACCCTCCTCGCCACCGGTCCGCAAGGGTATGCCAACCTGTGCCGTCTCCTCACCCGCGCCCATCTTTCCCATCCCCGGGGCCATCCCCGGTGTTCATGGTCCGATCTCGAGGAACACCGTGAAGGCCTGATAGCCCTCTCCGGGTGCCGCAAGGGAGAGGTGCCGTCCCTCATCCTGGAAAGGAAATACGCGGCCGCCCGGGAAGCCGCCCTGCGGTATAAGTCCTTGTGGCGTAACTTTTTTTACCTGGAGCTCCAGGATACCCTGCTCCCCGGCAACCGGGCCCTAAACCGGGCCCTGGTGGAACTGGGAGAAACCCTGGAGATACCCCTAGTGGCCACTAATAACGTTCACTATGTCCAAAAGGGCAATTTCCCCGTCCATGATATTCTAACGTGCATACGCCTGGGGATAACCCTGGAAGAAGTTCATCCCCATAGGGCCTTAAACGACGAGAATTACCTCAAGTCCTCCGGGGAAATGGCTGAGCTCTTCTCCTTCTGCCCCCAGGCCCTGCAGAACACCCTCCGTATAGCCGCAATATGCCGTCCTGTTTTTGACGAGGGGCGAGGGTTGCTGCCCAGATTCCCCCTGCCGGCCGGGCGGAGCGCTGAAGCCTTCCTGCGGGAGCTGGTCTACCGGGGAGCTGCAGAACGCTACCCACGCCTTACCCCGGAGATCGAAGAAAGACTGCAGAAAGAGCTGGGCGTCATATCCCGCCTGGGCTTTGCCGACTACTTCCTCATCACCTGGGACATCGTGAACTACGCCCGCTCCCAGGGAATAAGGTGCGCAGGCCGGGGTTCCGCCGGGGCCAGCGCCGTGGCCTATTGCCTCGGTCTTACGGAAGTGGACCCCATCAGCCGAAGCCTGGCTTTTGAGCGTTTCATGAGCCTGGAGCGGGCCGAAAAGCCCGACATAGACATCGACTTCGACTCCCGCCACCGGGACCTGGTAGCCGCTTACGTTTACCGGAAATACGGTGAAGAACACGTAGCCGCCGTAGCCACCTACGTAACCTACCGGGCCCGTTCGGCCGTGAGGGATGTCGGTAAAGTGTTCGGCTATCCACCGGAGGAAATCGATGCCCTCGCCAAAACCATACCCTATATCCCTGCCGATCAAATTTTGCCGGCCCTAGACCGCTTCCCGGAGCTCCGCCGGGGACCCTGGAAGGAAGAAAAATACCGGCGGCTGTTTCATTTCTGCGGCCGCCTCGCAGGGCTCCCCCGCCACCTGGGTACCCACCTGGGCGGCCTGGTGGTGGCCGGTCGCCCGGTGGCGGACATCTCGCCCCTTCAACTGGCGGCCAAAAGAGTAAAAATTTGCCAGTTGGACCGCGATGATGTAGAGGATATCGGACTGGTGAAAATAGACCTCCTTTCCCTTAAGGCGCTAACCGTGCTGGAGGAGGCTTACAGAGAAATCTCTAAATCCGAACCGGGCTTCGCCTATGAAAAGATTCCCCTCGACGACCGGGCTACCTACCGCCTCCTCAACGCCGGCCGAACGGTGGGGGTCTTCCAGCTGGAGAGCCCGGCCCAGAGGTCCCTCCAGACCAGGCTCAAGGCCGAAGACATTGAGGATGTCGTGGCCAGCCTGGCCTTAATACGGCCGGGGCCCATAAAAGGAAATATGGTGGAACCTTTCATCGCCCGGCGTCAGGGCCTTGAGCCGATCTCCTACCTGCATCCCTCCCTGCAACCGGTACTAGAAAAAACTTACGGCGTGGTCCTCTTCCAGGAACAGGTCATAGCCATTGCCAGCGAGGTCGCGGGCTTCACGCCCGGAGAGGCGGATCGTTTGCGCAGGCTCATGACCCATGGGCGGTCGCTGCAGGAGATGCGCGAAATAGGAGAGGAATTCGTGCGGCAGGCCGTGGCAAAGGGTATCGAAGAAAAGACGGCTCGGGATATCTTTTCCTGCCTGGAAGGTTATGCCTCCTATGGCTTCTGTGAGGCCCACGCGGCGGCCTTCGCCACCACCGCCTACTGGACGGCTTATCTTTCCGCCCATTATCCGGCGTACTTTTTTGCCTCCCTTTTAAATTGCCAGCCCATGGGATATTATTCCCCGGCCACCCTGGCCAATGAGGCCCGTACCCGGGGGATAAAGTTCCTGCCGCCCGATGTAAATCTAAGCGGAGACAGGTTTACCGTAGAAGGGGATAAAGCTATACGCATCCCCTTAAGCCGGGTCAAGGGAATGCGCAAAGAAACCCTGGCCAGAATATTAGAAGCGCGCCGCGCGGCTCCCTTTTCTTCCCTTCCCGATTTTTATCACCGGACCCGTACGGAAAGGGATACCCTGGAAAACCTGATCCTCTGCGGCGCCTTCGACACCCTGCACCCCAACCGGAAGGCCCTTCTGGCCTGGCTGCCGGAAATAGCCCGGGATTCTTCCCCGCAGATCACGCTAAACCTAGGGCCGCCTCCGGATACGGCCGATTTTCCCCCGGAAGAAAAACACCTCCTGGAATACGAGGTGCTGGGCCTGGAAATCGACAAGCACTTCATGGGCTTTTGGCGGGCAAGATTATCGGCAGAAGGGTATATTCCCGTAGGGGAAGCGTTAAAAACCACTCACGGAAGGTGGGTTAAAGTGGCCGGCTGGCCCGTCAGGCCCCACCGGCCACCTACTAGGAGCGGTAAAACAGTGGTATTTTTTTCCCTGGAAGACGAAACGGGTCTACTGGATGTTACTGTATTCGAAGATATATATCACAAATACGGCCATCTCCTTTTCCGGCCGGAAACGGTGCCCCTTAAAGTAGCAGGGATTATCCAGCGTAAAGGGGCGGGAGTAACCCTGGTGGCGCGGGAGATCTTCCCCTGCGGGTAGCCGGCAAGAGCCGCCACCCGGTAAGCTGGGTTCCCCCCGGCTCGAGTTCGACAGTTACTAGGTGAATAATAAGCGCAACAGCTTGTTGCGCAAGGGTTTCAGGGATCGGCTTTTTGAGCTCGTGTTACTAGGGACTGCTTTTGGCCTTTTATTTCAACCGCGATTATTTGCGGCGGCTCCTTTATCCCGAGGGCCTTAAAGATATGCTGCTGTGGTGGGGTTGTTTCCGTCCTTTGAAGGACCCTGCCCTCAGGACCAACAAATTCGCCCAGGTGCATGCGTTCTAGGGTCTGGCGGATGTTCCGCCAGCTATCCTGCACTTTCGTTTCAGCTACCCGGATTAGGAGCAGCCCTAGCCAGCACAGGAGGACGTGGGCATGGATGCGGTCGCTCAGACGATGATAAATAGGCCGCAGCTCTAGCGACTGCTTCATGGTGCGGAAGGCGTCTTCTACTTCGAGAAGCTGCTTATATCCCAGGGCTACGTCTTCAGCACTTAAGGTATCGTCAGAGGTTCTTAACAGGTATTTGCCGTCCAGCTTTTCTTCGGCTTTTACCTTGGCCATATCGACATACGGTTGACCCTTCTTGTCGGTCTTGAGATAGCGGCCATAGGTGGGGTGGGCGATGAGTTGACAACAGGCTTTGGTATGGGGTTCGCCTTTAAGGTCCCCGATAGCCCTTAGTTCTTCTTTGAGGCGGGCCAGGATTTCCTCACGCTCCAGTCTGTCTTTTTCTGCTTCTTTAGGGTTGCGTACCAGGATATACCGTACCCTTTTTTCACCGTCGCCGACAATAACTTCTTTAACTTCAAGGTTATCTCTGACGGTTTTGTAACGGCCCGGCCGGGCCAGGGCCTCTGCCACTGTATCTTTGCCGCCGCGCATCTTTTCACCGGCAATATAATGGCCGCCGGCGCGCTGGAGGTAACGGAGATTATCTTCCGAAGCAAAACCGCGGTCAACAACGGTGATGACCCGGCCCAGTTGCCAGCCCACCAGGTCCTTTTTGACTTGCTCGATTACCGCCATGTCGGCGGTATTGCCCGGCCAGACCCAGCAGCGTACCGGTAGGCCTCCCCTCGTGACAGCCAGACCTATTACAGCTTGCGGTAAATCCGGCCGGTGGTCCTTAAAGTTGCCTTTACGGCGTAAGTGCTGCTTGTTATCTTCAGGATTATCCTCTTCCTCTACTTCAAAGTAGGTTGAGGTGGTATCGAAGTATAAGAGATCGACTTCCAGGTTAAAGAGGTGGGCCACGGAGAAGAAGATATCCTTTTGCAGTTCTTCAGCAGCTTCCAGTAAGAAGTCCATGGCCCGGTAAAGGTTTTGCACCGGCACCTCCGCAAGGCCGGGAATGAAAACATCGTGGCTGACCCAATCCTCGGTCTTAAGTTTACTGGCTGGGTTCAAAGCCCGGTTGGCTACCATAGCGAAAATGGCCCGTTCGACCGGCGCCTGGAACTTACGTTTGGCCAGCAATCCGGCCAAAACCCGGTTGATACCCAGCCGGTTCCAGAGCTCGTTTAACACCCAGACGCCACCCATAGGCCGGCTGGAGATGAATTTCAGGGGAGTGCCGCCATTTAACTCTGCCTGGGTGCATAAAGCCTCTTCCGGTCCCAAAAAACGCGTAATACTCTTTACCAGGCGGACCAGGGCTTCCCGGTCTACCTCCTCTTCACGGCCGAAGTTGTAGAGTACTTTAGCTTTCGGGTAGCCGGCTTTAGGGTCCCAGACGTTGTGGGCCAGCTGAATATAACGGACAACAGAGCCGTCCTTGTTCTTGCGGGAAACAGTTCGTATGTACATGTCTATATTATAGCCCATGTACTACCTTATCATCAAGGGATAAACTCTCAATCGTGTGCCTATACAGTTTTTCATTTTTGGACTTCCCCGAAACCGAAAACCCTTGATTTATAAGGCTTCTTCATCTAAAAAGCACCCATTTTTGCCTAGCAACTGTCGAACTCGGGGGACACCGGAAGGGCAAAAGGATAACCCAGCACTGTCCGCTAAAGCTTGATGATGTGGTACATGCGCAATAATATCGAGATATACATACGAACTGTTTCCCGTAAGAACAAAGACGGCACTTTCGTAGATTACACCCAGCTGGCCCACAATGTTTGGGGCCCGAAGCTAGCTACCAGAAAGCTAAAGTAATCTTCAGCTTCGGTCGGAGAGAGCAGGTAGACCGGGAGGCCCTGGTCTTTTCTGGGACGGGAAGAGGCCTATGATCATCTTTTTCCCGGGCTTCCTTCAGGAGAGCTTACTTAGCTTCTGATTATGAGTAAAGGCTCTTGGATATCGATGGGTTTACTTAAAAAGATATCTGCTCCTGCCTGGTACGACTGTAGACGATTCTGACGGTCGGCAAAAGCACTGATGACAATTATTTGGGATATTCGCATAGGTAGCATCACCCCTAGATGTTCGCTACCATAAATCCGTTTTGCCCGAGTAGGTGGATTAGGCGGGTCGGGCTGGACGACTATTATCCGGCCATGGCTATTGATAACTGAGACCGGGAGAGGACACCGGAAAGCGGAGGCCGTGGGCTACAAGATCCGCCCCGGCCTCCTTCCGGTTATTTGTCCCTCCCAGACGGTCACCTCTCCGTTGACGATTACTCCCTTAATGCCGCGGGGCGGCAGATATGGATGGGTAAAGGTGGCTCTATCGCCGATGGAGGAGGGGTCAAAGAGCACCAAATCGGCAAAGTAGCCTACCCTCACGCACCCGCGGCCGGCCAGGTGTAACCGCTGGGCCGGGAGGCAAGTCATTTTGGCTACGGATTGCTCCCAGGTCAAGACTTTTTGCTCCCGCACGTAGCGCCCCAGCACCCGGGGAAAGGTACCGCATAATCTAGGGTGGGCCAGGCTCCCGGAATAAATTCCGTCGCTCCCTATCATAGTTATCGGGTGCGCCAGGATGGCCCCCAGGGTATCTTCGCTGGCATGATAAGTCTCTATGGCTAAATGACCGCCTTCCGTAGCCAGAAGGTCCAGGAGGGCGTCTTCGGGGCTAATGCCGCGTGCTTGTGCAATCTGGGCGATGCTGTAACCCGCAAAAGGCCGGTTGAAGGGCTGAGACACGGCATTGATCACTAAGCGGTCGAAGCCCAGGGAGCCAACCATATTGTCCCACCCGGGTATACCCTTCCGCCACGCTTCTTTGATGGCGGCCCGTAGGGGTTCCCTTTGCAGCCGTTGGGGCAGGGACGTCACTCCTTCCTCCAGGGCCCAGGGGGGAAGGAGGGAGGCTCCCGTGGTGGAGCCGGCAGTGTAAGGGTAGGTATCCCACGTTACATCCTGCCCCTCTTGCCTGGCCCGGTCGAACATCTCCAGGGCTTGGGCTATTTTCGGCCAGTTGCGTGGCCCGCAGGCCTTGAGGTGGGAAACATGAACGGGCACTCCGGCCTGCCGGCCTATGGTCAGTGCTTCTGCCACGGCCTCCAATACTCCATCTGATTCGTCACGGACATGGGAAACGTATATACCTCCGTAACGCCCGACGACTCTGGACAGGTAGATAAGTTCCTCGGTTGGGGCGTAGCAGCCCGGGGGATACAGTAAGCCTGATGACAAGCCCTTGCAACCCTGTTTCATGGCCCGGGCCACATGCCGGGCCATAGCCTCCAACTCCTCGGAATTAGCCGCGCGGTTGGCCATTCCCATTACTGCCAGGCGGACGGTGCTGTGGCCAACGTAGGAGACCACGTTTACCGTGGTACCACGTTTCTTAAGCTCTTCAAAATACCCGGTTGCGTCTTGCGGACAAAGGCCTTCGGGCCAGGTACCCAGGATGGGTGCTACATAGGCCTTGAGCTGGGGTAGGCTGTCCTCCGTTACGGGAGACAGGGAAAAGCCGCAGTTGCCGATTACTTCAGTAGTGACCCCCTGTAAAACCTTGGGCCGCGCCCAGCCATCTTCCAGTAAAGCCGCATCGGCATGGCTGTGAAAATCGATGAAACCGGGACTGATGGCCAGGTCTTGGACGTTAATAACTCGGGCGTCCACCGCATTATCGACCCGTCCTACAAAGGCGATTTTGTCACCCTCGACTACCACATCGGCCCCAAAAGCAGGACGGCCGGTCCCATCGATCACCGTGCCGTCCTTAATTACCAGGAGTTCCACTTCCTTTCGCCTCTTCTCTCGGTTATTATTGCCTTCGTGCGGACCCCGGGTGGGCAGGCCCCACCCGGGGTCTATAATATATCTTAATCCTTAATCCCGCGGACTGACAAGGACAGATCCGGTGCAACTCCCGAGACCTGCCTAGCAGGACGGTCCCGTGAACGAGGACCCGGGCCAAGGGTGCAAGGAGGCGAGGTCTTAAGGAAAGGGCTGACGTATCGTTACTTTTTGGGGTAGAGGCCTGTCTTGGCTTGAAAGCGAGCGACTAAACCCGAGCGGCTGTCAAATTCACGAAGCCGAAAACGGAGGCGGATCCGAGGCCGCAAGAGCCTTGGGGCCGGCAACTGAGACAGGATATCGAACTTGCCGGGAAGTCCGCTTAAAGCTTTGAGACTGAGTGCCGGTTTGGCCCGCCAAGGGTTTTTGGAGCGAGCGAAAACCAAGGCAGGCCTAGGCGAGAAAGTGGAGATACACCAGAGGAAAGGGGGCTCCTCTTTGGACGGAGATGATCGTATAATAGAGAATATACCACAGGGTCGACAACCTTCAGGATAGAAGAAGGGAGCAGTCTTGGAAGGTTTAAAGTTGCTGCTGGTCTTTAGTTTAATAGTGTTTTTGCTGGTAAGACGGGCACCCTTGGGACCGGTGATGCTGGGAGGAGCCGTCCTCCTGGCGGCCCTTTACGGTACCGGTCCGGCGGCCTTTTTAGGCATGGTCTGGCGGGCCACGGAAAGCCCGGCCACCTGGGAATTGATATCCGTTCTGGCGTTAATCATGTTGTTAGAGCATTTCCTGGGCCAGGAGGGGTACCTCCAGAGGATGCTCAGGGGGTTGGAGGGGCTGTTCCGGGACCGACGGGCAATCATAGCCCTTATACCGGCCTTTATAGGGCTGATGCCATCGGCCGGCGGCGCCCTTTTTTCGGCGCCCCTCGTCGGCCAGGTAGCCTCCGGCAACGGGATAAGCGCCGAGCAGAAGAGCTTTGTAAATTATTACTACCGCCATATCTGGGAGTATTTCCTGCCCCTCTACCCGGGAGTACTCCTGACTTCCGAGCTGAGCGGAGTCCCCCTGCCTCAATTGATAGCTGGCCTGGCGCCCTACGGCCTTTTGGTCATCCTCCTGGGGTTACCCGCTCTGCTGCGGTTGGCCCCTTTAAGGGAAGGGGAAGTCCCTTCTAACCGGCGGGAGGTGATACGGGAACTTTTCCTCAGCACCCTGCCCATTTTAGTGGTACTGGGACTGGTATTGGGAGCCCACGTAGGGGTAGCTGCCGCCGTGGGAGCAGTCCTGGTCTGCCTGCTGGTGTATCACCGGTACACCCCGGCGCGGGTGTACCTTCTCTTGCGGGAAGCCATCTCCGTCAAGACCCTGGTATTAGTGTGGGGGATCATGGTTTTTAAACAAGTGCTGGTGGACACCCGGGCGGTGGAGGGTTTGAGTCCTTTATTGGCGGCCCTGCCGGTTCCCCATTTTCTGGTCTTCGGTCTGCTGGGCCTCCTGGTGGGCATGCTAACGGGGCTCATGGTAGCCTTCGTAGGTATTGTCTTTCCCCTGGTAGCTGCCGCCATGGGAGACCACCTGGGCCTCCCCTTGGTAGTATTTATTTTCATTTCCGGGTTTACAGGTACCATGTTAACCCCCCTCCACCTCTGCCTGGCGTTGACGGTGGACTTCTTTAAAGCCGATTTACTAAAAGTGCTCCGGATGCTGGCCGGCCCGGAAACAGCTCTCATGGCCGTGGCCGTGGTGGCTTATTTTCTGGGGTAAAGGTAGCGGCGGGCGGCTCCCCCGCCCGCTTAGACTCACTTTGAAGACGGGGAGGGAGCGACATTGGCGGAATACTTTATCGACAGCCTAGGGGAGATGTGCCCGGTTCCCAACATCAAAGTGCGGGAGAAGTTAAAGGAGCTTGAGATGGGAGACGAGATCATCCTGGAAACGGACCACAGTTGCGCCACTACTACCATCATGAACGAAATGCGGCGTAAAGGGTACAAGACCAAGTTAGAAGAAGTAGATACGGGCATCTGGAGGGTCATCATCCGGCGGGTAAGGTAACTAGCAGAAGCCCCGGTTGGGCGAGCGGAGAAAATTAACGAAGGCCTTGGCCAGCTTGCTCTGCACCCGTTCTTTGTAGTAGGCCAGGTAAATCTTCTGGGTAAAGTTTATTCCCTCCAGCCGGAGGGCCAGCAATGTTTTGGTGTAGAGTTCCTTCCGCAGGGCTAGGCGCGACATGATAGAGATGCCTACCCCCGCCTCCACGGCGGCTTTAATGGAATCCACATTGGCTAGCTCTACTATAATGTTGAGCTGAGAAGGGTCGACCTTGACCGACCGGAGGGTTTCTTCAATATCTTGCCGGGTGCCCGAATCCGCTTCCCTCATAATGAGGGGTTGTACCTTAAATTCCTCCATGGTGAGGGTACTCCGCCCCCGCCAGGGGTCCTTGTTAGGGGCGATGATAACCAGTTCATCGGTAGCCAGCTCCCATTTCACAAAGGGGCCCTTTAAGTCCTTTCCCTCGATTAGGGCTATATCGACATAGCCCTCCTTTAAGTCGTGCATAATCTGCTTGCGGTTGCCTACTTTAAGTTTAAGCCGCGCCTCGGGGAATTTTTCCTTAAAGAGCCCGATGCTGCAGGGAACGGCGTAGCTGCCGATAATGGAGGTGGCGCCGATGGTGAGGTTACCGCTCACCGAAGCCCGGAGGTTTTCTATGTTGCCCTCTAATTGGTCGTAGAGAGTCACAATTCTGCAGGCGTAATCATAAAGCAATTCCCCGGCTTCGGTGAGGGTGACGCCCCTATTATTGCGCTCGATTAGCTGGACGGCGAAGTGATTTTCCAGGTGCTTAACCTGTTGGGTCACGGCCGGTTGGGTTAGAAAAAGACGCTGGGCCGTTTCCGATAGGTTCCCCGTTTCGGCGACGACCACAAAAGTCCGCAGGTAGTTGAGGTTCATCTTCTCCCACTCCGGCTATAAGCTACTCTTATAGTAGCATAAGGAAAGCTAAATTTACAAGGGTGGGAGCGAATGTTATAGTGGTGATAGTGAAGGCCTTCACAAGTTTTATACGAGGCGGAGGTGCAAAAATGTCACAAAGTGAAGTTTCCCTTCGATCCCGGGTAAGTTCGCGGGCCCGGCCGAAGAAGAGCCAGCTGGCCTACGGGTTGGCCGTCCTGGCTCTGGTGGTGGTGCTGGGGATCTACTTGGGCAGCCTGAAAATCAGCCTAGCGGCCAAATGGATCATCGGTATTGCCTTTGGCCTGATCCTCCAGCGTTCCCGATTCTGCTTTACCGCTTCCATGCGCGATCCAGTACTCACCGGAAGCACCTCTTTGGCCCGGGCCGTCCTCATAGCCATCGCCGTGGCCACCGTGGGCTTTGCCGGCTTCCAATTTTCTGCCTACATGGGCGGCAACCCCATTCCCGGGCTGATCAGCCCTGTGGGCCTCCACACGGTGGTAGGGGCGGTCCTCTTCGGCATCGGCATGGTTATCGCCGGGGGCTGCGCCTCGGGTACCCTCATGAGGGTAGGCGAGGGTTTCGTAATGCTCATGGTGACCCTGGTATTCTTTGTCGTGGGTTCCGTGCTGGGGGCCATACATTTGGGCTGGTGGCAGGGCTTTTCCGTCAAGTCTTCGCCCGCCGTATTTTTGCCCAATGTTTTAGGATGGCCTTTGGCCTTCTTTGGCCAGCTCGCCCTGTTGGGTGCCTTGTATTGGCTGGCCACTTGGTGGGAATACCGCAAAGTGGAATAAGAGAAAATACTTTAAAGTTTTGGGAGGTAGATTGATATGGCCGAATATGTTTTGGATGCCCTGGGAGAAGCCTGTCCCGTCCCCTTAATCCGCACGGAGAAAAAGATGAAGGAACTCAAGGTGGGGGACATCCTCATCGTCCAGGTGGATCATAGCTGTGCCATGAAAAATGTGCCCGAATGGGCCCGGAAACAGGGCTACAATGTAGAACTGGAAGAAGTGGAAGAAGGGCGCTGGGATATTATAATCGAGAAGACCAAGTAAAGTTGGCGGGTAATTCCTAAACTCACCCTTGGGAAAGGAGGCAGAACAATGAGCAGGTACCGGGAAGAGGTGCAAAAGTTAAAAAACGCTCTTTTGAAGGAGGCTTTACCCTACTGGCTGGGTGGAATTTTGCTGGGCATTTTGAATATCACCCATTTTGTCACCTTCGGGGTGCCGCTGGGGATTACTACTGCTTTTACCAACTGGGGCGCCTGGATTGCCAAGGCTTTAGGCTTTCACCCGGAAAATTGGGCTTTTTACCAGTCTCCAGCCAATGCCAAGATGCTGGCCGACGGTTTCCTCAACGACGGCGGTTCTATTATGAACATAGGTATTATCCTGGGAGCCCTTTTAGCTACTTTGCTAGCCTCCCAGTTCAGGATTAAAAAGATTAAAAACTACAAACAGGTAATTGGGGCAGTCGGCGGCGGAATCTTAATGGGCTACGGCGCCCGGATTGCCTACGGCTGAAACATTGGGGCACTGTTTAGCGGCACGGCTTCGATGTCGCTTCACGGCTGGGTGTTTATGGTGTTCCTTTTTGTAGGTGCCTTCTTCGGTTCCCGGATCCTCACCAGATACCTTATTTAGCAACCGTCAGGCAGCCGGAAGGGTCCCACTGCCTGGGCGATATTTTTTGAGGAGAGGGGAGGCAAGGGTCCGTGGGAGAAAAAAGGATCGAAGAATATGATGTAGTTATTATCGGCGGGGGCGCAGCCGGGATGACGGCGGCCATTTATACCGGTCGGGCCCGCCTCAAGACTATGTTACTGGAGAAAACGTTGCTGGGGGGCTTGGCTACTTATACCAACGAGATTGAAAATTACCCCGGCTTTCCCGAGGGCACTACCGGCCAGGGCCTCATGCAGCTTTTCGAGCAGCAGGCCAAGAAATTTAACGTCAAGATAAAGCTGGCTGAAGTAAAAGAAGTGGACCTGGAAGGGGAGACTAAGGTAGTAAAGACCTTCCGCACTGACTACCATGCTAAAGCGGTCATCATAGCTACCGGTGGTAAACCCCGCTTGACAGGCGCCAAGGGGGAAGAAAAATTCCTCTTTGGCAAGGGCATTTCCTTCTGCGCCACCTGTGACGCGGCCTATTATACAGGCAAAGAAGTCATGGTAGTGGGCAGCGGGGATGCGGCCATCGAAGAAGCCATCTTCCTGACCAAGTTTGCCAGCAAGGTATATATTTCGGTCATCCACGAGGAGGGCATCATGGACGCCAACAAGGTGGCCCAGGAACAGGCCCTCAAAAATGAGAAAATCCATTTTATATGGAATACCATGGTGGATGAATTTGTAGGAGAAGAGACCCTGGAGACGGTCATCCTTAAGAACATCAAGACCGGCGAAAGGCTCCCGGTCAGGGTGGACGGCTGTTTCCTCTTTATCGGCTATGAGCCGGATACCGCAATCTTCCGCGGCATCTTGGACATGAACGAGCGCGGTTACATCCTTACCGATGAAATGATGCAGACCAACATTCCCGGCGTGTTTGCGGCGGGCGATGTCCGGGAAAAAATCCTGCGCCAGGTGGCCACGGCCGTGGGGGATGGAGCAGTGGCCGGCTTTATGGCCGAACGCTATATCGCGGAAACCGACTATTTTAACAGCGAATTCCGGGATGTTCGAGGGCCGCAGTTGGTTTTTTGTTACGATCCCACCGACGCCTGCTGCCGGAGTTGGATGCCGATTATAGAAGATCTCGTTAAGAGACATCCCCAGATCAAACTCAGCAAAATCGATGTATACAAATCCAAGAGTCTGGCCGAAAGGTTGGGGGCCAAGGGAGAGCCTTGCGTGGTCCTCATGCAGGACGGCGCTATCGCCCAAGTTTTATCCCTGGAGGGATTATCCCCGGGAATCGTTGAGGAGCGGATTAAGACTTTATCCGCCTAGTAATTCATCCTAGGGGCCTGGCCGAGCAGCCAGGCTTTTTTCTACTTGGCTATCTTTACCATCGTATAAGCCTTGCTGGATTGGTTGATTGGGCAGAAAAGGTTGGTTTTAACCATTATCTTGTTGCTCCGGATTTTTCCTCCAGGAAGCGCTCCAGCCGGTCCAGGCCTTCCTTTATATTTTCCAGCGAATTGGCATAGGAAATACGCAAATATCCTTCACAATTGCGGCCAAAGTCGATGCCAGGGGTCAGGGCTACCCCCGTCTTTTCTAATATTTCCAGGGCAAAGGAGTAAGAGTCCCTTGTGTATTTTTTTACGTTGGCCAGGGCATAAAAAGCTCCGGTGGGTTCTACCTGGGTGGCGATCCCCATGGCCTTAAGCCTCCCCAGGAGGTAACGACGGCGTGCATCGTAAATCCGGACCATTTCGGCTACGTATTCGTCACATTCCCGCAGGGCGGCAACAGCCGCGGCCTGCACAAAGGAACCCGCACAGATGAAAAGGTTCTGCTGCAGTTTCTGCAGGGCACGGACGAAGGGAGGCGGGGCGATGACATACCCCAGGCGCCAGCCGGTCATGGCGTAGAGTTTGGAGAAGCCGTTGATGACAAAGGCGCGGTCGGAGAACTCCAGGATGGTATGCTCCCGGCCTTCGTACACCAGCCCGTGGTATATCTCATCCGAAATAATGTAAGGGCCCAGCTCTGAAAGGGCCTTTAAATCGGTCGCGCTAAAGACGGTACCCGTAGGATTGGCGGGGGAATTGACCATGATGGCTTTGGTTCTAGGGCTTAAATGGGGGCGGATATCTTCGACCCGGTACTTGAAGCCATCTTCTTCCCTCACCGGAACAAAAACCGGCCTACCCTCGGTGTAACGGACAAAATTGGGATAACAGGCATAATGGGGGTCAGAAAGAATGACTTCGTCCTCTCTTTCCAGAAGCACGCTCAAGGTTAATAACAAAGCCGGTGAGGTGCCGGAAGTGACCACTATCTGCTCCGGCGATATCTTTACCCCGTATTTCTTGTGGTAGTGACGGGCTATTTCTTCCCTGAGCTCCGGTTTTCCCAGGCTGTGGGTGTAATGGGTATCACCTTCTTTTAAAGCGCGCCAGGCCGCTTCTTTAATGGGCTCCGGTGTCGGGAAATCGGGTTCCCCGATTTCCAAGTGGACGATGTCCGCCCCACGTGCTTCCATTCCCTGGGCTTTTTCCAGGATGTCCATCACAATAAATGGCGGCATTTCCAGGGCTTTACGCGCAATGCCCTTGTCTTCCTCCTTCAAACCGTCTCCCCCTTCCGGAATCATTAGACATAAAACTCCTACCTAGCTCCCCACGTGTTGGAAGACAATCATGGCCAGCATGCCCGATAAGATGGTTAGGGCTATACTGTGCGTCTTTAAAGCTACCAGGCTGGTGGGTATGGCTGCCAGGAGGTAGGGATTTCCTGCCAGGGCCAATTTCCCCTCCGGGAGGAATAAAGCAGGCGCCAGCAGGGCGGCCAGCACGGCCGCAGGGATATAGCCCAGCCAGCGCAAAAATATGTCCGGCAGCCGAACGCGGCTGAGCAGTACCAGGGGTAACATACGAGGTAGGTAGGTAACTAAGGCCATACCGATAATAACTAGCCAGATGTTTTTATCCATGGTTCCAAAGCGACCCCTATGGTAGCCGCCGCACAGGCGGCCAGGATAATGTTCCAGTTGCCCGGCAAGTGGAGGGCAATGGCAACGGATAAAGATGCGGCGACCCCTGCCACCAGCAGGGTCCTTTTATCCTTGAGCTGCAGGATAAGTAAGATGATAAACATGGCCGGCAGGGCAAAGTTAAAACCCAAGCGGCCGGGATCTCCGAGGATGTTACCCGTTAATCCCCCTAGGAGGGAAGCCAGGACCCAGGAAGAGTGGGAGGCCAGGTGCAGGGCAAAATGATAGAAAAGGCTAGGCTTATGGTGGGCGTAATGGGCCATGGCCATGGCAAAGGTTTCGTCGGTGATCTCTGCAGAGAGGAGGGCCAGAAGGCCCGGGTGATGGCGGCGGAGATAAGGGGCCAGGGAAGCGCTCATGAGTAGGTGACGCAGATTAACCAGGAAAACGGTAAAGATTATGGAGGGCGCGGCCGCGCCCCCGGCCAGGAGACTTACGGCGATAAATTGGGCTGAGCCGGCGTATACGAAAAGGGACATAAGCACGGTGTTGAGCAGGTCCAGGCCGGCCTCCCGGGCCAGCACTCCGTAGACGAAGCCCAGGGGCAAATAGCCGAGGACAATGGGCAAGGCACCCTGCAGGCCTCGTCTGATTTCTTCTCGCCAGTACACCTCTTCAAGCCTCCCTGCGGCCTATATTATAATAAGCCCGGGAAGAAAGTCAACGAAAGGGGTGATGGCGTGGGAACCTTCGGCCGCCGGGAGACGTCCTTATTATTGGAGGTGGTAATGTTAAATGATAAAGAGAATACTTCTTCTCATCTTCGTTGCCCTGGCGGTGCTGATCTTAACTAGTATCCCTGCTCATGCCCTGGAAGTCGTAGTTCAGGATGAGAAAATCGAATTCGAGGTGGCTCCCCAACTGGATAACGGCCGGGCTTTCGTGGCCGTCCGCCCGGTAGCCGCAAAGTTGGGAGCACAGGTGGTCTGGAGCCCCAGCGCGCGGACGGTAACCGTCACCAGGGGAGATATTAACCTGGTTCTTGCCGTTGGTGGCACTACTGCCTACCTTAACGACCAGCCGGTACAGCTGGAGATACCATCCAGGATCGTGGAAGGCCGTACATTAGTACCGGTAAGAATTTTGGCAGAACTACTGGGGGAAAACATCATATGGGATGCAAGCGAGCAGGGCATTTACATAGGGGACCGGGAGCTTCCCTTTGAGGTCTTAAAAGGTAGTGAGTGGGTGACTCCGGAACCGGTTCAGGGCCAATGGCACCTCTCTGTTGACCTGCCCTATCAGGACTTTGCCGTTATCCAGTCCCCGGAGGTGAAATTGAGCAAACCTCCGCAGCAAACGGTCTTACCGCCGCCCCAAACAGACTACGAGAAATATCTGGTCCTCTGGGCCTACCTCGGTGAAGCTCCAACGGGGGGCTATAGCATACATTTCAGCAGCATTCTTCGCCAAGGGGACATCCTTTTGGTGAAGGTTCACCGGGTTTCTCCCGGGCCCGGCCAAATCGTTACAGAGGCCTTTACTTATCCGGAAGCGGCCGCTCGTATTGAGCGGGGACTGGTGTCGGGTGTTTCCGGCGGCAGGTTGACCGTCCGCTTCGTGGACCAGGATGAAAATCTATTAAAGGAATTAGTGTGCCAGATTAAGGAATAGCAGGCGTGGACCGGTACCGTGGTAAGGCGGTAACAGTTTTAAGGTTTATTACTAGGGAACTGCTTTTAGGGCTTGCTCCGGCAATGCGGGGTAGGCCCTAAGCGTATATGGGTACCCCTTGGAGGCCTAAAGGTTTCTTTTTCTCCCTCCAGCCTAGAGGGCTGGCGGTCCCGGTACCGGTCCAGATAGCGGCTTTGCTCTACTTTATTGCCCTTCTGCGCCCTAAAGTCCCAGGCGGGCCTTGAGGGGGCCGGCCTGGTTGCGGCTGACCGGCACCTCGCTGTGTTGCTTATCGGACAGGATTAAAGTATAAGTGCCGTTAAAAAAGGGGACGATCTCTTTGACCTTGGTAAGGTTAACGATATAACAGCGGTGGGTCCGGAAAAAGATTTTCGGGTCCAGGCGCGTTAACAGCTCCTTCAGGGTAAACCGGCTGGCATAATGTTCGGCAAAGGTCTTCAGATAAACGCCGTCGTCCTGAGTGTAGGCGTAGTACAGCTCATCCTGGTCCAAGAGCAGGGTCTTGCCGTCCTTCTCCACGGGGATGCGGTTCAAGGTGGCCTCGACTCTTTGAGGGGATGGAGCTTCTTTAGCTGGTGCCTGGGGCGGGCCCTGGCCTTGTTCCAGCAGCCTGCGGACTTTATCCAAGGCCTGGCGCAGGCGCCGCGGTTCAAAGGGCTTCAACAAGTAATCCACCGCGTTTACCTCAAAGGCCTGCAAGGCATACTCTTCATAAGCCGTTACGAAGATAACCAGAGGTGGGTTGGGCCTTCCCTGGATGGCCCGCGAAAGCTCCAGGCCGTTCATGCCCGGCATGTTGATGTCCAGGAAGACTACCGTGTAGTCCAACGCGCTTATTAGGCTTAAGGCCTCCTTGGCATTGGTGGCTTCGCCCACAATTTCTACGTCTTTAAATTCTTGAAGCATAAAGCGCAGCTCCTGCCGCGCGGGATATTCGTCATCGACGATTAAAGCCTTCAGCTTCATGATTGTTCACCCCTTAGCTGGAATTCGCTGCGCGGTTTGGGGCAAGGAGGGCTTCCCTCGGATCTTCTGCCGCTTTGGGCAATTGGATGACAGGGACGCGCAAGTATACTTCGGTCCCTTTGTTTACCTCGCTTTTCAGTTTTAACCCGTACTCTGGACCGTAAAGGCTCTGGAACCGCAGGTTAACATTGCTAAGGCCCACACCGTTGCCCGAACCACAGCCCGGCTTAAGCACCTGGGACAGTCTTTCGGGGGAAATGCCCACCCCGTTATCACTCACCGTAATGTGCAGTTCCCCACCCCGCAAGCGGGCCGTGATCTTGACCAACCCCGGTCCGTCTTTAGGCATGAGGCCGTGGTTAACGGCGTTTTCTACCAGGGGTTGCAGGCTGAGTACCGGGAGGTGGTAATCGAGCAGTTCGGGAGGTACGTCCTGGATATAGCGAAATTTGTTGCCGAAGCGGGCCTTCTCCAGGGTAAGGTAATTGCGAACGTAGGCCAGCTCTTCCCTCAAGCTTGTAAAGCTGCTGCGCCGGTTGAGAGTCTGGCGGAAGAGGCCGGCCAGGCGCACCAAAAGGCGTCGCGCCCGCTCAGGATTGGTACGCACGAAGTTAATTATGGTATTGAGGGTGTTGAAGAAAAAATGAGGATTGATCTGGGCGTTCAGAGCTTCCAGCCGCGCCTCTACCAGCAGTTCACGCTGTCGATCCAGTTCTGCCAGCTCTATCTGGAGGCTTAACAGCTCCGCCAGGCCGATGGCCAGGCGTATAACATGGGGAGGGAGCGTACCCTCTTGAGTCTGGTAGAGTTTAAGGGCCCCCACTATTTCGCCGCGGCATTTTAAGGGGACGATGACTGCCGAAGCCAGGGGACATTCGCAATAATGGTAACGAGGGCAATTAAGGCCCCGGGTAGTATGAACGACCTTGTAGCGGCCCGTCGCCAGGACCTCTTTAGTGGCCTCGGTCAGGATGCGCTCGCCCGGGGGGTGCTTTTCACAGCCGGCACCCAGGAAGGCCAGCACCCTTTCCCGGTCGGTAATGGCTACAGCCCCTACTTCGGCAATGTTCTGGATGATTTCCGCCGTTTTGGCGGCCGTAGCCTCGTTAAGGCCCCGCCGCAGGTAGGGCAGGGTCTGGTGGGCGATCTGGAAGGTAGGGTCCACCGGAGGTTCCCCGACCGGTGCGGCCTTTTCCTCTAGAGCGCTGAGGCAGGGCGGAATGAGGTAGCGCAACAGGATAGTTACGGCCACCCCGTTTATCCCGGCAAAAATAAGGGCGGCAGGCACCCATGGAGTTTTAAGCCAAAGGGAGACCCCCAGGGTTTCGCTTATGGTTAAGGCCAGCGCACCGGCAATGAACACCAGGGGATGCATATAGATTCCTCCGCAGGATATTAAAAAATTATGAAAACAGCATCCATTATCTTGTAATTATATGCTACAACCGCCGGCCCATTCTGTCAACAAACTTTACTTGTTCCGTCCCCTGCCGGGGAGGAATGAACCGAAGGGAGTGGGAAAGACGGTAACCATCCCCTGGACGGGTGAATACATACAGTAGGTTAAATACTAACTGGGAATGGAGGAGTAGCATATGGTCTACACCAGTTTAGGATTCTTGCGCGGCAGGTTCGCCTTTATCCTTGTTCCTGATCCTGATACTTCTCTTCTTCGGAGACGATTAATGGGGCCGGCTTCTTTCCCGAGCGGGATTAAACTTTGAATAAGGGGGCTTCTCTAGGGGCGGAGGACTTTTCGGACTGGGCTTTTTGGCGGCAGGTTTGCTTTTATCTTGTTCCTGATCCTCATTTTGCTCTTCTTTGACAGTTAGTTTACAGGCACTTCCTTTGGGGTTCCTAGGGGAGCCGAACAAGGAACAGCCCTTCTACCGCTGCTCTTATGGGAGAAGGGCTGTTGCCTTTTGTTTTAGCCTTAAGTTTGTAGAAGGGTCCTGTAGCGGTCGGTAGGGCGGGCGGCCCTCATACTTCTAGGCTTCTTCTCCATACGCCTTTCTAAGATGTTCTACCGTTCCAGGGTCGGCCAGGGTGGAAACATCACCGAGAGCCCGGCCTTCGGCAATGTCCCTGAGCAGGCGGCGCATGATTTTACCGCTGCGGGTCTTGGGGAGTTCGGAGGTGAAAAAGATTTCTTCCGGACGGGCCAGGGCTCCAATTATGTTTACGACGTGGTTTTTAAGCTCCTGGGCCAAGTCTGGTGAAGGGGAAACCCCTTCTTTGAGGGTCACAAAGGCCACTATACCCTGGCCCTTAATGGGGTGGGAACGGCTGATGACCGCGGCTTCGGCCACTGCCTGGTGATCCACCAGGGCGCTCTCCACCTCCATGGTGCCCAGGCGGTGCCCGGAAACATTAATTACGTCGTCTACTCGGCCCAAGATCCAAAAGTAGCCGTCGGCATCCTTCCGGGCTCCGTCGCCGGTAAAATAGCAACCCGGGATGCGGGACCAGTACTGGCTGACATAGCGATCCGGATCACCGTAGATGGTACGCATCATGGCGGGCCAGGGCTTCTTGATAACTAGGTAGCCGCCCTGGTTGGGGGGTACCGGGTTACCTTTTTCATCCACGACGTCGGCTTTAATGCCCGGGAAGGGCCTGGTGGCTGAACCGGGCTTTAAAGGCGTTTCCCCGGGGAGGGGGCTTATCAGGATCATGCCGGTTTCGGTCTGCCACCAAGTATCCACAATGGGGCAACGCTGTCGGCCGATGTGGGTGTAATACCACATCCAGGCTTCCGGGTTGATAGGTTCGCCCACGGTTCCCAGCAGACGTAAAGAGGACAAGTCGTGGCGGGCGGGATGGCTGGTACCCCAGCGCATGAATGCCCGTATGGCAGTGGGGGCGGTGTAGAAAATGGTGACTCCGAACTTTTCTATGATCTGCCAGAAGCGGTCCGGCCGGGGATAATCCGGGGCACCTTCGTACATGAGGACGGTGGCGCCGTTTGCCAGGGGTCCGTAGACCACGTAGCTGTGGCCGGTGATCCAGCCGATGTCGGCGGTGCACCAGTAGACGTCCTCATCCTTTAAATCTAGAATATAGCGAGCCGTTGTGGCTACCCCCACCAGATAGCCACCCGTAGTATGAACCACCCCTTTAGGTTTCCCGGTGGTGCCGCTGGTATGCAGGATGAAAAGGGGATCCTCGGCTTCCATGTGCTCCGGCTCCAGGTAGAGGGGCGCGGTGGCCATCAGCTCATGCCACCACAGATCGCGCCCGGGTTGCATATTTACGGGCTGTCCGGTACGCTTGGCCACTACCACCCTTTCGATGCTGGGGGTGGATTGGAGGGCGGCATCGGCGTTTTCTTTAAGGGGCACTACCTGACCGCGCCGGAACCCGCCATCCGCGGTTATTAACACGCGGGAGCCGATATCGTTGATGCGCTCCTGGAGGGCATGGGCACTGAAACCGGCGAAGACCACGTTGTGCACGGCGCCTATGCGGGTACAAGCAAGCATGGCAATGGGCAGCTCGGGAATCATGGGAAGATACAGGGTCACGCGGTCACCCCGCCGTACCCCTAGGGAGCGCAGGACGGCGGCAAACTTGTTTACTTCTCGGTAGAGGTCGCGGTAGGTCAGGACGCAGAAGTCACCCGGCTCCCCTTCCCAGATTAGGGCTGCTTTGTTGCGCCGCCAAGAAGTTAAGTGCCGGTCCAGACAATTAAAAGATACGTTGAGGGTGCCACCGCTAAACCACCAGGCCCGGGGATAATCCCACTCCAGTACCTTGTCCCAGGGCTTAAACCACGTTAGGGAGGAAGCGGCCGCGGCCCAGAATTCTTCGGTATCTTTAAGTTCAAAAAGCTTCGACCGGGAGGTGTTGGCCTGCCGGGCAAAATCCTCCGGCGGGTGAAACAACCGGTTTTCCCGCAGCAGGGCTTCCAGGGTCTTCCCTTCCTGCTTCATGGAGTCGCCTCCTTTGTAGATATATATGAGATGATTAAAAATTGCAATAAGAGTATATGAATAACAATAGTTACATCTCCTTTTCGGGGCCAAGGAGGGAGCAGTCTCGAAGGTGCTCCTGGGGCCCATACGTATTTACTGGTTATCATAGCAAGCCCCCCGAAGGATGAAAAGTTTTTGGCCGTTAAAAGTAGATTTGGAGGGGTTGAAGGGCATTTTTACCCTCCCAGCGGTGGCTGGAAGGTATTCGACTCTTTTTGCCGAAAAGAGATAAAAGGTGTGCATAAGGCTAGAGGAAAGTGAGGTATAATGGAAGGTAATGGCAGACCGGTCCTGATATGGCGAGCGCACGATAAAACATAAGAAATCCGGCTCCATAGGAGGACGTAAGAAATGCCCCTCGTCGGCATAGATATTATAGAGATTGAGCGCATCGAGAAGGCCCTAGACCGACACCCCCGCTTCCTACACCGGGTCTTTACCTCCCGGGAACAGGCCTACTGCGGGGGCCGGAGGCGTCCGGGGGCGTCGCTGGCTGCACGCTGGGCGGCCAAGGAGGCGGTGTTTAAGGTCCTGGGCTTGGGATGGGGTCAACTGAGGTGGAAGGATGTCGAGATTATCGTCGATGAGCGCGGCCGACCCCAGGTGGTGCTCCACGGACGGGTAGCAGAAGTCGCTCGGGAAAAGGGGATTGCGGGCATCGACGTGAGCCTTTCCCATCACGGCAGTATGGCGGTAGCCGTCGCCATAGCGGACAGGAGGTGATCGAGGTATGTACCTGGTGACCGCGGCGGAAATGGGAGAAATCGACCGCTCGGCGAGCCGGGAGTATTTTATCCCCAGCATTGTCCTCATGGAAAACGCAGGGCTGCGGGTGGTGGAATCCATCCGCCGTTATTTTGGCGGCACGGCTCGGGGCAAGCGGGTGCTGATCTTTGCCGGCAAGGGCAACAACGGAGGAGACGGGGTGGTGGTGGCCCGCCACCTCCACAACGAAGGCGCCGAAGTAAAGGTCTTCCTGCTGGCCCGTCCAGAAGAGTTGCGGGGCGATCCCCGCACCAATCTGGAAATTTATCAGAAAATGGGGGGTAAAGTTTTTCCCCTCCTGGAGCAAAACCACTTGCAGAGGGCCGACATCGCCCTGCTATATGCCGATCTGGTGGTAGATGCCATTTTCGGTACGGGCTTCAAGGGAGCTGCCCTGGGGGTAGCCGGTGAAGTTATTCAATTGATTAATCGGGCGGCCAAGCCTGTAGTGGCCGTGGACCTCCCCTCGGGCCTGGAAGCCGATACGGGCCGCAGTCACGGCCCTTGCATCCGGGCCACGTGGACGGTGACCTTTGCCCTGCCAAAGTTGGGCCTGGCCCTAGAACCCGGAGCCACCCTGGCCGGCAGGGTAGAAATAGCCGACATCGGTATTCCCCGGCATCTCATTGAGAGCCGGGGATTGAAAGTACGCTTGCTTACCCCCGATTGGTGTCGCGAGCACTTAAAACCCCGGGATTCCACAGCCCATAAAGGTTCTTTCGGCCATGTTCTGGTAGTGGGCGGCTGCCGAGGCATGACGGGAGCCCCTATTCTTACGGCTATGGGCGCCTTGCGGGCCGGGGCCGGGCTGGTGACGGCGGCCGTACCCCGGAGCTGTCAGGGGACGGTGGCGGCCGGGGCGGCGGAAATTATGACCAGGGGCTTGCCGGAAACGCCGGAAGGGGCCGTGAGCCGGGAGGCCCTGCCTCTTATTCTGGAAATGCTGGAACGGTGTCGGGTGCTGGCCATTGGCCCCGGCCTATCTCGGGACCCCTCCGCCAGCCTTTTGGTCCGGGAACTCCTCCCCCAGGTGCGTTGTCCGGTGGTGGTGGACGCCGACGCCCTGAATGCCCTGGCTGATGATGCTCGGTGGCTATGGGAAGCCAAAGGGGAGGTGGTCTTGACGCCACATCCCGGTGAGATGGCTCGGTTGCAGGGGACTACGGCGGCCAGGGTTCAGGAAGACCGTCTGGCCACGGCTGCCCGGGCCGCCCAGGAATGGCGGGCTGTGGTGGTGCTGAAGGGAGCCCGGACGATCATCGCCTGTCCGGCAGGAGATACCTATGTTAACCCTACCGGTAATCCGGGCATGGCCACGGCGGGCAGCGGGGATGTGTTAACCGGTGTTATTGCCGGGTTGATAGCTCAAGGACTGACCTCTGGTACGGCCGCCGCCGTGGGAGTTTTCCTCCACGGCTCAGCCGGTGACGAGGCGGCCCGCGTGAAAGGACACCGGGGCCTGGTGGCCGGCGACCTGCTGGATTGTCTGCCGTCGGTACTCGCCAAACTCGAAGCTTAGAAATTGGAGGGTGTTAAGCACCATGTCGAGGCCGGTGTGGGCCGAAATCGATCTTAGAGCTATAGCCCATAATACGCGGCAGCTAAAGAACCTGCTGGCTCCCCGGACAGAACTCATGGCCGTTGTCAAAGCCAACGCCTACGGGCACGGGGCCGTGCCCGTGGCCCGGACGGCTCTGGCCAATGGTGCTTCTTGGCTGGGTGTCGCCACCGTAGACGAAGCTGTAGAGCTGCGCCGGGCCGGTGTGGGGGCTCCAATCCTCATATTGGGTTATTTGTCTTTAGAGGATGCTCCTATAATAGTTAAAGAGGATATTTCTCAGACCGTATTTAATCTGGAGCAAGCCCGGGCCCTTTCCCGGGCGGCCTCAGCCGCGGGACGGACGGCCAAGATCCACCTGAAAATCGATACGGGTATGGGGCGCCTGGGAGTTTTCCCCGAGGAGGCCCTAGAGGTAGCGCGGGCCATATGCGGGCTACCGGGGGTAGTCCTGGAGGGCATTTTTACCCACTTTGCCAATGCCGATGCCCTAGACAAAACCTACACCTGGCAGCAGCTCAAGACCTTCGAGCGCATTCTGCAGGAATTAGAACGGGCAGGAATAAACATTCCGTGGAAACATGCGGCCAATAGCGGCGCCATCCTGGACCTGCCGGCCACCCATTTCAACCTGGTAAGGGCGGGGATTAGCCTGTACGGCCACTATCCCTCGGAGGAAGTGGATAGGGGCAGATTGGAGCTGCAGCCGGCCATGGCTTTTAAGACCCGGGTAATCCTGGTCAAGGAAGTACCGCCGGGCAGCTATATAAGCTATGGCTGCACCTACTGTGCCCCGCGGCCCACCAGAGTAGCCACCCTGCCCGTAGGATACGCCGACGGCTTCTCGCGCCTGTTATCCAACCGGGGAGAAGTATTGGTGCGGGGTCGGCGGGCACCGGTCATCGGCCGGGTATGCATGGATTACTGTATGATAGATGTAACTGCTATACCCGGAGTGCAGGTAGGTGATGAAGTGGTCCTTTTCGGCCGCCAGGGAGAAGCGGTTCTGCCGGCCGAGGAGGTTGCCGGCCGGCTGGGGACTGTTAACTACGAGGTCTTGTGTATGGTGTCCCATAGGGTGCCGCGGGTCTATTTATACGAAGAAACCCGAAGTTAGCAGTCTTCTCGGCAGGATCCTCAGCCGCGCAATAAAGATGGGGGTTCTTTTCCCGGACGGGCGCGGTTAGAGGGAGGAAGGGGCGCCGGCCTTCTGAGACTCCTTCAGGGCGGTGGTGCCCTTAGGCAGGAAACGACTTGCTGTGGCAGGAGTTTACTGCTATAATGGGTTATAGCTTGTTTGCAATATTTCGAGGAGGTGCCTTCCTTGCCGGGCGTCAGACGCATCATGATAAGCCTTCCCGAAAGCCTGCTAGCCGAGGTGGACGGATTAGCCAACCAGGAAAAGCGCAACCGGAGTGAGTTTATTCGCGAGGCGATGAAACTGTATATAGCCGAACGTAGACGGCGGGCCATCCGGGAGCAGATGAAGCGCGGATACCAGGAAATGGCTCAAATTAATTTATCCCTGGCTAAGGAACACTATGCTGTAGAGGAGGAAGTGCAAAACTACTACGAGACCAAATTGGCGGAGTGCAAGTAACATGCTGGTTCGACGCGGGGATATTTTCTATGCACAATTAAACCCGGTAGTGGGTTCGGAGCAGGGGGGTACCCGGCCGGTGCTCATTATCCAGAATGACATCGGTAATCAATATAGCCCCACGACCATCGTAGCTGCCATTACCTCCCAGATAAACAAGGCCAAGCTGCCTACCCATGTGGAGATAAGCGCCGCCCAGAGCGGCCTGGAGCGGGATTCGGTAATATTGACGGAACAGATTCGTACTATTGATAAGAGCCGCCTGAGACAAAAGGTGGCTTTTCTGGACGATGAGATTATGGAGAAGGTAAATAGGGCCCTCGAAATCAGCCTGGGCCTGACGGAAATATGAACTGAGCCGGGAAGCCCGGCTTAGGGAAAGGGGGAAGAGTCTACCTGCCTGCGCAGGTAGGCTTTTGTTTTCAGCCCTTCTGGCGGCCTGAAAGGGACAGGGGGAGGGGGGCACCCCATGGCGCCGGTGATCGGGGTGACTTGCGACGGTGACCTAGAGAACAGGCGGTTTTTCTTGAACCGCGCCTATATCGAGGCGGTGAGCTGCGCCGGGGGTATACCCTTAATCCTGCCCCCCGGCCCCGTAGATTTGGTGGACCGGTATTTAAGCATAATAGATGGGCTGCTCTTAACAGGGGGTGGCGATATCGATCCTGCCTTTTTCGGCCAGGAGCCCAGGGAAGGCCTGGGCCGGGTCTTCCCCGAGAGGGACGAGTTCGAGCTCGCCCTTACCCGGAGAGCCCTAGAGCGGGGGATGCCCATTCTGGCCCTCTGCCGGGGTATGCAGACCTTAAACGTCGCGGCCGGAGGTACCCTTTACCAGGACATAGCCCGCGAGGTGCCGGGCTGCTGGCAGCACAGCCAGCGGAAACCGCGTTCCCATCCCCACCACACCATTGAGATTTTGCCGGAAACCTTGTTAGCCGCCATTCTGGGACCCAGGGCCCGGGTGAACAGTATGCACCACCAGGCCGTCCGGGATCCCGGCGAGGGCCTACGGGTCAGCGCCCGGGCGGGTGATGGCATTATAGAGGCCCTGGAGGGTACAAGAGGGTCCTTCGTCTTGGGGGTGCAATGGCATCCCGAAGAACTGATAACCCGGTGTCCCGAGCAGCGACAACTTTTTCAACATTTCATTTCTGCAGCAGATATTTCCACCCCCTGCAGGAATCCAGGCTACTAAAGTCGAATGAAAGAAGAAAATAAGATCAGGTAGTTTACCGATCTCCCGGGAGGCCGGCTATGGATAAGCCACCTAGGTTACTGGTGGTGGATGATGAACCAGGGGTTCGCCTGCTGCTGGAACTCCTCTTTAAAGATGAGGGGTTCCAGGTGGCGGTAGCCGCTAACGGTTTGCAGGCCATCCAGCAGGTCAATGCCTTCCAGCCCGACGTAGTGATCATGGATGTTAAAATGCCCCTCATGGATGGGCTGGAGGCTTTACCCCACATTAAGGCTTCCTCGCCCACCACCAAGGTTATCATCGTAACCGCCTATTTGGGGGCGGCCAACGAAAAAGAGTTGTGGGAACGCGGCGCCAGCGGTTTCCTGTTGAAACCCTTTGACCTGGAAGAAATCAAGGCCGAGGTGCGCCGGGTTATGTACCTAGAGACCCAGGCTTACGGAACTTGAGGGGCAGGGAGAGCTATGCGTTACGATCTCTATGTCGTCACTTCTTCCGAATTATCCTGCGGCCGGCAGACCCTTGAAGTGGTTCGCCAGGCCTTAGCCGGGGGTGCTACGGTCATTCAGCTGCGGGAGAAGAACTGGACGGCCCGCGCCCTGGTTGAGGTGGGACGGGAGATAAGAAAGCTCACCCGGGAGGCCGGGGCGGGCTTTATTGTTAATGATCGTCTGGATGTGGCCCTGGCCGTAGAGGCTGACGGCGTCCACCTGGGGCAGGACGACCTTCCTGCGTCAATCGCCCGCCGGCTCCTGGGACCAGGGCGGATTTTGGGCGTGTCCGTGGGCAGTGTGGAGGAAGCCTGGGACGCCCAGGCCGCGGGGGCCGATTATCTTGGAGTGGGGCCGATTTTTGCCACCGGCAGCAAGGCCGATGCCGGTCAACCGGTGGGTCCGGAATTGATTTCCACCCTGAAGAGGGTTGTATCTATACCCCTGGTGGCCATCGGAGGTATTAACCGAGAGAATGCTGCCGGGGTGGTGGCCGCGGGGGCAGACGGCGTGGCCGTTATTTCCGCAGTGGTGAGCGCCCGGGATGTTCGCGCGGCAGCCGCGGAACTGTTGTCCGTTGTGGAGGCGGCCAAGGAAGGGCGGAAGATTAGATAGGGTGGTAGGCTAAAGGACCTTCGGCTTTTCCGGTGCCCGTGCTTAGGGCCTGCCCGGCCGGGGCGGCGGGCGCCTTTGTTTTTCCTTTAGAGTGGGGATTGGACATGGACTGGGAAGGATTGAGGCAGAGGGTTAATTCTTGTAGAGCTTGTGGATTGAGGCGTACGGCTAAGAACGTAGTTTTGGGCGAGGGCAGCCTCCGGGCGACTTTGATGCTGGTCGGCGAAGGGCCGGGGGCTCGGGAAGACCAGCTGGGGCGCCCCTTCGTGGGGGCGGCTGGGGAACTTCTTAACCGCATCTTGAGGGCAGCTGGCTTCCGGAGGGAGGAGGTTTATATCACCAACGTTGTAAAATGTCGTCCGCCCGGAAACCGGCTGCCTACCAGCGCGGAGGTTGAGGCCTGCCGGGGGTATCTGGAGGAACAGATCCGCCTCGTCCGGCCCAAGATCATCGTTTGCCTGGGGGCCTTGGCCACTCAAACCCTGATTGCCCCTGGAGGGAGCATTACTCGCCTGCGGGGCCAGTGGATTGAGAAGGACGGGATTCGTTATATGCCCACCTTTCACCCGGCAGCCCTGCTGCGGGACGAAGGGAAGAAGAGGCCGGTATGGGAGGATTTCAAGAAGGTGCGCGACCTATACCGGGAACTGCACACGGAACAGCTGTCCCTGGAGGCCGAGTGGGGTTTGAAGGCTTATTGAAGTGGTGGCCCGGTTTGCCGGGAAAAGCTGCCGGCAATACTACTAGCGGACGACTTCGAGGATGTAGGGATACAGGCCTGGGGGTTTTTTGGTGGAGGTATTCTTAAAGGATTCCACATCTACACGCAAGCTGGGTCGAGCTCTGGGAAGGCTGGTGCTCCCGGGGGACGTTATAATTCTTGCAGGCGAACTGGGGGCTGGCAAAACGACCCTGGCCCAGGGCCTAGCCGAGGGATTGGGAGTGGAGGGTTGGATTACCAGCCCGACCTTTACCCTGATCCAGGAATACCGTGGTCGCTGTCCCCTCTATCACCTGGACCTCTACCGCCTGGAGGACCCGGAGGAAATCTGGGATTTGGGTTTAGAAGAGTATTTGAAGGGCTCGGGAGTGACGGTGGTGGAGTGGGGAGACAGGCTGGGGGCTTTTGTCCCCGAACGGCTGGAAATTCATCTGGCAGTAGGTCCCGGCGAGGGGCGCCGGGCCCGCCTGATCCCCTCAGGGGAGCGCTACCTGGAGCTGGTAAAGGAGCTGGCCGGGTCTCTGCTTGGAGAATAGCTAACGCTGGCCCGGCTTTCCCGGCGACTGATGCAGGTGGTGGCACAGGGACGGCTCTATCCCCTGGGTAAAAGGGGAGAACTCGGTTCTAGGGGTGGAAGTTGTTGCTGGTACTGGGTATCGAAACCTCCACCTCGGTCGTTAGCGCGGCCCTGGTGGATGCCCAAAAGCTGCTGGCCGAAGTATATTTAGACAGCAAGGAACATCATTCCCGGCGCCTCTTACCGGTGATATCCTCTTTACTAGAGGAAGTAGGAGTAAAGATTAAGGACCTGGCCGGAATAGCCGTGGCCCTCGGGCCGGGTTCCTTTACCGGCTTGCGCATTGGCCTGGCCACGGCTAAAGGCTTGGCCCATGCCGGCGGCAAGCCGTTGGTGGGGATACCCACCCTGGATGCCTTGGCTTTGAACGCAGCGGGCGTGGGAGGTTTAATATGCCCCGTGGTGGTGGCCCGGCGTCAGGAGGTTTATACAGCGCTCTATCGCTGGCAGGGGGGAAGGTTAAATTGTCTGGTTTCTTATCGAGCCGTGAATCCCTCTTCTTGGGTTCTAGAGTTGGCTTCTTACGGCGAGCCGGTATACTTCTTAGGCGATGCCGTGATGCCCTATATGAAGGTATGGGAGGAATTGGAAGAGCGGGCGGTTTTTTTGCCTCCCGAAAATACCATGCCTCGTGCAGCCCAGATAGCCCGCCAGGGCCAGATACGGCTGAGCCGGAACCAGGAGGACGATCTGTTTCAGTTAAAGCCCCTGTACCTACGGCCATCGGCGGCCGAACTGAAGGCCTGAAGTTAATGGCTGTTGTGCCCATGACCATCCGGCACCTGGACGAGGTGCTGGCCATTGAAAGGGCTTCCTTTCCCTCGCCGTGGCCGCGCTCGTCTTTTCTAAACGAGCTTTTGACCAACGATTGCGCCCGTTACTATGTCTGCCTCGAGGGGGACCGCGTCGTCGGATACGCGGGAATGTGGATAATCTTGGACGAGGCCCATATAACTAATATCGCCGTCCACCCGGCTTACCGGGGAAGACGCCTGGGGGAGTTGCTCCTCAGAACCCTTATGCAGGAAGCGGCGCGCCTGGGCGCCGACCGCATGACCCTGGAAGTGCGGGTCTCCAATTTGCCGGCCCAGCGTCTTTATGCAAGGCTGGGCTTTGTTCGCGCCGGCATCCGAAAGGGATATTACAACGACAACCATGAGGATGCCATTATCATGTGGAAGCACTTTTACCGGCAGGGAGAAGAGCATGCCTGATCTCATTTTGGCCGTGGAAACTTCTTGTGACGAAACGGCGGCCGCCGTAGTGGAAGACGGGACGAAGGTACGGGCCAATATCGTTGCCTCTCAATCGGTCCACCGGCGCTTTGGAGGAGTCGTACCGGAAATTGCTTCCCGCCGGCATCTAGAGAATATCCCCCTTGTAGTGCAAGAAGCCCTGGACCGGGCCGGTATTTCCTTTGCGGACGTAGACGCCATAGCCGCCACCTACGGGCCCGGCCTGGTAGGCGCTTTGCTGGTAGGTTTGTCCTATGCCAAGGGCCTGGCCTATGCCCTGGGAAAACCCTTCATCGGAGTGCACCATCTAATCGGTCATATTTACGCCGGTTTCTTGGAATACCCGGATCTGCCGCTCCCCGCCGTATGCCTGGTGGTTTCCGGCGGCCATACTTCCCTCCTGTATCTGGAAAGCCACCGTAAGCGCTACCTGATGGGTACTACCCGGGATGATGCGGCAGGGGAGGCCTTTGACAAGGTTGCCCGCGCCCTGGGGTTGGGGTATCCGGGCGGGCCCGAGCTGGAAAGGCTCGCAGGCCAGGGCAATCCGGCGGCCATCCCCTTCCCCCGGGCTTGGCTGGAAGAGGGGAGCCTGGACTTCAGCTTTAGCGGCCTGAAGACCGCGGTGTTGAATTACCTGCGGCAGGAACAACAGGCCGGTCGGGAAATTAACCTTGCCGATGTGGCGGCCAGTTTTCAGCAGGCGGTGGTGGACGTCCTCGTGGGTAAGACCATGAGGGCGGTAAAAAGGGTCCCGTCGGCCCGGTCTATTTTGGCCGTGGGCGGGGTGGCCTCCAATGAAGCCCTGCGCCGGGCGTTATCCGCTGCCGCCCAGGAGGTGGGGTTGCCGGTGTTCATTCCCCGTCGAATTTTTTGTACCGACAATGCCGCCATGATCGCCTGCGCAGCCCATTACCAGTATGTACGGGGGGAATTTTCTTCCCTGGACCTGGACGCCGTTCCCCATCTTCCCCTGATAGAATCTGTTGTGCGAGGTCCTACGGGACCCTTGGGACCTTGAAGGGGTTGGGGACAAGGGTAAGAATTGTGGATAATGTGTATAAGGCTGTGGTTAAATAGGAGAATCAAAGCGGGGCCATGTGGAAAAGATGGGAGGCTGGAGACGGGCGAAGGGGGTTCATAATGTGGATAAATACCGCGAGTCCTTAGAAATCAAGGATTTGGGACGTGGATAAGTCTGTGGATAAGTGGCAGTTGATAGCCCTCACCGCGTCCCATTATAACATCCTGCCCCTGACCTCGACATGCAACCTCCACTGTGTTTTCTGCAGCCACCGCCAAAACCCTCCGGGAGTAGAAACCCTGGCCTTTCCACCGCTGTCTTTGGAGGAGGTGGAAGTCCTTCTTGATTATCTGGACTGCCGGCGCAAGATCGTCATAGGTGAATCGGCCACCCGACTGCTGGAAGGTGAGCCCCTTACCCACCCCCATTTCCTGGAGATAATGGCCCGTTTGCGGCGGCGTTACCCCCAGACTCCTGTGGAAATTACCACCAACGGCCTGCTCCTGGATGAAAGGACAATAGAGGCCCTCCTAGCCCTAAGGCCCGTGGAAATCACCATTTCTATTAACAGCTTGACTCCGGCCGGGAGAAAGAGGCTTTTAGGGAAGGAGGAAACCCTTCCTCTGCAGCGGACCCTGGAAGGCCTGACCTCAAGGGGCATACGGTGGCACGGGAGCGTGGTGGCCTATCCATTCCTGGTAGGCTGGGATGACCTGGAGACTACCCTCAGGGGCGCTGCCGATGCGGGGGCCTCCACTATCCGGGTTTTCCTGCCCGGTTTTACCCGCCTGGCGCCGCCACACCTGCAGTTTAATGTTGCGGACCTGCGCCGGGATCTGGAAAATTTTATAGCGGAACTCCGGCGCGAGATAAAGGTGCCCATCTGGTTGGAGCCGCCTATGGTGCGGGATCTTATTCCCCGCGTAGTCGGCGTCATCCCGGCATCGCCCGCGGAAGCCGCCGGTCTGCAAAGGGGAGACGTTATACTCTCTGTGGATGGAAAGGCCCCCCGCTGCCGGGTAGAAGCCTTTGCCCTGGTTTCGCGGCCAGGCCGGAGGCACCTTAGGATAAAACGGGAGGCCGGGCCCCATTTCTGGAGGGGGGAAGTAACCCTTGAATTGTCTCCGGGGGAGAAAAGCGGGATCGTCCTGGAGTGGGACGCGGACCCGGCAATAGCCGAGCTGGTAGAGGAGGCCTGCCGCCGCTACGGAGCCCGGCGGGCGCTGATTTTTACTTCCCAGCTTGCCGAAGGAGTGGTTAGGGCCATGCTTAGATCAGTTCGCGGGGTGGCAGAGGTGCGTCCGGTGCCCAATTACTTCTTCGGGGGATCCATTGCCTGTGCCGGCCTGCTCACGGTAGCGGACTTTGTGCGGGCCTGGGAAGCAGAAGGGCAGAGAATTACCAAGGCGCAGCCCGACCTAATCCTTTTGCCTGGTGCAGCCTTTGACTTCTGGGGGCGGGACCTGACGGGCAGGTCTTATAGAGAGCTGGCCGAGGCCGCTGGCCTCCCGGTGGAAGTGCTTCGCCATTAAAGATGTGGGGGGAGAAAGGTGAAAAAAGAGCTGCGGAGGGAAATACTTACCAGGCGGGATAGCCTTCCAGCGGACGCGGTGGCCCGCAAGAGCCAGGCCATTCAAGAACGGCTGGTGAGGTTATTGTCGTGGCAAGAGGCCCGGATGGTAATGCTCTACGTTTCCTTTGGTAGTGAAGTAAAGACCGGGGAACTCCTGCAAGAAGCCCTGAGGCAGGGCAAAAGGGTAGCCGTACCCTATTGTCACCGAGAAAAGCGGGAGCTAATTGCCTCCGAGGTATACCGCTATCCGGAGGACCTGAGCCCGGGAACATGGGGGATTATGGAACCGCGGCGGGATACCCTGCGGCCGGTGAAGCCCCAAGCCATCGACTTATGTATTGTGCCGGGGGTGGCCTTCGACGAGGAGGGCAACCGCCTGGGCTATGGAGCCGGATATTACGACCGGTTTTTGCCCCATCTGCGGCCGGGGACCCCGAAGATCGCCCTGGCCTATGACCTGCAAATAGTGGCCAGCACCCATCCCTCCCCCTACGACATTCCGGTAGACCTGATCATAACGGAGACCCGCATCATAAAGCCGGTTCATCGCCGGGGGTACCATAATATAGTACCATAATATAAAGGAGCATATAGGGTGAAAACAGAGGGGTGGGAACGCATGTTCGGAATCCGCGGTCCATAATATGAAGGCGGATAAAAGGGCAAATTATAAGAAAAGGTGACCTTTCATAAGGATAAGGGCCGTATAAATGACGAAACGTGGCGAGAAGCGGAATACGCGGGATAGGGCGGGGTTGAAGTGAGGTTGGAGTGGGTGATATATTAGGCAATGCCGTTCCGTTGGGGGGTCTGGTGGAGGAAAAGAGGGTAGGGCCTCTTGACAAAGGGGCGGCGAGGTGATAAGATAGGGGATGCGTCGGGAGACGAGGTCTTTGAAAAGTGAACAGTGGTAAGGTGTTGGGCGTAAGAGAAAGTTGTAGGCGACCCCTTTATAGAGGGGTAGAAGCTGGGATTGAGCTTGGAAGTGAAGATGGGATAGATCTTTTTATGGAGGGTTTGATCCTGGCTCAGGACGAACGCTGGCGGCGTGCCTAACACATGCAAGTCGAGCGGGCCATACTGGTAAGCTTGCTTACTGGTATGGTTTAGCGGCGGACGGGTGAGTAACGCGTAGGCAACCTACCCATGAGACTGGGATAACCCTGGGAAACTGGGGCTAATACCGGATACGCTCCTCTTGGGGCATCCTGGGGGGAGGAAAGGGGGCGAGAGCCTACCGCTCATGGATGGGCCTGCGTCCCATTAGCTAGTTGGTGGGGTAACGGCCCACCAAGGCGACGATGGGTAGCCGGCCTGAGAGGGTGGTCGGCCACACTGGGACTGAGACACGGCCCAGACTCCTACGGGAGGCAGCAGTGGGGGATCTTGCGCAATGGGCGGAAGCCTGACGCAGCGACGCCGCGTGGGGGATGAAGGCCTTTGGGTTGTAAACCCCTGTCCTAGGGGACGAAGGAAGTGACGGTACCCTAGGAGGAAGCCCCGGCTAACTACGTGCCAGCAGCCGCGGTAAGACGTAGGGGGCGAGCGTTGTCCGGAATTACTGGGCGTAAAGGGCGTGTAGGCGGCCTAACGTGTCAGGCGTAAAAGGCTGCGGCTCAACCGCAGTTATGCGTTTGAAACTGTTAGGCTTGAGGGCAGGAGAGGGGAGCGGAATTCCCGGTGTAGCGGTGAAATGCGTAGATATCGGGAGGAACACCAGTGGCGAAGGCGGCTCTCTGGACTGTACCTGACGCTGAGGCGCGAAAGCGTGGGGAGCAAACAGGATTAGATACCCTGGTAGTCCACGCTGTAAACGATGGGTACTAGGTGTTGGGGGTATCGACCCCTCCAGTGCCGTAGTAAACACAATAAGTACCCCGCCTGGGGAGTACGGCCGCAAGGCTGAAACTCAAAGGAATTGACGGGGGCCCGCACAAGCGGTGGAGCATGTGGTTTAATTCGATGCAACGCGAAGAACCTTACCAGGGCTTGACATCCCGCGGACCTGGTGGAAACACTGGGGTGCCTAACCGTAAGGTTAGGAGCGCGGAGACAGGTGGTGCATGGTTGTCGTCAGCTCGTGTCGTGAGATGTTGGGTTAAGTCCCGCAACGAGCGCAACCCCTACCTCTAGTTGCCAGCGGGTGAAGCCGGGCACTCTAGAGGGACTGCCGGCGATAAGCCGGAGGAAGGTGGGGATGACGTCAAATCATCATGCCCCTTATGTCCTGGGCTACACACGTGCTACAATGGCCGGTACAGAGGGAGGCGAACCCGCGAGGGGGAGCGGAACCCAGAAAGCCGGTCTCAGTTCGGATTGCAGGCTGCAACTCGCCTGCATGAAGGCGGAATCGCTAGTAATCGCCGATCAGCATGCGGCGGTGAATACGTTCCCGGGCCTTGTACACACCGCCCGTCACACCACGAAAGCCGGTAACACCCGAAGCCGGTGAGCTAACCCTGGAAAGGGAGGCAGCCGTCGAAGGTGGGGCCGGTGATTGGGGTGAAGTCGTAACAAGGTAGCCGTACGGGAACGTGCGGCTGGATCACCTCCTTTCTAAGGAGTTAAACTCCTAGGTCGGTCGTCCAACACCTAAAACCACTGTTCAGTTTTCAGGGACCTCGTCCCTGAAAGCAAGAGGGGCCTGTAGCTCAGAAGGTCAGAGCGTACGCCTGATAAGCGTAAGGTCGGTGGTTCGATTCCACCCAGGCCCACCAGGCAAACTATAGGGGTGGGGGTGTAGCTCAGCTGGGAGAGCACCTGCTTTGCAAGCAGGGGGTCAGCGGTTCGAATCCGCTCATCTCCACCAGAGTTTAAGTGTAGAGCTTGTTCTTTGAAAACTGCACAGTGCGGGGGTTAGCTTAAGAGGTCAAGCTAGTAAGGGCATACGGTGGATGCCTAGGCGCTAAGAGGCGAAGAAGGGCGTGGCAAGCTGCGAAAAGCCTCGGGGAGCCGCAAGCAGGCGCATGTACCCGGGGATGCCCGAATGGGGGAACCCGCCTAGGGTAATACCTAGGCATCCTGTACTGTTGAGGTACAGGAGGCGAACCTGGGGAACTGAAACATCTTAGTACCCAGAGGAGAAGAAATCAAGGAGAGATTCCCTGAGTAGCGGCGAGCGAAAGGGGAGGAGCCTAAACCTTATGCATGGAGAAGGCTGCCACCGTTGTGCATAAGGGGTTGAGGGGCTACCCTTACAGGCAGTGGCAGCTGTCTGGGGGCACCATTAAGTCGTAGGGGAACAGGGTTGGAAAACCCGGCCGTAGAGAGTAAGAGCCTCGTACTCGAAACGGCTTAAGGGCTCTGGGGTAGTACCCGAGTACCACGGGGCACGGGGAACCCTGTGGGAATCAGGGGGGACCATCCTCCAAGGCTAAATACTCCTTAGCGACCGATAGTGGACTAGTACCGTGAGGGAAAGGTGAAAAGCACCCCGGGAGGGGAGTGAAATAGGACCTGAAACCGTATGCCCACAAGCAGTCGGAGGTTTACCGTTGAGGTAGACTGACGGCGTACTTTTTGCAGAACGGGCCGGCGAGTTACGGTAGCGGGCGAGGTTAAGGGCTGGGAGGCCTGGAGCCGTAGCGAAAGCGAGTCTGAATAGGGCGTTAAGTTCGCTGCCGTAGACCCGAAACCGGGTGAGCTACCCATGGGCAGGGTGAAGCGGGGGTAAAGGCCCGTGGAGGCCCGAACCGGACGGCGTTGAAAAGTCGTCGGATGACCTGTGGGTAGGGGTGAAATGCCAATCGAACCCGGAGATAGCTGGTTCTCCCCGAAATAGCTTTAGGGCTAGCCTCAAGGTGAGACTAACGGAGGTAGGGCACTGATAAGGCTAGGGGCCTTACCAGGTTACCGAACCTTTTCAAACCTCGAATGCCGTTAGTTGGTCCTTGGGAGTCAGACTATGGGTGCTAAGATTCATAGTCGAGAGGGGAACAGCCCAGACCGTCAGCTAAGGTCCCAAAGGGCGAGCTAAGTGGGGAAGGATGTGGAGCTGCCGAGACAACCAGGATGTTGGCTTAGAAGCAGCCATCATTTAAAGAGTGCGTAATAGCTCACTGGTCGAGTGGCTCTGCGCCGAAAATGTAACGGGGCTAAAGCTCGTCACCGAAGCTGCGGCTGGCTAAGCGTGGGCTTAGCCGGGGTAGGGGAGCGTACTCTGTGCGTCGAAGCTTACCTGTGAGGGTAAGTGGAGCGCAGGGTAGTGAGAATGCCGGCATAAGTAAGCGAGAAGGCAGGTGAGAATCCTGCCCGCCGGAAGCCTAAGGGTTCCTGGGGAAGGCTCGTCCACCCAGGGTAAGCCGGGACCTAAGCCGAGGCCGTAGAGGCGTAGGCGATGGATAAGCGGTTGAGATTCCGCTGCCACCTGGCCACCGTTTGAGGACGGGGTGACGCAGGAGGGTAGGCGCAGCGCACCGTTGGTAGAGTGCGTCCAAGCCAGTAGGGTGTGGGGCAGGGAAATCCGCTCCACGGGAAGCCCGAGAGGTGACGGGGAGGGAAATTAGAGTACCGAACTGGCCGATCCCAAACTGCCGAGAAAAGCCTCTAACGAAGGGGGCCAGGTGCCCGTACCGGAAACCGACACAGGTAGGCGAGGAGAGTATCCACAGGCGCGCGAGCGAACCCTCGTCAAGGAACTCGGCAAAATGACCCCGTAACTTCGGGAGAAGGGGTGCCCCGAGTAGGGTAGCCAAGTGAACACTTGGTGGCCTGAGGGGGCCGCAGAGAAGTGGCCCAAGCGACTGTTTACCAAAAACACAGGTCCCTGCGAAAGCGAAAGCTGAGGTATAGGGGCTGACGCCTGCCCGGTGCTGGAAGGTTAAGGGGAAGGGTTAGTGAGGGGGGTACCCCTTGCGAAGCTCTGAACCGAAGCCCCAGTAAACGGCGGCCGTAACTATAACGGTCCTAAGGTAGCGAAATTCCTTGTCGGGTAAGTTCCGACCCGCACGAAAGGCGTAACGACTTGGGCGCTGTCTCGACGGGGGGCTCGGTGAAATTGTAGTACCCGTGAAGATGCGGGTTACCTGCGGTAGGACAGAAAGACCCCGTGGAGCTTTACTGTAGCCTGACATTGGGTTTTGGTACTTCATGTACAGGATAGGTGGGAGGCGGAGAACCGTGCTCGCCAGGGTGCGGGGAGCCGACGTTGGGATACCACCCTTGGGGTACCGAAATTCTAACCTAGGGCCTGGGACAGGTTTGGGGACAGTGTCAGGTGGGCAGTTTGACTGGGGCGGTCGCCTCCTAAAAGGTAACGGAGGCGTCCAAAGGTACCCTCAGCGCGGACGGAAATCGCGCGTAGAGTGCAAAGGCATAAGGGTGCTTGACTGCGAGACCGACGGGTCGAGCAGGGACGAAAGTCGGGCTTAGTGATCCGGTGGTACCGGATGGAAGGGCCATCGCTCAACGGATAAAAGCTACCCCGGGGATAACAGGCTTATCCCGCCCAAGAGTCCACATCGACGGCGGGGTTTGGCACCTCGATGTCGGCTCATCGCATCCTGGGGCTGAAGTCGGTCCCAAGGGTTGGGCTGTTCGCCCATTAAAGCGGTACGTGAGCTGGGTTCAGAACGTCGTGAGACAGTTCGGTCCCTATCCACCGCAGGCGGAGGAAACTTGAGGGGAGCCGTCCCTAGTACGAGAGGACCGGGATGGACAGACCGCTGGTGTACCAGCTGTTCCGCCAGGGGCACCGCTGGGTAGCCAAGTCTGGAGGGGATAAGCGCTGAAAGCATCTAAGCGCGAAGCCCACCCCGAGATAAGGTTTCCCACCGGGACAACCGGGTAAGACCCCTGGGAGAAGACCAGGTAGATAGGCCGGGAGTGTAAGGGGGGTAACCCCTTTAGCGGACCGGTACTAATCGGTCGAGGGCTTGACCTCTAAAGGCCGAAAAACCTTAGCACTGTGCAGTTTTGAGGGAACAAAACAAAAAAGGGAATATGCTTTCTGGTGGTAATAGCGGAGGGGAAACACCCGTTCCCATCCCGAACACGGAAGTTAAGCCCTCCAGCGCCGATGGTACTGGGTCTATACCCGGGAGAGTAGGTCACCGCCAGAAAGTTTATTTTATAATGTTCCTCGGTAGCTCAATGGTAGAGCGCTCGGCTGTTAACCGAGTGGTTGCAGGTTCGAGTCCTGCCCGGGGAGCCAAAGCACAAGAAACCTCAACAGGAGTAGTACCTGTTGAGGTTTTTCTTTTCCCTTTATTTTTTGATCACCCTCGCCGGCAGTGCGTCCGCTATGCTGTGGATGGGCAGGAGTTCGTCCACCCCGTCTGTTTGATTTCTTAGCAAATCTAAAATAGCCGTTTGGCCCTGGAATTAGCAATGCCTGGTAAATTGGATGCCGGTTATGAAATAGCTCTAGAGACGGAGCAGGCAGTTACTAGCCTTTACCCCCCGGCTCGCAGTTCCCAGATGCGCGAGTCTTCTAACCCTAGGCGCCAGACACCGATGCCAGGAAGGTCGTACTCCCGCGCCAGCCCCAGCTTTGTGCTAAAGCTCCGCACATCTTCAAACCATACTACATGGGGAATATTATCTTCTACATAGCTAAAGGTGGATTCCTGAGCCGCCTGGTCATAATAAATAGTTGCGCCCACGCGGCGGGCAAGCTCTAAAGCTTGGCTATGGGAGAGGGTTACGGGAGTGGCCGCTCCTTCAGCCCAGTCATAACCATAAACGGCCATACCCAGGCGTATTTTTTCCCGGGGGATAACCGTAACAGCGTAGTCCAGCACCCGGCGAACAAAACCCAGGGAAGCGATAGGGCCGGGTGTACCGAAATGTTCGTCGTAAGCAAGAATATAGACCTGGTCACTAAGGGCTCCCAGTTCCGGGTAACTGAAGGCGCCCGAGAAGGGGTGGCGGGGGTTATCCTCCAGCTCCGCCGGTACGGAGATGGTGGTTAAAAAGCCTGCCGGGCGGAGGGCCTGGGAGAGTTGGCGCATAAACCCGGTCAAGGACGCACGATCCTCCGGGGGCAGAAATTCAAAATCGATATTGACACCGGCGAAACCCCAGCGGTACATTAGGCTCAAGATATTGTTTACCAGGGTTTGGCGTAAGCTTGGTGTAGTCAACAAGCGGTGTATCAAGGGGCCGTACTGGGGACTGGAGTAGTTATGGACTATGGCCAGCACGGGGAGATGAAATTGCCGGATGGCCGCCAGGCCTTCAGTATCGGCTTGATCCACGAGGTTTCCTGTCTCGGTAACGCCGAACCAGAAGGGTAGGATGTATTTTAACTGGCGGCCGTGGCTACGTAAAGAAGTTAGCCCGAGGGGATCGGGAACATAATACCAGTTGTTTTCTAGCTGCCCTTCCTGGATAGCCATACTTAGAAAACACCTCCTATTTGCATTACATAATATGTTATCGCTGGCAGGTGTGCCCGGAGCCTGGCGAAGAACCAGGCCTGAGGGTCGTCACATAGAAGTGGGAGATTTTCAAGTGTACCGCGGAATAAGAAGTGAAAATTTCCATAACGTTCGAAGACTGGGTTTTGAGTTCGGGTAAGAATTTATTTTACATGCGTGGGGTTGGAGTAGGACCTAAGTAGTGTCCGATATAGTGTGTAAAAAAGCTGAGTTTAAAAGCAGGGAAGGCCACCCTCCCTCTGGTAGATGAAAATAGGCAAAAAACATTGACCGGAAGGGAAGAAGGATGGCCCATTACCGGGTTACCGTTACGGCCGGGTACGGGTCCAGAGTGTGCTTATCGCTGCTGGGGTCAATCGTCAGGGTTACCGTAAAGTTTCAGGGATAATGATCGGGGACGGTGAATCTGAGGCCAGCTGGGAGGACGGTTACGGCCGCCTGGTGCTGACGGAGGTTAAGTTTAAATGAGCTACTACAGTCCCCCGGCTCCGGCCGGGGGGCTGCTTCTTGTGTGTCCGGCAATTAGCCAGATCTTGATTACGCCTGTAAAACATACTCCCTGCCCCGCTCACTTTTTGACCACCCTCGCCAGCAGTGCGTCCGGTATGCTATGGCTGGGCAGAAGTTCGTCCACTCCGCCGGCCTCGTAGGCCGCCCGTGGCATGCCCCAGATAGTGGCGGTCTCGCGGGACTCGGCAATGGTGTACCCGCCCCGGCGCCTCAGTTCGGCCATGCCCCGGGCGCCGTCGTTACCCATCCCGGTAAGGAGTACGCCTATGATCCGGGACGGAGGATAAATCTTCATGGCGTTCTCGAACATCACATCCACCGAGGGCCGGAAACGGGCGGTGGAGGGTTCGAGGGTTAGGCGGCAGCGGATTTCTCCTCCCGCATCCGCTATAAAATCTATGTGATAGCCTCCCCGGGCTATTACGGCCTTTCCCGGCTCTATAAGGGTTCCCTCGGCTGCCTCTTCCACTCTTACGGGGCAGGTTTCATCCAAGCGTTTGGCCAGACTGGCGGTGAAGGTGGGGGGCATGTGCTGCACAATAACGATGCCGGCGGGAAGGTTTCCGGGCAGCCGGGATAAAATTTCGGATAGGGTCCGCGGTCCTCCCGTGGAGGTTCCCATGAGGATTAAATTTTGAAGGCCGCCGACTTTAGGGCCCCAATCGAAGGGGCTCGGGCTTTTCGGCGGTGTTGGGACCGGACGGGCAGATACCCGGGCTCGGGCGGCCTGGCGTACCTTTTCGATTATCTCCTCCTTTAGTTCTTCCACGGCCGGATCCGACGAGCTGCCGGGTTTAGCTACGAAATCTATAGCCCCTAACTCCAGGGCTCGGAGGGTGGTTTCCGCTCCCTCCTTGGTCCAGGAGGATAACATGATAACCCGGGTTTGCGGGTTAGTGTTAATAAGGTGATGCAAAGTGGTAAGGCCGTCCATGTGGGGCATATTCACATCCAGGGTGATCACATCCGGACGTAGGGAGGCAGCCTTGGCCAGGGCGTCCCTTCCGTCCCGGGCCACTCCTACCACTTGGATATCGCCTGCAGACTCTAAGACCTGTTTCAATAACACCCGCATAAAGGCAGAATCGTCTACTATTAACACGCGGATTTTTTGGGGGGACATGCTTTTACCACCTTGGCGTTGTTCGGGCGTCCTTAGCCCGTTGCCCTTAGAATATACCACCTTCCGTGCCCTCGGTGCAAGGCCCCGGGCCTTCAGAGGCGTATTAGGTAGCGCACAAAAAAAGACCCCCGCCTTAAAGGGGGCCGCGGCGAATTCTGTCTGGGACGGCTATGGCCTATTCGATCAGCCCCTTTTCCTTGAGGAAGGCCTGGGCCACGGCGGCGGGCATTTCCTGATCCACCACCACTCGTTTGTTGAGCTGCTGCATCTGTTCCGTATCGATAAGGCCCTCCAGTTTGCTCAACACTTCTTTAACCTCGGGATATCGATCGAGCATATCCTGCCGGGCGATTAAGATGCCGTTATACGGGGGATTAAATCCTTTATCATCTTCCAGGACCAGCAGGTCCTGGGCCACAAGCTGGCCGTCGGTCGAGTAGGCGCAAATGGCGTCTACCTCGCCCTTTTCAATAGACCTGTACATCAGTCCGAAATCCATCTCGGGAACGCTTTTGAACTCAAAACCATAAAGCTCCGTGAACTCCTTGTAGCCCTGCCCGGGATAGGTTTTCCACGAATGGTCCACCGCCAGGGTCATCTCGGCGGCGTACGGGGCGAGATCACTGATCTTGGTCACCCCGTGCTCTTCGGCCCACTTCCGGGGCACGGCGATGGCATAAGTGTTGTTGTACCCGTAGGGGGCAAAAACGTGCAGGTTGTACTTTTCCCGCATGGCGTCCCTCACGTACTGGTAGACCTTGTCGGGGTCGCGCCACTCATCGGTAAGTTCTTGTCCCAGCAGTCCCAGAAAGAGGGTCCCGGTAAAGCTGGTATTCATATGGAGGTCACCCCGAACCGTGGCCTCATGGCCGGCTAGGGCTGTTCCCAGGTTGCTGACATGTTCCACTTTGTGGGGTGTATGGGCTTCGATGAGGGCTTTGACCATCTCACCCAGGATTTCCACTTCGGCATATCCCTGGGTTCCGATTTTAAAAGTAGCGCTTTCCCCGGCGCCGTTTCCTCCGTCCCCTTTTCCGGTGCCCCCGGCGCCGCAGGCCGTCAGAGCAAACATCAGAGAGACAATTAACACCACCAGCAAAGGCCGATACTTACTTCTTACCCAAGTACCCATTCCCCATCTCCTTCCTGCCGTTTTTTAGACATAAAAGAAACTTATTCCCTTAGGCCCCGGGGAATTAAGGCATGTTCAATCTTTCCCAGGATAAAGTCGGCCAGCAAGGCCATAAGGGCTGCAGGGACCGCTCCCACGATAATCAGGTGGTCCCACAACATTTGCAGGCCGCGTACGATAAAGGTACCCAGGCCGCCGGCCCCCGCCAGGGCCGCCAGGGTGCCGGTGCCTATGCACATTACCGTGGCGGTACGGATTCCGGCCATGATGACGCTGAAGGCCAACGGGAGTTCTACCATGCGCAGGCGCTGGATACCCGTCATACCCATTCCCAGAGCGGCTTCTTTAATAAAGGGATCCACTCCCTTCAACCCCGTATAAGTGTTGCGGAGGATGGGCAGCAGGGAATAGAGGAACAGGGCGGCAATGGCCGGGGGATACCCGATGCCGAGGCCTAGAACGATTAGTATGGCCAGGAGGGCCAGGCTGGGGACGGTTTGCAAAATGTTGGCCACGGTCATTACGATTTTTTCCAGCCAAGAATACCGCGTGGCCAGGATCCCCAGGGGAACCGCCACCAGGACGGCCAGTCCCACCGGCACCGCCACCAGAAGGAAAATATGGTCCCGGATCGCTCCCACGAACTCCTCAGGATGGCTGCGGATAAAATCCACCACTTTAAGGTAAACGGGCGTCAACTTGCCATGCCCCCTCCTTGCTTTTCGTCTTCCGCCTTAGAGGTGGTACCGCCGGCCCACAGCACGTCGGTTAAGATGTCCACCAGGCTGGCCCGGGTCATGAGGCCCTGGAGTTTGCCTTCGTCGTCCACCACCGGGAGGTATCCTACGCCGTGTTCGGCCATTTTATATACGGCCTCGCGAACCGTTTGCTCTGGGCTCACCGCGATCACCGTTCCGGAAAGGAGATCGCCTACCGTCCCCTTTTTGGACAGACTGGTTTGAATGTCTTTGATAGTAACAATTCCCCGAAAACGTTCCTGGCGGTCGATTACCATCAGGCTGTCGACGTGCCGTTTCCGCATACGCTCCAGGGCTTCGGCCAGCCCACGTCCGGCCTCTATGGTAACGGGATTGGTAATCATCACTTCTTTGACCCGCACTTCATCAGGAGAGCGCAGCAGCCGGTTCTTACCGATGAAGTTGATGACAAATTCGTCGGCCGGATTGCGCAGCATTTCGTCGGGCGGGGCGACCTGCACCACCTCGCCGTCCCTCATCAACACGATGCGGTCGGCGAGTTTTAACGCCTCGTCCATGTCATGGGTTACGAAGAGGATGGTCTTATGCAGCTTTTCCTGGAGTCTTTTGAGCTCATTCTGGAGCTGTTCCCGGGTAATGGGGTCCAAGGCGCCGAAGGGCTCGTCCATAAGGATGATTTCCGGCTCGGCGGCAAGGGCCCGCAGCACGCCGATGCGCTGCTGCTGACCTCCGGACAATTCCCGCGGGAACCTGTCCATGTAAACCCCGGGATCCATTCCCACCAAGGCCAGGAGTTCCTCGGCCCGCTCCCGGCATTTACGGCGGGACCACCCCAGAAGTTTTCCCACCACGGTGATATTCTCGGCGATGGTCATGTTGGGGAATAGGCCGATTTGCTGGATAACATAGCCGATCCCCCTTCTTAGCTTCACGGGATCAACCTCGCGGACGTTCTTGCCGTTGACATAGACGGTGCCGCTGGTAGGTTCGATGATCCTGTTGACCATTTTAAGGGTGGTAGTTTTCCCGCAGCCGCTGGGGCCGATTAAGGTGACCAGCTCCCCGGCTTCGATTTTCAGATTGAGGTCCTTTACCGCCTGGTACCAGTTGTCGTAGGTCTTCGAGACGTGTTCGAATACCACCATGTTACCTTCACCCCCCTCCTTGAGGTTCCTGGCCGGAGGTCCGCCCATCCCCCGCCATCCGCTGGAGGCGTTGGACCGCTGCCTTGGTACCGACCACCAATAGCAGGTCTCCCTCCTGCAAGGGGAGCTCCGTCCCCGGGGAAACGTACCAGCGGCCCTGGCGGCGGACGGCGGTAACGGTTACCCCGGTTACGGTCCGCAGTTGGGCTTGTTGTATGCTCTTGCCGATGAGACCTGAGCCTGGCGCCACCAGGACCTCTTCGCCATCTTGCATGTTTTTGAGGAGGCCGGCCTTGAAATGCAGGATCTCCTTTACCAGCTTATCTATTTCCGCATTCAACTTGTTTCGCTGGCGAATTTAGGGCCTCCAGCCGGCGTTTCAGGACCTCCAAAGAGCTATGTTCTTGAAAATCACCGGCAAATTCCTTGGGGGCCTGGCGCGAAAGGACGATTACGCCACTTCCAGGGACCACCTCGACCACGTTCCGTGCTTGTAGCAGGGCCTGGGCTTTACGCACGGTTTCCGGGGATACACCATACTGCCCTGCGAGGACCGAGCGCCCGGAAATCTTCTGGCCTTCGCGGTAAGTACCCCGGCTGATTTCCTGGGCGATAATAAGGGCCAGCTGCTCGTAACGCGCCAGTTCTTCGTGAAACGTAGTGTCCACCATTTCCCCTTGGTACCTCCAACCGCCAATTTCATCTTAACCAATAAGTTGGCGGTTGTCAATGAATTGTTGCTTGAGGGCAGAGGGCGGCGAGGACGTAATGGCCGGGGGCGGGCTCTTGGGGAACGGAAGTCGAGGGAGGGGCCGTATTGACATCCTCCGTACCTTAAAGTAAGATAAAAACAGCAATAAGACCGGTTGGTCACCGGCCCAAATACCGGTAGGACGGCAGGAAGGGTTCGGCAATGCTCCCTCCGGGAGTATTTTTATTTGTAGCTAAAGTCGCGGACCAGGTTGCCGCTGCCCGACCAGCCGGCAACTTTACAGGGAGGCGGGGGAAAATGAAGAAAAGGTTTTCGTTGGTGGTGTTCCTTGTCCTCCTTCTTTCCCTAACCCTGGCCGGGTGCGGTTCGGGAGGAGATGATAACCGCGCCTCCGAGCAGGGAAGCGAAGAGAAGGTCGTCAGGCTGGGCATAATCCAGATCAGGGAACATCCCGCCCTGGATGCGGCCCGTCGTGGCTTCCTGGAGGCCATGAAGGCAGGGGGTTACGAGGAAGGAAGAAACCTTGAGGTTGACTTCCAGAATGCCCAGGGTGATCAATCCACGTTACAGAACATAGCTCGCAAATTCGCCCAGGATAAGAAAGACCTCATCCTGGCCATTGCCACTGATTCGGCTATGGCCATGGCCAACGAAACCCAGGATATCCCCATCTTGATAACGGCGGTCACCGACCCGGTAGCCGCTAAATTGGTAAAGAGTCTGGATAAGCCCGGAACCAATGTGACGGGCACCACGGACATGAATCCCATTAAGGAACAGCTTGAATTGCTTAAGCAGCTCGTGCCCGCGGCCGAGAGGGTGGGGGTCATCTATAATTCGAGCGAGGTCAATTCCCAGGTGCAGGTTGCCATAGCCAAGGAGGAAGCCGGTGCCTTGGGCCTGACCATAGTGGAAGCACCCGTAACCTCCACCACCGAAGTGGTGCAGGCTACCCAATCCCTGGTGGGCCGGGTAGAAGCCATTTATGTGCCCACTGACAACACGGTCGTTTCGGCCATCTCGGGGGTCCTCCAGGTGGCAGAGGAGCATAAGATTCCGGTGTTGGCCGGGGAAAGCAATACGGTGGAGGCCGGGGCCCTGGCGACCATCGGCATCGATTATTACAAGCTCGGACAGCAGACGGGAGAGATGGCCTTGCGGGTGCTTAAGGGCGAAAAGCCCCAGGATATGCCTATTGAGCGCCAAAGGGATCTCAGCATCGTGGTGAATGCCAAAGCCGCCGAAGCCTTCGGGGTGACCATACCGGAAGACCTTAAGGCAAAGGCCGATAAGATCATCGAGTGATAAACAACATGTAGTAGCAAGGTGAAGTTTCATGTCCCTTAGTGTCTGGTTAGGAGCCTTGGAGCAGGGCCTGCTGTGGGGAGCTATGGTCCTGGGGGTCTACATCACCTTTAGAGTGTTAAACTACCCCGACTTAACCATTGACGGAACCTTTACCCTGGGAGCAGCCGTAGCGGCCCGGATGATCCTGGCGGGATATGATCCTGGGGTAGTCCTCGTGATGGCCCTCCTCGGCGGAGCTGCGGCCGGCCTAGTGACCGGCCTCCTGCACACCCAGTTGAAGGTGGCGCCCCTGCTGTCGGGCATCCTGACCATGATAGGCCTTTACTCTATAAACCTGCGCATAATGGGGCAAGCTAACCTTTCCCTTCTCCGGGAGGATACAATTTTTACATGGGCCAAGGGGCTTACGGCGGTGGAGCCCTTTGGCCCTGCTTTGTTGGGCCTGCTGTTGATATTATTGGTGCTGGTACTCCTTTACCTCTTCCTGCAGACGGAATTGGGGATGGCCCTTCGGGCTACGGGAGACAACGAACAGATGGTTAAGAGTCTGGGTACCAATACTGGTACCATGAAGCTGGTGGGCCTGGCCATTGGTAACGGCTTGGTGGCCTTTTCCGGGGCCCTGGTGGGCCAATACCAAGGTTTTGCGGATGTAGGAATGGGCATCGGTATGATTGTAGCCGGCCTGGCTTCCATCATAATCGGTGAAGCTCTGGTGGGTACCGCCACCCTGATGCGGGCCATGCTGGCCGCCGTAGTGGGCTCGATAATCTATCGGGCGGTCATCAGCCTGGTGCTTCAGCTCGGCCTGCCGCCGACAGACCTAAAACTTTTGACCTCCCTGATTGTGGTAGTAGCCTTAGCCCTTCCCCTGGCGCGGGAGCGCCTGGGGTTGCGGTCCCAACGCTTGAGGAGTGAGCAGGGTGCTCGAGTTGAAGAACGTTACCAAGATTTTTAATGCCGGCGGGGTCAACGAGAGGGTGGCCCTGCTGGATGTAAACCTTTATGTAAAGCCCGGTGAAGTAGTCACCATAATCGGCGGGAACGGGGCCGGGAAATCCACCCTGTTAAATGTGGTGGCCGGGGTGTACGAAGTCGAGGCCGGCCGGATACTCCTGGACGGCGTGGATATCACCCATTGCCCGGAACACGTCCGGGCGGCATGGATCGGCCGGGTTTTCCAAGATCCCATGAGAGGGACGGCCGCGTCCATGACCATCGAAGAGAACCTCGCCCTGGCCCTGCGGCGCGGACGAAGCCGCAACCTGAGGCGGGGAGTGACACCTGCGGAAAGGGACCTGTTCAGAAAACGCCTTTCCCTCTTGGGGTTGGGCCTGGAAGAGCGCCTGTCGACCAGGGTGGGCCTCCTCTCGGGAGGCCAGCGACAGGCCCTGACGGTCCTCATGGCCACCATCACGGCCCCCAAGCTGCTCCTCCTAGATGAACATACGGCCGCCCTGGACCCCCGGACGGCACGCACAGTCATGGGGCTGACGGAGAAAATTATCGAACAGCACCGGCTTACAACCCTCATGGTAACCCATAACCTGGAACAGGCCCTCCGCACGGGTCACCGCACGATAATGATGCACGAGGGAAGGATTATTTTGGACTTGTCCGGTCCTGAACGAGCCCGGACCAAGGTTTCCCAGCTTTTAGAGATGTTCGAGCAGGCCAGCGGCACGGCCCTGGCCGACGACCGTATACTGCTTACCGGACGTTAGCCCCCTATCATCCTTGCCGCCGGCTACTCTACCACCTTAATTCCCAGGACGCTGCGCATCTGCTCCAGGGCGAATTTATGGGCCTCTGGGTCGAAGGTGGCCATGCCCTTGGCGTAGGCTACTACCGGGACGTCCCGGTTGGCCAGCTCTTCGGCGGTAAAGAAGCAGCAGATGTTGGTGCAAACCCCCACCAGCTCCACCTCTGCCACCCTGTCCCTATTGCTTCCCGGTGTCAGCCCTAAAAGGTTCTCCAGTTCGGTACCGTAAAAGGCGCTGTACCGGTTTTTCTTCACGAAGTAAACTCGCCCTGTCCCTCCATAGGCGGAAAGGATCTCCCGGAATTCGGGGATCAGGTCGTGCCCGGGGGTGCCTTCCAGACAATGAGGGGGAAATTTCTGAAATTCGGCGTCGCCCGGTTTATGGGTGTCCAGGGTGAAGACGACTTCCCGCCCTTGGTCCAGGGCCTCCCTGACTTTGCTGGCAATGAAGGGTATGATTTCCCGGGCAGCCGGGAAGCTCAAGGCGCCTCCTTCAGATACGAAATCCTGCTGCATGTCGATAACCAGCAAGACCTTGCGCATACCCGTCCCTCCTTTGGGTGAGCCCCTCATCATATATATCCTACCACACGGAAATAGCCGACCTCAATGCCCTCCTAAGCCGGCGTATCCCCCGTTCTAAGACTAGGTCTGCTCGCCTTTGGCCCCTTCCGCAAATAGACAGGGTATAACCCAGCCCCCTAAGAAGGCTGGTGGCCGGTTTTGTTCTGCGGACTGCCCGGCAGCCCTTCTCCGAAGCCCCGGAGGCATCCGCCCCGAGAGGCGGGCTAAAGGCCTCGATTTTCTTGCTTGTTAAGCCTTGCATTGGAGGTGAGGAAATAATAAATTGGTAACAGATAAAATTTTACGTCGACAAGGTGGGGAGGGTTTCGGGGAGTGGCGGAGATTTTTGATAAGAAGGCCCAGGATTACGACGAATGGTATCGGACGCCCAAGGGCAGGTTGGTCGACCGAATCGAAAAGGAAGCGATTTACGAATATTTGCATCCCCGGGCTGGTATGGAGATCCTGGACATCGGCTGCGGCACCGGAAATTTTTCCTTAGAACTGGCCCGCCGCGGAGCCCGGGTAACCGGCATTGACGTATCCGAGCCCATGCTGCAGAGGGCGAGGGAAAAGGCGGCCCGGGAAGGTGTTAGCATCCGGTTTCTGCGGTCGGACGCCCGGCGGCTTCCCTTTCCCGACGAAAGCTTTGACGCGGTGGTATCGGTTACGGCTCTGGAATTTGTTCCGGATTTGAGGGCGGCCCTGCAGGAAGCTTACCGGGTGTTGAGGGCCGGCGGAAGGCTAGTAGTAGGGGTCATCGGGGGTCGCAGTGCCTGGAGCCGCTACTACGAGGCCAAAGCCGCCCGGGAACCCGACAGCCTCTTCCGCTGGGCCCGTTTTCCTACCCTGGAAGAACTCCTGGCGGCCATGCCCGGTAAAGAAGTGCGGGGCACGGCGGTGCTCTTCATACCTCCTGATTTCGATTTTACCAAGGAGGAGGAAGCCCTGGCCCTGGAAGAAGAGGCTCGGCGCGCGGGGCGGACAGACGGCGGCTTTATTTGCGCCGTGTCCTTCAAATGAGGTCTAAAGCGGCGGGGTTAGCCACACCTTGACCTTCAGGAAGGGTGCGATTTGATGCTGGCCTGTGAGGTGGCCCTTTACCCCTTGGGGACGGCCCATTATGCGCGGATTATTAAAGAGGCCCTGGCCGCGATGCCTGCGGGAAAGGTCGAGTTGGAGGTGGGCTCCAGGAGCACCGTAATCCGGGGGGAAGACGACGAAGTGTGGAAGGCAGTACGCCTTCTGTTTGGGGTGGCGGTGAAATCGGGGGATGCCGTGATGGTCCTCAAGGTGTCCAATCGCTGTGGTTGCAGATGAAAAATTGCCGGGATAAATTTTCTTTCTTTTTGCCGCGGATTATGCTAGAATAAGCTTAACGGAATAAGGAGCCTCCGAGCCAGTGGGCCTAAGGCCATGCTTAAGGCTATGGTCGCTGGCCTCCCGCCCCAGGTGGGCGGTGACGGGGTGGGCCGGGAAACGGGCCTGCCTCCCGGAATGGGAAAGGAGCTTCGCAGACGAGGCACCCATCCGGGTGCCTTTATATATATAATTATTTAACCGGACGGGACCGGGGAGGGGGGTTCAGGTGAGCAGGGAAGAGATTCTGGCAGCCGTCAAGGATGCTGCAGCCCGCAACCAGGGCAAGCTGCCCTGCACAGTGGCCCAGGAGCTGGCCCGGAAACTGGGAGTACCCATGTTGACCATCGGGCAGGCGGCCAACGAACTGCAGATCAAGATCAGCAGCTGCCAGCTCGGTTGTTTCAAGTAGGATGGGAGAGAAGCCATGGAATTTTTCCAGGTGGTTACCTTACCGGAAGCGAGGAAAAAGCTAGCGGAATACTGGCCTTTGGTCCGGCGCGAGGCTGTGGTGCGGAATTTGACTGAAGCTCTGGGCCTGGAACTGGCCGAAGAGGTCATAGCCAGGGAGGAGGTTCCCAGTTTTGCCCGGGCTACAGTTGACGGTTTTGCCCTCCGGTCCGGCGATACTTTTGGTGCCAGCGAGGGTAGCCCGGTGACGCTGCGGCTGATGGGAGAGGTTGTGACGGGCCGGGCAGCCGAAGTGGCCGTAAGGCAGGGGGAAGCGGTAGCCGTAAGTACCGGGGGGATGCTGCCGGCGGGCGCCGATGCAGTGATCATGTTGGAGCATACCGAAGAACTGCCGGGCGGTTTCTTAAATGTTTTGCGGCCGGTGGCTCCCGGAGAAAACGTCATAGACCGGGGCGAAGACGTGCGTAAGGGAGAGGTAGTACTGGGGGCCGGCCACCGGCTGCGGCCCCAGGACATAGGGGTACTGGCAGCCCTGGGATATAATCAAATAAAGGTTTGGCAACCCTGGCGCGTAGGCATTATGACTACGGGGAACGAAATTGTTCCGCCGGAAGCCCGGCCGGGCCCAGGCCAGGTGCGGGATATAAATTCTTATACGTTATACGCCCAGGTGCAGGCCTTGGGAGGTCAGCCCCGGCTCTACGGTATAGTGCCCGACGATTTAAGGCTCCTGCGGGAACGCTTTTCCCAGGCCTTGGAAGAGAACAATGTGGTATTGCTTTCCGGCGGCAGTTCGGTGGGTACGCGGGACTTGACCGTGCAGTTGCTGGCCGAGTGGGGCCCCGAAAGGATCCTTTTTCACGGGGTGTCCATTCGTCCCGGCAAGCCCACCCTGGCGGCCTTTATCGACGGGAAAATGATTTTCGGCCTGCCGGGCCACCCGGTTTCGGCCATGGTTTCTTTTGACCTCCTGGTGGGCCCTCTATTGCGTTACGGCCGCTTCAGAGGGCCGGGAGAGGAGCCGGTGGTAGAAGCCGCCTTGAGCAGGAATCTTTCTTCCGACGCCGGCCGCGATGACTGTGTGCGGGTGAGGCTGGTAGACGACAATGGGGACGGTCTGCAGGCTGTTCCGATAGTGGGTAAGTCAGGCTTGATCTCTACCATGGTGAAGGCCGACGGGGTGGTCATCATTCCTGCCGGCAAGGAAGGGCTGGAAGCAGGCAGCCGGGTCAAGGTGCGCCTTTTTGACTGAATCCGGTTGTTGGTTTGCGGGGAGCAGGTCCCTCCGGCGTGGTTTGCCCGGGAAAAGGGCGGAAGGAAGGCGCAATAGCCCGGCTCCTCCGGAGATTTCTCAGGGAAAAGTAGGGGTGCATTATATTGCAGCGGACAAGAGTTTTTCTGGATAACCGGCCCTGGCAGGAAGCCCTGGAGGAGTACAGGGAGGTTCTGCGCGGGGCGGGGGCTCTAGCACCCGGCCAGGGAGAGAAACAGCCCACCCGCACGGCCTTGGGACGGGTGACGGCCGAGCCGGTCTATGCCGTCCTGTCTTCGCCCCATTATGCTGGGGCGGCCATGGACGGGGTTGCCGTGAGGGCGGAAGACACCTTCGGCGCTTCGGAAGAAGCCCCGCGGAGGATGAGACTGGGCGGGGAAGCGGTCGTAGTGGATACCGGGGATCCCCTGCCGCCGGGATTCAACGCCGTGATTATGCTGGAGGAACTGAATTTCCCGGAAGAGGGAGTAGTGGAGATCCGGTCCCCGGCCGTTCCCTGGCAGCATGTGCGGCAGCCGGGAGAGGATATAGTGGCCGGGGAAATGCTGCTGCCCGCTAATCACGTGTTGCGGCCCCTGGATTTGGGTCTTCTGCTGGCGGCCGGCGTGGTGGAAGTTTCGGTCTATCCCCGACCCCGAGTAGCAATTCTGCCCACCGGCAGCGAGCTGGTGGACCCCAATCCCCACCCCCTGCCGGGACAGATACTTGATTCCAACAGTACTATGTTGGCAGGAATGGTACAGGAGTGGGGAGGGGAACCGGAAGTCTTCCCCATAACTCCTGATGATTACGATCTTTTGAAGACCAGGCTCCGGGAGGCCCTGCAGAGGTCAGATATGGTGTTGGTTAATGCCGGCTCTTCAGCCGGCCGGGAAGATTATACGGCCCGGTTGGTAGCGGAGCTGGGTCAGGTACTGACCCATGGGGTGGCCATCAGGCCGGGCAAACCGGTAATTCTGGGTGTTGTGGAGGGGAAACCGGTGATAGGGGTACCGGGATACCCCGTTTCTGCTGCCCTGTGCGCCGAACTTTTCGTCCGTCCTCTCCTCTACGAAAAACAGGGGTTGCCGGCCCCTCGGCGAGCTACGTCCCGGGCGGTGTTGAGCCGCAAAATCCCCTCGGCCCTGGGGAGGGAGGATTTCGTCCGCCTGCGGCTCGCCCGGGTAGGAGACAAGCTTACAGCCGTGCCCTTGGGCCGGGGCGCGGGAACCCTCACCACCTTGGCCAGGGCCGACGGTATCCTGCGCATTCCCCGTGGGTCAGAGGGTTTTTCTGCCGGCGCGGAAGTAAAAGTGAGCCTTCTGAAAGACTTAACGGATATCGAGGCCACGGTACTGGTCAGCGGCAGCGGTGATCCCCTGCTGGATGTCCTGGGCAATGTAATGCGCCAGCTATACCCGGGGAGGTCTTTGACCCTTTCGCCGGTGGGGAGCTTAGGGGGTCTCCAGGCCCTACGGCAAGGGGAGGCCCACGGTGCAAGCCTTAACCTCTGGGACCCCGCGACGGGCGAATACAATGTGTCCTACGTGGAAAAGCTCCTCGCCGGCCGGGAGGCGCTCTTGGTCAATCTAGCCTACCGGCAGGTCGGCCTGGTGGTGGCTCCTGGCAATCCTCAAAGCATTAGTGATTTACAGGACTTAACCCGGCCGGACCTAACCTTTGTGAACCGGCCGGTGGGTTCTGGCATACGGCTTTTCCTGGACACCAGCCTGCAGAGGCTGGGCATCAAAGGGGAGGAGATCAAAGGGTACGACAGGGAGGAGTTCACCCACCTGGGAGTAGCCGCCGCGGTGGCCTCCGGGCGGGCCCATGTTGGCCTGGGTATTTATGCCGCCGCCCGGGTTTATGGTTTGGACTTCATCCCGCTGGCTGCCGAGCGGCTGGACCTCTGCTTCTTACGTGAGACATGGGAAGAACAGGCGATCCGGGATTTAATCCAAACGATGCGCAGCCAGGAATTTTTAAAGGAAGCCGGCCAGTGGGGAGGGTATGACCTGCGGGATTGCGGGAAGGTTGTGTGGCAGAACTATTAAAGGTTTTCTAAGGAGTGAAGGCCGGTGGAAGATCGCTTCGGTCGCCGGATAAACTATATGCGGGTATCCATCACCGACCGCTGTAACCTGCGCTGCCGTTACTGCATGCCGGCCGCGGGAGTTCCCTTAAAGAGTCACGACGATATTTTGCGCCTGGAGGAAATCGTGACGCTGGTGGAGGCCGCCGTGCAAGTCGGTATCCGGCAGGTCAGGCTTACGGGAGGCGAGCCCCTCGTCCGCAAAAATGTGGTGGGTCTGGTAGGCAGGCTGGCCGCCCTTCCCGGGCTGGAAGAGGTATCCCTTACCACCAACGGCATACTCCTGGGCCCTTTGGCCCGGCCCCTGAAGGAGGCAGGTCTCGGGCGGGTCAACATCAGCCTGGACAGCCTCCGGCCGGAACGCTATCGCTACATTACCAGGGTGGGAAACCTGGAGACCGTGTGGCGAGGCATTAGGGCTGCTCTAACGGTAGGCCTTACACCGGTAAAACTGAACGTGGTAGTGGTGCGGGGTTTCAACGATGACGAGATCCTGGATTTTGCGCGTCTTGCCCGCCGTGAGCCCCTCCACATACGCTTTATTGAGTTGATGCCCATCGGTACCGCAGCCGCCGGGGAGGCCGCCTATGTACCGGTGGCCGAAATCAAGCGGAAGGTGGAGGAAGAATTCACCTTAGAACCCCTGGAAGCTTTGCGCGGCTGTGGCCCGGCCCGGAGCTTTCGCGTGGAGGGCGGCCCGGGAAGCATTGGCTTTATCGGCGCCTTGAGCGAGCATTTTTGTCACCGGTGCAACCGGTTGAGGCTCACCGCCGACGGGAAACTGCGCCCCTGCCTCTACTGGGAAGGGGAAATCGACGTCAAGACCCCGTTGCGTAACGGAGCTTCCCAGGATGAACTGGTAGAATTATTCCGGCGGGCAGTGGCCCTTAAACCCCGGCAGCACCACCTGGAAGAAGGCTGGGAGCAGCCGCGGGTCATGTCTCAGCTGGGAGGTTAATAATCTATGGACAATAACACCCTGACCCACCTGGATGCTAAGGGCCAGGCGCGGATGGTGGATGTCGGGGCCAAGGGCATAACCGAGCGGGTGGCGGTGGCCCGGGCCCGGGTGGTCATGAACCCGGCCACCCTGGAGCTTATCTTAGAAGGCAAGGTGCCTAAAGGAGATGTGCTGGCCGTAGCCAGGGTAGCCGGAATCATGGCCGCCAAGAGGACGGGGGAGTTGATTCCCTTATGCCATCCCCTGAACTTAACAAGTGCATCGGTAGAATTCCGGGATTTGGGCGGCGGAGTCCTCGAAATCGAAGGAAGGATAAAGACCAAGGGCCAGACGGGCGTGGAAATGGAAGCCCTAACGGCCGTGAGCGTGGCGGCTTTGACCATTTACGACATGTGTAAAGCTGTTGACCGGGGCATGATGATTACGGATGTGCGCTTGATAGAAAAAAGCGGCGGCCGGAGCGGGACGTGGCAGAGGGAGGGCGAAGAACCATGGGACGCATCGTAGCAGTATGTATAAGCGAGAAGAAGGGGCAGCGGAAAAAGAACGTGGGTAAAGGGGAACTAGTACCCCAACACGGCCTGGCGGGGGATGCCCATGCCGGGCCCTGGCACCGGCAGGTGAGCCTGCTGGCCCTGGAGAGCATTCGGAAGATGCAGGCTAAGGGGCTGAAGGTGGGTCCAGGAGACTTCGCGGAGAATTTGACCACCGAAGGGCTGGATCTGACCGCCCTTAAGCCGGGCGACAAGTTGAAGATCGGCTCCCAGGCCCTGGTGGAAATCACCCAGATCGGGAAGGTTTGTCATGAACGCTGTGCCATCTATTATCAGGCTGGCGATTGCGTCATGCCCCGCGAGGGAATTTTCGTAGCGGTGCTCCAGGGAGGACCGGTGCAAGTAGGGGATCCGGTTGAGGTGGTGGAGAAATGATCCGGGTGGCCATCCTGACGGCCAGCGATAAAGGCTCCCGGGGAGAACGGGAAGACTTAAGCGCCAGCGTGATTCGAGAGCTGGTGGCGCGCCTGGGAGGAGAGGTGGTGGCCTATGCCGTGGTCCCGGACGATCGGCAGGTCCTGGCCGCCAAACTGCGGCAATTTTGCGACGAGGTGGGGGCCGATCTGGTGTTGACCACCGGCGGTACCGGCTTCGGGCCGCGGGACGTAACTCCGGAAGCAACTCGCGACGTTATTGAACGGGAAGTACCGGGGTTGCCGGAGGCTATGCGGGCGGCCGGCCTGAAGGCCACACCCCAGGCCATGCTGTCCCGCGCCGTCGCCGGCATCCGCGGCAAAACCCTTATTGTGAATTTGCCCGGAAGCCCCAAGGGAGTAAAGGAAAACCTGGAAGCAATTTTGCCTGCCCTGCCCCACGGCCTGGCGGTGTTAAGGGGCGAGGTTTCCGAGTGCGCCCGCCCGGAATAAGGTGAGATGGATGGGGCAGAAGCCGGCTGGTTGCGGGAAATATGCTCCTTATTAAATCCCCGGGAGGCCGGGTTTTGGTGCGGGTGATGGAGGCCGAAACCCTAGAGGAGATATCTTGGCTGCCGTGGAAGAGTAGGTGTCCTTGGTTTAGACGCTACACCTACGGTAAGATGAGAAGGAGAGGGCTGTAGCGGTGGCCGGCCCTCTCATTTTTTATCCTGAAAAAAGTCTACGTAGGAATTGACGGGAAGAGGGGTTAGGTTTAGACTATAGTCAAAAGATCATTTGAACGTTGGAATAAGGGGTGCCAACATGCCTCTGAAATTCCCCCGCAACGAAGGAGAACGGGATGCTCCGGTATGTCAAGCCCACTGTATCAACGAGGAAGTTATCAAGAGGCTTAAGCCCAGGGTAGATAAATTAGAAGGAATAGCCACCCTCTTTAAAGCCCTGGCCGACGATGTCCGGGTAAAGATCATATATGCCTTAAGCGAAACCGAGCTTTGTGTCTGCGATGTAGCTGCCCTTCTGGGTAGTACCACGGCGACTGCTTCTTACCATTTGCGGCTTCTCCATTATCTGGGGCTGGTCAGGTATCGTAAGGAAGGCAAGCTGGTATATTACCGGCTTGCCGATCCCCACGTGGGCAACTTGGTGCGGGAGGTTATCAAGCATTTAGGCGAGGCATAGGCAAGGAGGCTAGGTTAATGTCTTCATCTTTCACCTCTTTCCGTGGCGCGAGCAAAAGTACGGTTTTCAGGGTAGAAGGTATCACGTGACTCGACTGTGCTGCCAAGTTCGAAAAGAACGTGGCGGCGATCCCCGGTGTAACCGGGGCCCGGTTAAACCCGACTACCGGCAGGCTAATCGTGGAGGGGGAGGCCGACCTAGAAGCCATCCGCCGGGAAGCCCGGAAGGAAAACTACACCGTCATCCCGGCGGGAGAAGCGGCGCCCGCGGCCCGGCCCGAGACCAAAAGGGGGCTGGTGAGGGCGGGCCTTTCGGCAGCGGCATTCCTGGCCGCCTATATAACAGAACGGGCCGGCGGAGGGGTGTCCCTCTTTATTCCCCTCTACGTGGCTGCCATAGTTATCGGCGGATGGGGCAACATCCGCCGGGCCGCATATTCGCTGCCCCGCCTGGACTTTAACATGAGCGTACTCATGACCCTGGCCATCGGCGGAGCCATGGCCATCGGTGAATGGAGGGAGGGGGCGGTAGTGGCCTTCCTTTACTCCCTTTCCGAGGTGCTGGAGTCCTGGGCCATGGGACGGGTGCGCCAGTCAATCCGGGAATTGATGGCCATTGCTCCCCAGAGCGCCAGGATCAGGCGCCCGTCAGGTGAAGAAGTGGAAATCCCCGTGGGGGAAATCAGGGTGGGGGACACCATGATCGTCCGGCCGGGTGAAAGGATAGCCATGGACGGCCGTATCTTAAAGGGAGAATCGGCCCTGAATGAATCCCCTATTACCGGAGAATCAATGCCGGTGGAGAAAGGGCCGGGGGAGGATGTCTATGCCGGCACCCTCAACACCTACGGTTTCTTAGAGGTAGAAGTGACCAAGCTGGTGCAGGACACCACCCTGGCCCGAATTCTTCACTTGGTGGAGGAAGCCCAGTCCCGGCGGGCGGCCTCGCAACTCCTGGTAGACCGCTTTGCCAGAGTGTATACACCTCTGGTCCTCTTCTTGGCCGGCGGGCTCAGCGTGCTGCCACCGCTGTTTCTAGGATACCCGTGGGAGCCCTGGATTTACCGGGGATTGGCCCTCCTTATTGTCGCCTGCCCGTGCGCCCTGGTGGTTTCCACTCCGGTGGCCATTGTGAGCGCCATCGGCAATGCCGCGCGCAATGGGGTCCTCATAAAGGGCGGCATATACCTGGAAGAGGCGGCCGGCCTGCAGGCAGTGGCCTTTGACAAGACCGGAACCCTAACTAAAGGGGAACCGGTCGTCACCGATATTATCCCCCTGGGTAACAAGTCCGCAGAGGAACTGCTCCAGATGGCCGCAGAGCTAGAGGCACGTTCCGAGCATCCTTTGGCGGCGGCTATTGGGAGAGCGGCGGAGAACCGGGGCCTCAAGGTAGTTCCTTCCGAGGATTATACCGCCTTGGCAGGCCGCGGCGGCAAAGGGGTAGTCCGGGGAGAAACTATTTATATAGGGAACCTGCGCCTGTTCAGAGAACTCGGTATGGTTGACGAGGCTATAGCTGAGCGGTTGCGCCGCCTGCAGGAAGAAGGTAAAACGGCCGTGATGGTGGGTACGGAAAAGGAATTGCTGGGGATTATAGCCGCAGCGGATGAGGTACGGGAGGCCAGCGCGGCCGCCGTTGCCGGCATCAAACAGGCGGGCATTCGCCGCACCATTATGTTGACGGGGGATAATGAGGCCACCGCCCGGACCATAGCGGCCAGGGTGGGGGTCGACGAATACCGGGCTGAACTGTTACCGGAGGATAAGGTCCAGGCGGTCCGGGACCTCCTTGAACGGTACCAAAAGGTGGCCATGGTAGGCGACGGCATTAACGATGCACCGGCCCTGGCGGTGGCTACGGTCGGCATTGCCATGGGAGGCGCGGGAACGGGTACCGCGTTGGAAACGGCGGATATTGCCCTCATGGCCGACGACCTGAGCAAGCTCCCCTTCACCATCCGCCTTAGCCGGTCGGTCCTTAAGATCATCCGGCAGAACATCGTTTTTTCCCTGGCCCTTAAAGCCCTGGCCGTACTGGCCGTATTCCCGGGGTGGCTTACCCTGTGGCTGGCCATTGTGGCCGATATGGGAGCCACTATTCTGGTTACCTTAAACGGCATGCGGCTTTGGGCCCTTCACTCGGAAAGGTAGCAGGATAGCTGGTGAGCTTATCCTAAGCGATAAAGGCCACTCCGAAAGCGCCGGTAACCAGGGGCTCCGTCGGTCATTACAGAGCCCCTGCTTCTCCCCAGCTCGCTTTTTACAGGCCCGCGGCAGGAAGGGAGTAAAGTGTGTCGAAAAATCTACTTTAGAGTTTTACCGCAGGCTAACAAGCAAGTTCCCCAACCGGGCCGCGGTGATGGGCCGGAAGAGGGAACCCTGTTAAGGACCTCATTATTTAGTGAACACTACTTAAAGAAAACAGAGAGTTTCTCCCTCATCTTCCGACCGGGGCCGAGGCCGCATGCGGTGGCCCTTGGCGAGAACCGCCCCGGATGGAAGGGAGCCCTACCATTACGGGGTAGCATCAACCGGAAACGAGCCTCTAATCTAAGGAGCTGATGGCGTCCCATGTCTTCCTTGTGGCAGGGCGAAGTAGTGGCCAACTCGCCGGTAGGTCCCGGCATCTACCACCTGCGCTTGAGGGTAGCGCTGCCCGGTGCCCTACCGGGCCAGTTTGTCCACCTCCGCTGCGGGTCCTCCCTGGATCCCCTGCTGCGGCGGCCGCTAAGCATTCACGATTATAATCCTGCCGGGCAGGAGGTGCAGCTCCTTTACCAGGTGGTGGGTAGGGGGACCGCCTGGCTGGCAGGTCGGAAGCCCGGGGATTTCATTGACGGCCTGGGGCCCCTCGGCCGCGGTTTTACCCTGCCGGCCGGTCCTCGGGTGGCCCTGGTGGCCGGGGGCTTGGGCCTGGCCCCCCTCTTTTTCCTGGCCCGGGTTGCCGCGGCGGAGGGATGCCAGGTTACCTTTTATGTAGGTGCCCGGAGCCGTGAGGGTCTCCTAAGGCTGGAAGCCCTGGAAGGCCTCGGCCTGGAGGTTCAAAGGGCCACCGACGACGGCAGCGCGGGCTTTGCAGGGCCGGTTACGTCCCTCCTGGCTCGTGATCTGGAGTACAAGAGGTACGACCAGATCTTCGCCTGCGGACCGCGGGCCATGCTGGCCGAAGTAGCCCGACTGGCCGGCCAAAAGGGGATACCGGCAGAAGTGTCCCTGGAGGAACGGATGGCCTGCGGCCTCGGAGCCTGCCGGGGGTGCGTGGTGGCCCTGTACGGGGAAGACGGCAGCATAGCCTATGAAAACGTGTGCTCTGCCGGCCCGGTCTTTCCGGCGGAGAAAATTGTGTGGTAAAGGGAGACTAAGTTATGGTTAAACCCAGAATGGAGGTTGAGCTGGCGGGTTTGCGCCTGCAGAACCCCGTAATGCCGGCTTCGGGCACCTTCGGCTTTGGGGAGGAATACGCCCCGTACCTGGATCTGAATTCCCTGGGGGCCATTGTAACCAAAAGTGTGACCCTGGAACCCACTCCCGGTAACCCCCCGCCCCGCGTGGCGGAAACCCCGGCCGGCATCCTTAACTCCATCGGGCTGCAGAATCCCGGCCTGGAGGTCTTCATCCGGGACAAGATGCCCTTCCTGCGACGGTTGCGCCCGCCGGTGATCGTCAATATTGCCGGGAAAACCCTTGAAGAATACGTGGAACTGGCCCGGCGCCTGGACGGGGTTGAAGGAGTGGCGGCTCTGGAAGTCAACATTTCCTGCCCCAACGTGAAGGAAGGGGGCCTGGCCTTTGGGAGCAATCCGGACCAGGCCGCCAGGGTTATAAGGGCCGTGCGCCGGGTTACCTCGCGGCCTTTGATCGCCAAGCTAACCCCCAATGTGACCGATGTGGTGGCCATAGCCCAAGGAGTGGAGGCAGCCGGAGCTGATGCCCTTTCCCTCATCAACACCCTCCAGGGTATGGCCGTGGACTGGCAGAGGCGGCGGCCGGTGCTGGGCAGTATCGCCGGGGGTTTGAGCGGGCCAGCCGTCAAGCCGGTAGCCCTTTATGCCGTCTGGCGGGTGGCCAGGGCGGTTAAGATACCCGTCATTGGTATGGGCGGCATCACTACCGCTACAGATGCCCTGGAGTTTCTCCTGGCCGGCGCCCGGGCGGTGGCCGTGGGTACCGCCAACCTGGTCAATCCCCGCGCTATGGCGGAGATAATTGCCGGTCTGGAAGATTATTTGCTCAAGCATAACATCGAGGACGTCAACCAAGTTATCGGCGCCCTGGAAACTTAAGCATTGGGAAGGAGATGGATATGCTCACGCCAGAGGAAGTGTTAGATATTTTTCGCCGTACAGGAGTTCTTTGGGAAGGCCACTTTATTTTGACCTCCGGCCTCCACGCCGAACGCTACTTGCAGTGCGCCCAGGTTTTGCAGTATCCCGACGAGGCCGCCAAGCTTTGTGCGGCCCTAGCGGAGTATTACGAGGGCCGGGGAATAACCGCCGTGGTGGGCCCGGCCACCGGGGCCATCATCATCGCCTACGAGGTGGCCCGGTCCTTAAAGGCGCGGGCCCTCTTCACCGAGCGGGTACAGGGCGAGATGACCTTGCGCCGGGGATTTCAATTGGGACCCGAGGATAGGGTGCTGGTGGTGGAGGATGTGATTACCACCGGCGGGTCCGTGAAGGAAGTCATCCAGGTGGTAAGGGAAAGCGGTGCCCAACCGGTGGGGGCGGGAGCTTTCGTAGATCGGAGCGGAGGCAAGGTGGACCTGGGGATTCCCCTGCGGGCGCTCCTCAGCCTGGAAATCAACGCCTACCCGCCGGAGGAATGCCCTTTATGCCGCCAAGGGCTGCTGGCGGTAAAACCGGGCAGCCGCGATTTATGACAAGAAAGCAAACCTATGACAAGGATTTGTCCTTGTCCTCCCCTTAAAGATGAGAATAGACTTTAAAGTAGGGACAATACCCAAAAATTAAGCGATTAGGGGGAGAGGAACATGTCGGTTCTCGAAGAAATCAAAGAAGCCCTTATGGCCGGCAACGCCAACAAAGTGCGGGAAACCGTAACCAAAGCCGTGGAAGAAGGCCTGTCTCCAAGCACCATTATTAACGACGGCCTGATTGCCGCCATGAATATCATCGGCGTCAAGTTCAAGAACAATGAAGTATACGTTCCGGAAGTCCTGGTAGCCGCCCGGGCTATGCATGCGGGCATGGATGTAGTCAAACCCTTGCTGGCCGGGGAAGCCCTGCAGGAGAAGGGGACCATGGTCATCGGGACGGTGAAAGGGGATCTTCACGATATAGGGAAGAACCTGGTGATCATGATGATGGAAGGCGCCGGTTTTAAGATGATCGACCTCGGCATTGATGTGCCCCCGGAGAAATTTATCCAGGCGGTGGAAGAACATAAGCCCCAGGTGGTGGGCCTCTCGGCTCTGTTAACATCCACCATGATGCAGATGAAGAAAACGGTGGAAGCCCTGGCGCCCTACCGGAATGCCATCAAGGTCATCGTGGGCGGGGCTCCTGTAACCCAGAAATTTGCCGATGAAATCGGGGCCGACGGTTATGCCCCCGATGCAGCTTCGGCGGTAGACAAAGTCAAGGAGCTCTTGGGCCTGGCGTAACCAGGAGGGTGAACCATGCTTATTGTCGGGGAGCTTATTAATTCCAGTCGCAAGGCTATTGCCGAGGCCATTGCCGCCCGGGACAAGGCCTATTTGCAGGAGCTGGCGGTGAAGCAGGTGGAGGCGGGGGCCCAGATCATCGATGTCAACTGCGGGACCAGCCTGGCGGAAGAAGCCGCGGTGATGGCCTGGCTGGTGGACATTGTCCAGGAAGTAGTGGATGTCCCCTTATGTATCGATACCCCCAGCCCGGCGGCCATGGAAGCAGGCCTTGTACGCCATAAGGGAAAGGCCATGATCAATTCCATTACCGCGGAAAGGGCGCGATGGGAAGAAGTGCTGCCCTTGGTGCAACGTTATAAGCCATCGGTCATAGCCCTCCTCATGGACGATGGCGGTATCCCGGAAACGGTGGAAGATCGCCTGCGGGTGGCCGAAAAACTGGTACCCGATCTAATGGGCGCCGGGGTACCGGAGGAGGATATTTATTTAGACCCCCTCGTGAAGCCCCTGGGAGTCGGCAGTACTTGCGGCGTGGAAGTCCTGGAGAGCACACGAGCCCTGCGGCAAAAATACCCCAACGTCCACCTTATCTGCGGCCTCTCCAACATATCTTACGGCCTGCCGGAGAGGCGCCTGCTAAACCGGGCCTTTATGGTCATGTGTTTAGCCGTGGGCATGGACGCCTTTATCCTGGACCCCTTAGACCGACCCCTCATGTCCTTGCTGGCGGCGGCTAAAGCCGTGGCGGGCAAGGATGATTACTGTTTGGAATACATTGCAGCTGCCCGCGCGGGCAAATTAGTGGTATAATTTAATAAAATCGAATAAGAAGTCGGCTGTAGCAGGAAGAGGTCCTGCTGCGGCCTTTTTCATACCTTTAGGAGGTGGCTCCATGGAGGCTCCCCTCCAGGAGATAGTGGAAGCCGTTGTAACGGGCAACGCCTACCAGGTAAGGGAAGGGGTGCGCCGGGCGCTGCAAAGAGGCGTGGACCCCACCCGGATTATTACCGAGGGTTTTGTCAAAGCCATGGAGGTGGTGAGCGAGAAATTTGAACATAACGAAATCTACGTTACCGACTTGATTATCACCGCCCGGGCTATGCATACCGGTATGAAGGAACTGAAACCTTATATGGTCAGCGGGCAGGTGCAGGTGGTGGGCCGGGCGGTCATCGGGACGGTGCAGGGGGACATCCACGACATTGGTAAGAACCTCCTGGGCATCATGCTGGAAGCCTCCGGTTTCGAGGTAATCGATCTGGGGGTGAATGTCGCTCCCAGCAGCTTTGTGGAGGCCGTGGTCAAGTACCGTCCCCACGTGCTCTGCCTTTCGGCCCTTCTTTCCTCCACGCGGAAGGCCATGGCCGAAACTATCCAGGCCCTGGAGGAGGCGGGACTGCGCCGCAAGGTGAAAGTGGTAGTAGGGGGCACTCCTTTGAATGCCGACCTGGCGGCTAAAATGGGGGCCGACGGCTATGCCCCTGATGCTACCAGCGCCGTTCCCTTTATTAAGGAACTCATCGGTGCCTCCCGTAAGGGTCCCCCGATGCTGGAGGCCGCCCTCACCGAAGCCTGGGGCCAAGAATCCCTAAAAGAATTGCAGGAATCCTTTAATAAGTTAATGGGCCTTGATCTGGTGGTGGTAGATGCCCGGGGAAACCTGCTGTCACCGTTAGGAAAGTTCTCGGAATGTTCCCGGGTCTGCCGTGTCCTGGCCGAACGGGGCAACCTCCCCTCCTTTGATGAAGGCCTGGCTACTCACACGGCCAGTTTTAAAGGGGCTTTTGTGTACCGGTGTCCTGCCAGGCTGGTGGAGATTTCTTATCCCCTGGCCGACGAAGGGGGCACGGTCGGGGCCATCCTCTGCGGGCATTTTCTCCTCAAGGGGGACCGGGTGCCCGAAGGTACGGCGGTTCCCGTACTGTCCCTGGAGGAATTGGAGGCCCTCTGCGGACTCTTGGCCTCCATCGCCAACAGTATAGTCCGCCTTAACGCTGTGATTAGAAGCAAGAAGGAATTGGAAGAGGAGAGGAGCAGCTTTATTCGCTTCTTGCAAAGGCAGAATCAACTGGAGCAAGCTTTGCAGGACGCCGAACTGAAGGTCTTGCAATCACAGGTGAGCCCCCACTTCCTGTTTAACACCCTCAATACCATTGCCCGCCTGGCTCTTTTGGAGGGGGCCGAAAGTACGGAGAAGATGGTGGCCGCCCTGGCCAGGCTGATGCGCTATACCCTCTACCAGGTCAAGGGCTTGGTCACCTTGCAAGAAGAATTGGCAGCCGTCCGGGACTATCTTGCTATTCAACAGACCCGTTTTAGCGATCGGCTGACCAGTGAAATCGATGTGGCCCCCGAAGTCTTGGGGGCGCGCGTACCGTGCATGATATTGCAACCTCTCGTGGAAAACGCCGTCATCCACGGCCTGGAGCCCTTAAAAGAGGGGGGCAGGATTTATATCCGCGGCCGGGTGATGGATTGCCAGGTGCACTTGGAGATAAGGGATACGGGGGTGGGAATCCCCGAGGACGTACAAAAGGAGATCTTCGACCTGGAAGTTAGGCGCAGCGGGAGGGGACAGGTGAGCGGGCTGGGGATAGTAAGCGTCTACCGTCGCCTGCAACATTATTTTGGTGCCGAATGCGCCCTGAACGTAAACAGCAGGCCAGGAGAAGGAACCGCCGTTGAGCTTACCTTTCCCCTGTGGAAAGAAGACAGAATAAGGGGAGTGCTGACGGGAGTTGCTCCGACTGTTGATTGTGGACGATGAACCCTTAGAGCGCCAGGCCATCCGTTATCTGCTGGCCAAGGCGAGGCCCCAGTACCAGGTGGTGGCTGAGGGCCGGGATGGGGGCGAGGCGGTTGCCCTCGGACGGGAAGTTCGGCCGGACGTTATCCTACTGGATATAAAGATGCCGGTCATGGATGGTTTGGCAGCGGGCAGGGCCCTGCGCCGCCTCTTACCCGAGGTCCGCATGGTCTTCCTCACCGCCTATGACGAGTTCGCCTACGCCCAGGAAGCCGTTGCCCTGGGAGCCTCGCGCTACTTATTAAAACCGGTAGCGGGGGAGGATCTCATTTCTGTCTTGGACAGTCTGGCCCAGGAGATAGAGGAAGAGCGGCGGATCCAGGAAGAAGCCCAGAAGTGGCGGGCCGCCCTGGAGGAAATGCTCCCCCTTATCCGCTTGGGCTTTGTCCTGGATCTGGTATCCGGCCATATCGCCGGGGAGGAGGTCAAGGCCCGCGCCGAGTTTTTGGGGCTGCCTTCTCTACCGCGCCTGGCAATAGTAATCGCCATTGATAATTTTCCCGCCCGTCCGGCTCCGGTAAAAGAAGCAGAACGACAGTTTCTGAAGAAAAGGGTGTTACAAGTTATAGAAGAAAGGGTATCCCCATGGCCCGGAGCGCTAGCGGTACCGGGTTTTAAAGATGAATTCCTCTTGCTCTTACCCTTTAAGGAGTTAGACGGCCGGCCGCGGTTGCGGGACGCCGTAACCCGGCTGGGAGAAGAGATCTGCGCCGGGGTGCGTGAACTCACGCCGGTCACTGTGACCGTAGGTATCGGGCGACCGGTGGATGACCCGGCCTTGCTGGCTACGTCTTACGCAGAAGCAGCGGTGGCGGTCGAGTACCGGCTTCTTTACGGGGGAGATCAAGTGATTCACGCCGATGATGTTGCCGTCTTACCCCGCTCGAGCCGGGTTATGGCTTCTCCGTGCGGGAAGGAATTGGCTCTGGCGGTGCGTCTGGGCGACAGGGAAAAGGCCCGTCGCTGCCTCGCCCAGATTATAGCTGAAACAGTAGTAGGAAAGGAGGGGAGGCCGCCCGTTTTCAAGGTGAGGTTTCTGGAGCTTCTGAGCGTGGCCGCCCAGGCGGCCCTGGAGGCCGGAGCCGATCCGGAGGATATTGCCGGCATGGTCCTCCAGGGCAGCCAGGAGATTTTAACCCTGGAATCCCTGGCCGAAGCGGAGAACAAAATCGGCTCCCAATTACAGACCCTGGTGGAAAAGGTAGTTGGCGCGCGGGAACGGCGCAATAGTAACTTGATTGAGAAAGCCGTGGCCTATATAAAACAGAACTACCACCGGGATCTTTCCCTGGAAGAAGTGGCGCGGCACGTGTTCTTAAGTCCCTGCTATTTCAGCCGCCTTTTTAAACAAGTGCGGAGTGAAAATTTCATCGACTATCTGACCCGTATGAGGATGGAGGAGGCTAAGAAATTGCTCTTGACTACCGATTATTCCGTCAACGAGATAGCTTCCCGGGTGGGGTACCGCGATGCCCGCTACTTCGGCCAAGTGTTTAAAAAACAGGAAGGCTGTACTCCCACCGCCTTCCGCAAAACGGGGGGAAACCATCATGAAGCAGAACTGGACGGTTGATTTTGAGCCCGTAGGCCGCCGGGCGCCGGCCCGCGAGGGCCAAACATTGCTGGCCGTAGCCCAGGAGGCTGGCCTATCCCTGGGTGCCGCAGGAGTGACGGCCCCCTGTGGCGGACGGGGATTGTGCGGCCGCTGCCGCGTGAGGGTGGCGGAAGGACTTCTGTCTCCTCCCACCGAGGCGGAAAAAAAGGCCCTCTCCCCGGATGAGCTCAAGGAAGGGTACCGCTTGGCCTGCCAGGCGGCCCTCTTGGGGCCGGTCAAAGTGGAAATACCGCGGGAAGCCATGGTCGGAGTGCAGAAGCTCCAGGTGGAGGGTCTGGAAGTTGAGGTAACCCCGGAGCCGCCGGTGACCAGGTACACTATTGCCGTGGAACCCACTACCAACGCCAACCCGCGGCCCCTCTGGCAGCAGGTAGCGGAGAAGCTGGCGGCAGACTGCAATCTGCCCGACCTGCGGATCGATCTCGAGCTGGCCCGGCATACTTCGGCGCTGGCGGCCGAAGGGGGCGCCGTAGTTACCGTTAAAGGGAGGGAAATAATTAACGGGGTATTCGGCCGTCGGAGCCGACCGGCTCTGGGCCTGGCCGTGGACCTCGGCACCACCAAAGTAGCCGGCTTCCTGGTGGACCTGGAAACCGGGGCGACCCTGGCCAGCCAGGGTATTATGAACCCCCAGATTGCCTACGGCGAGGATGTAATGGCCCGCATGTCCTACGCCCTGGAAGGAGAAGAGCAGTATCGTAGGATACACCAGGTAATCATCGAGGGGTTAAACAGCCTGGCGGGGCAGCTGGCCGAAGAAGCCGGTCTGCGGCCGGAGGACATCGAAGAGGCGGTGATCGTGGGCAACACGGCCATGCACCATTTGCTCCTGCGCCTGCCCCTCCAGCACCTGGCCCGGGCCCCTTATGTTCCGGCTATAACCGCACCGGTGGAGATAAAGGCCCGCGACCTGGGGTTAAGGTTTAGTCCCGGGGCCTATGTCTATTGTGTACCGGTGATAGCAGGCTTTGTGGGCGGCGACCATGTGGCCATGATTTTAGGCAGCCGTCTGGATGAGGCCGATAAGGTGACCCTGGGGCTGGACATCGGGACCAACACGGAAATAGTCTTGAAATACGGCTCCCAGATGCTTTCTTGTTCCTGCGCTTCGGGTCCGGCCTTTGAGGGCGCCCACATCCTGCACGGTATGAGGGCCGTCCGGGGAGCGGTCCAGGCCGTGCGCCTGGGAGATGGTGGGCGAGAAGTAGAATGGGAAACCGTGGGGGATGAAGAGCCCCTGGGCATTTGTGGTTCCGGCATCCTGGATGCCGTAGCGGAATTGTATCGCATGGGCGTCATTAACGAGCGGGGTCGGTTAAACCGGAAACACCCGCGGGTCCGCGCCCCGGAGGGTGCCCAGGCCGAATTCATACTCGTGCCAGCCGACCAGAGCGGTACCGGTAGGGACATAGTTATCACCCAGAAGGATATCGGTGAAATACAGCTGGCCAAAGCGGCCATTGCGTCGGGCACCAAGCTCCTTTTAGAGGCGGCCGGCCTGAAACTCGATGACATTGAAGAGGTGGTGGTGGCGGGAGCCTTCGGCACCCACTTAAGGGTGGCCAGTGCCGTGGCCATCGGCATGTTCCCCGCCCTACCTTTGGAAGTTTTCCGCCAGGTGGGTAATGCGGCCGGTACCGGAGCCAGAATGGCCCTGCTATCCCTGACCGAACGCCGCCGGGCCGAAGCGATAGCCCGGAGGGTGGGCTATGTGGAACTCATGGTCCAGCCGTCTTTCCAGGAAACATTCCTTTCTTCCCTCGCCTTGCCGGAGAGGAGAGCGGGATGACGAAGGTCGAAAGGGTTTACCGGGCCATCAACCACCAGGAAGCAGACCGGGTTCCCAAAGGGGAGTGGCGGCTCGACCCTGTCCTGGTGGCCCGGATCTTGGGCAAGGAAGGAAGGGGTACCTGGGAGGATGAAGTGAAGGTCCGCGAGTTATTGGGCATGGACCTGGTAGGCCTGGTGCCCCGGGGCCTCCGGCCGGACAGGTCCATGCCTCCCCATGAGCTGGACTTTAGCCCCTTTGAACGTTGGCGGGGGCAGACGGATTTCTTCATATTTGCCGTGGTCGACGGGCCCTTCCAGGGAAGCGCCGGCCGCATGGATTTTATGGAATTCCTCCTGCGGCTGAGCAGCCGGGAAGATCAAGTTAAGGAGCTGGCCCGGGAGGAAGCCCGTTTCGGCCTGGAAACGGCCCGGCGTTGCGTGCAGGCCGGGGCCCACGGGGTCATCATTGCCGACGACATTGCCTATACCCGGGGCACTTACGTAGCCCCTGGCCTCTTGCGCGAACTCTTTCTTCCCCTGTGGCAATGGCAGGTGGAAAATTTAGGGACCGAAGGGGTGCCGGTCTTTTTCCATTCCGATGGTAATATTGCCAGCCTGGTGTCCGACTTGGTGGCCGCGGGATTTGCGGGCCTGCATTCCCTGGAGCCCACGGCGGGTATGGATATAGCGCGGATAAAACAGGACTTTGGCGCCCGTTTGTGCCTTATGGGGAATTTCGACCTCTCCCTCCTGGCCAGGGCCGGGGAGGAGGAACTGGCGGCCGAGGTGCAGAGGATCATGGCCGCGGCTGCGCCGGGGGGCGGATTTATCTTTTCCACCTCCAGTGGCTGCCTGGGGGGAGACTTGCCGGCGGAAAAGGTGATGGCCCTTTATCGCGCTGCCGGGAGATACGGAACCTACTCGTAAAGGGGGCCTTGCCGGCCTCTCCCGTACCTCGTAGACAAAAAAATAATATTTTAGGCGCGCTAGGGCCCGGCATATCCCCTTTCTGTTCCCGTATTAATAATAGAAGAAGACGGCGAACAGGAAGGTGATTTTTTTTGTTTGCCAGGCTCGGCTGGAGGAAGGTGCTGCCCTTAATATTAGTCTTGCTCCTGGGCATAGGAGCCTGGGGCTACAACTTTTACCTCCGAGAGATCAAGGTCGTCCCGGAAGAGCTGATAGTAAAGGCCCTGGATACCACCCACGCGGTCGGCAGCTATCGCTTTCGCCTGGAGGGCTACCTGGAGGCCGAGGGCGGTCGCATTGAAGTCAGCCGGGTTACGGGTGAGCGCAGCGCAGCAGGGGACCTGCACCTCTGGGGCAGGATGACGGGCCAGGAGGTGGATATATATCAGATCCAGGATACCACTTACTATAAGGACGCCCTTTCCGGACGGTGGATGGTGACTCCTGGCAATACGGCTCTGCAGCAGGAACTCTTTATGGTCGAGGTGAACCCCTTATCTGTTTTAAAGATCACCAACATCCAAGGGCTGCAATACAAAGGGCGGCAGAAAAATATGCCGGGAAGGCCCTATTTGCTGGAATTGCGGCCGGAGATAAACAACCGCCTTCTGAACACCTACTGGCAAAACTATTATTGTAAAATATGGGTAGAACGCAGGAGCCATTATATTCGCAGGGTGGAGCTGGTGGCCGACCACCGGCAGAAGCCGGGAGATAGGCTGCACCTCACCCTGGAGCTGTATGACTTTAATAAAGTAACTAAAATCAACCCGCCCACGCAGTAACGGGAAGTTTGCCCACTTCTTAGGCCTGTGGCGTTAGCCCAGGGTGCAGCCGCTCCGCTAAGCCCTACCTGCCGGGGATGTAAGCCCAAGGATCGGTCCTGCTGCCTGGGCCTGCGCCCGCGGCAGACCAAAACAAGAGCTGACTTACTGATTTGAACTCTTAGGTTAAACCTCCCGTCCGGCGCCGCACCGGCTTTAAGGGGTGCCCCCCATAGCTTTATGTTGCCGGACGGGAGGATTTTTTTCGTTGGCGGCGAAATTAGCTTTATTTGCCGGGTTTAGGATAAAATATAAGGGGGCGCTGGAATTGCACCAGGATATAGAACAGGTACTGGTTTCCCGGGAGCAAATTAAGACGAGGGTCAAGGAGCTCGGGGCGGCCATTAGCAGGGATTATGCCGGCAAGGACCTGCTGGTGGTCGGTATCCTGAAAGGGGCTATTATTTTCTTGGCCGACCTCGTGAGGGAAATCACCATCCCCCTCACCCTGGATTTTATGGCCGTTTCCAGCTACGGCAGCTCTACTACGTCTTCGGGTGCCGTGCGCATCCTGAAGGACCTGGAAGTGCCGGTGGAGGATAAGCACGTACTTATCGTGGAAGACATAGTAGATACCGGTTTGACCCTCAAGTATTTGTTGGAGAATTTAAGGGCCCGGCAGCCCTTAAGCCTGAGGACGTGCACCATTCTGGACAAGCCGGAGCGCAGGATGGTGGATGTGGAGGTAGACTATCGCGGCTTCTGCATTCCCGACTGTTTTGTGGTGGGTTATGGTCTGGACTATGCCCAGCAGTACCGCCACCTGCCGGATATTTGCGTATTGAAGCCCGAAGTCTACCGTAGGTAAGGACAAGTTTGCCCTGTCACGAAAAAGAACCTGGGCCCTCCAGCGGCCGGGCAAAGGGGCACAGCCTAAGAAAAGCGAGGTTAAGATTAATGGATCATGTGGTGGTCCTGGATTTTGGTGGCCAGTACAGCCAGCTAATTGCCCGGCGTATCCGGGAGTGTCACGTTTACTGCGAGATGCTGCCCTACTATACACCCGTGGAAGATATTCTGGCGCGCAAGCCTAAGGGCATTGTTTTTTCCGGCGGCCCGGCCAGCGTTTACGGCCCCGGCGCGCCTCGTATTGACCAGGCCCTTTACCAGGCCGGTATTCCCATTTTGGGCATCTGTTACGGCATGCAACTCATGGCCTACGATCTGGGCGGCCGCGTGGAGGAAGCGGAAGGTAAGGAATACGGCAAAACGGTGGTGGAAGTTACCGGGGGAGACCCGTTGTTTGAGGGATTGCCCTCTACCTTTACGGTGTGGATGAGCCACGGCGATTACATCAGCGAGCCGCCACCCGGCTTTAGTATAACCGCCCGCTCGCCCTACACACCGGTGGCCGCCATGAGCCACCCGGCACGCAAGCTTTACGGCCTGCAATTTCACCCGGAAGTAAAACATACACCCTTGGGCCAGGACATTATCCGCCGGTTCTTGCTCGAAGTTTGCGGGGCTAAGGGCGAATGGACGGTGAGTTCTTTTATCCAGGAACAGGTAAAGGCCATCCGGGAAAGGGTGGGAGACGGCCGGGCCCTGTGCGCCTTGAGCGGGGGAGTAGATTCTTCCGTAGCGGCCGCCCTGGTGCATCGGGCCATCGGCAACCGGTTGGTCTGTGTTTTTGTCAACCACGGCCTCCTGCGCCAAGGGGAAGCCCAACAGGTCCAGGAGACCTTTCACCGGGTCCTCAGGGCCAACCTCATCTACGTAGATGCCAGTGAGCGCTTCTTGAACCGGCTACGGGGGGTGATAGACCCAGAACAGAAGCGTAAGATCATTGGCGAAGAATTTATCCGCGTCTTCGAAGAGGAGGCGCGCAAACTGGGCAAGGTGGATTTCTTGGTCCAGGGAACCGTCTATCCGGACGTCATCGAGAGCGGTACGGAAACCGCGGCGGTGATCAAGAGCCACCACAACGTAGGGGGCCTCCCCGAAGATATGGAGCTGGAGTTGATCGAACCCCTGAGGTTGCTGTTTAAGGACGAAGTACGCCGGGTAGGGGAGGAATTGGGCTTGCCCGAAGAAATCGTCTGGCGGCAGCCCTTCCCCGGCCCCGGGTTAGCCATCCGTATTCTGGGAGAAGTAACCAGGGAAAAGCTAGAAATTTTGCGGCGGGCCGATGCCATAGTAGTGGAAGAAATCCGTCGGGCAGGGCTGTACCGCGAAATATGGCAGTCTTTTGCGGTGCTGCCGTCCCTGAAAAGTGTGGGAGTTATGGGCGACGAGCGGACCTATGCTTATCCCATTGTCGTGCGGGCGGTCACCAGCGAAGACGCCATGACGGCCGACTGGGCCAGGCTGCCTTATGATCTTCTCGAGAGGATCGCGTCCCGTATTGTCAACGAAGTACGCCACGTGAACCGCGTGGTATACGATATTACTTCTAAGCCGCCGGCTACCATAGAATGGGAATGAGAAAATTGGTTCAAACTAAAGACAAACCTTACCGGCCGGCCTAGCGAAAACCATTTACGGGAAGGGGGCGTACGCAAGGTGGGTAGCAAGGGTAGGGTGCTGATCATGACTTTGGGGGTGGCGGTGCTGGCCCTGGTCCTGGCCTTTAGCTTCGGTCGCCCCCAGGTCACCACGGCGGCCAAGTATCCTGAATTCAAGGACGACGTAATCGGCGTGGAGCTTTACGCCGAGGAAGGCTCGGACGATAAGGTTAAGTTAGTGGAGATGGAAGACGCCAAACTGGCGGCCAAGCTAGTATCCTATCTCGATCAGGCCGAGCCTGAGCAGCCGCCGACTTCCTGGCCCTGGACTAAGCACTATGTGGTTTTTAAAGTTAAGGAAGGAGAGCAAATAGCCCGCAGTAAAGAATACCTTTACCTGTATAAGGATTTTAATCCCGAGGAACCCGGATATTTAGCTCTAGAGAACGCCTGGTACCGGGTGCCGCCCCAGTTCAATATTATGCTCCACTGCTTGGCGGAATATAAAAACGCCACCAGCGAGGTGGACCCCGACGACGCGGCCTTTCTCAAGGAATACGGTTGGGATGTCCTTTTCAAAGCCAATACCATGGAGGGAAAACTGCCTGAAGAGCTGATCCACAACGCCGGAGATTTCCCGGTGGTTATTTACTGGGCCTACAACAATGAGCTAAATAAAGACGTGGGATTGGATATCACTCCCTACCTGGGTAAGGAAGTGCAGGTGAATCTATACAAACTGGAGCAACCGCTGCCCGAGTTTATGCACCCCCGCCGCTGGACCGGCCGGGCGGTAGTGGTGAAGTACGAGGGTGAGATCGTGGGGGCCTGGCTGGATTCCGGCCGGCACGATGCCTTTGCCTGTTCGTTAAAGGGCAGGCGCCTGGAGGAAGTCACCGGCAAGACGTGGGGCGAATGGCTGGCCGGCATTGTTAATCATGAAGATCCCCTGGAAAAACGATTGGCCTCCCTGAGCCCGGAAGAGGTGATCCGCCTTTTCTACCAGGCGGTGGGCAACGGGGACAGGCGTACGGCCCACGCCGCCTTGAGCAGGCGGAACCTGGTGGGTTACCTTTTTAACAATATGGATAATAATCGCCTGTACAACCCCTCCTTCAGTGTTAACGACCGCGACGGGCTGAATAACGTGGCCGGGGCTAAGATCGTGAGCATTAAGGAACTTCCGCCGCAGGACGGGGATCCGCCGGACATTAAACGTTACCAGGTGGCGGTGGACTTCACCTTCCGGCGGGCCATAACCGCCGAGAGCGGCGTACAGGTGCGTTTTCTCATCCTGCGCCAGGAGATACCCGGTTTAGGCTGGCGCATCGAGGGCCTGGGAACAGGGCCCTAAAGCTCCCCACCGGCATTGTCCAATTGACGGCAATAATCGTAAAAGGAGGCCAGGCACTCCGGCCGCTCCCGGAAGAACTTTACCAGACGGGTAATGCAGGCCAGGGTTTCCTGGCTCAAATTGTGCTCAATTTTCTCCGTGTCTTCCAGCAAGTGGCCAGTGGCGCCGATTATGGCCAGGAATTCCCTGAGGGTGTTGTGGCGGGCCAGGAGTTCTTCTCCTATTTGCTTGCCCAGGGCCGTCAGTTTGATGACGCCGTATTTTTCATAGATTAAATAACGCCCTTCGGCCAGCCGTTGGACCATTTTGGTGGCCGAAGACGGTTGGACATTGAGGGCTTCGGCCAGCTCCTGGATTCTGGTGAAGCCCTCCCGGGCCGCCAGGCGGTAGATCATCTCCAGGTAATCTTCCATACCCGGGGTCAGGCCCCCGCCTTCCTGGGCCAGCAAAGTATAACCGCGAAAAGTACGAAACTTTTCCTTCTGAACCACCCTCTGCCCCCTCCCGCAACCTCCCACCAACATTATACGCCGGTGAGGCCAAAGGGCTCCTCCTTAGCGGCGGCCAACTTTTTTGGCGGAGTCCAAAACTGGGCTCCGCTCATATTATCTAACAGAGTTCTCTTCCCCTCACTGTCTGAAGGACTTCTCAACAGATAAGGAACTTTAGCCCTTGACGGCCCCCCAGGGGAAAAAGGGCCGTTAAGGGTATCCGGAGGAGGCGCTGGTGCGGTGGCCGTTAGATTAAGGAGAAGGGAATGTTTCCTGGGCGATCTTCCCCCGGGAACTTGTGGCCGCGTAGTTGAGATTCTGGCCCGGGATCTCTGGCGCAAGAGGTTTATGGACCTGGGCTTTACACCGGGCACCGTGGTAGAAGTGGTGCGAAGGAGCCCTACGGGAGATCCGATAGCCTACCGGCTGAGGGGCACCACCATTGCCCTCCGGCGGGAAGCAGCCGCGCTGATCCGGGTGGAGGCCTGCGGGGACGGTGTTGTTCCGTGAAGGCGGACTTTCCTCTGAAGGACGAAGCCCTACTACCCACCTCATACCGCGGCTGTCCCTGCGGAGGGCCGCGCCGGGCCCGGGCGGAGCCCGGGCCGGTAGTTATAGCCCTGGCGGGAAATCCCAATATAGGGAAGACTACCGTTTTCAACGCCCTAACGGGCCTCAGGCAGCACACCGGCAACTGGGCAGGGAAAACGGTGGGCTTATCTTGGGGAAACTATTGTTACCGCGGGATGCGGTTTCTTTTGGTAGACCTGCCCGGTACCTATTCTTTGCGCCCCCTTTCGCCGGAGGAGGAGGTTACCCGCGCCTTTCTATGGGAGGGCCGTCCGCGGGTAACCGTAGTAGTCGTGGATGCTACGGCTCTGGAGCGCAGCCTGGCCCTGGCCCTGCAGATCATGGAGCTATCCCCGGCAACAGTTCTCTGCGTTAATTTGACGGACGAGGCTCGCAGGCGGGGATTGGAGGTTGACACCCGCACCCTGGCCCGGGAACTCGGGGTTCCGGCAGTAGCCACGGTGGCCAGGCGTGGGGAAGGCCTGGCGGAACTCCAGGAAGCCATTTACCGCGTGGCCCAGGCAAAAAGAGGACTGCAACCCCGAACCCTGTATTACGACGAGGAAATCGAAAGGATGGTAGAGCAAATAGTACCCTTATTGCCGGACGCCCGGGAAGACCCGGGTAGGGCTCGCTGGCAGGCCCTCCGCCTCCTGGAAGGCGAAAATATAGCAGGGACGGGTGAGGACATAAAAGACTTGGTGGAGCGGCTCCGCGGAGACCGGGCCGGAGAGTTGAGCGAGCGCATCATGTGTCGCCTATATCGGGTGGCCGAGGAAGTGGCCGGAAAGGTAGTGAAAAGGACCCGGCTGGAGGCCTTTGACCGGGATCGCTGGCTGGACAATCTCTTGACTTCTCCCTGGACCGGTTTTCCAGTCATGTTATTACTACTGGCGGTTCTTTTCTGGATCACCCTAGTAGGGGCCAATTATCCCTCGGAACTGCTGGCCCGCCTTTTCGCGGTTGGGGAAGAGAGGCTCATGGCCTTAAGTCAGGAATGGGGCCTTCCCCTTTGGTTAAAGGGACTGGTTATTGAAGGGGTGTATCGTACCACCGCCTGGGTGGTGGCCGTCATGTTGCCGCCTATGGCCATATTTTTTCCCCTTTTTACTTTCTTGGAAGACCTGGGATATCTTCCGCGGGTGGCCTTCAACCTGGACGGCTTGTTTAAGTGGGCGGGAACCCAGGGTAAACACGCTCTGACCATGAGCATGGGCTTTGGTTGTAATGCAGCGGGAATAATAGCCTGCCGCATAATCGATTCCCCGCGGGAAAGGTTGATAGCCATAATGACGAACGTCAGCGTTCCGGAATTGCAACCGTACCGGCGCGGGTTTATGCGGGTAAACTGTGTCCTCCATCCTTTGTTTAGGGGAGGGTACAGGGTAAGGGCCGCAACCCCTCAGGGATTGAGTCTGGCGGTAGGGGGATAATAATGATGGGGTGCCGTTTTACACTATGCGGGGGACATGGATATATATAGCAATCGGAGGGCTATCTTTAATAACCTATGCCGCGGTGCTTTTCCTCTCCCTCCAACCGGCTATACGGGAACCGTGGCCTCTCGAGGCGGTGGCCGGGAAAAGGGTGTGGCAGCAAAAAGGCTGTGTTGAGTGCCATACCGTATTGGGTAACGGCGGATACGCGGCCAGCGATTTGACGAAGATGGCCGAGAGGGCGGGCCGCGACGAACTGCTTGCCTTTCTTACCCGTCCCCAGGTAGTACACCCGTCCGGACCGCATTCCTTGCACCCGGTTCTCACCCGGGATGAAGCGGAAAGCATATGGCACTACCTGGAGCAGGTGAACAAAATCGATACCCAGGGTTGGCCACCCCGCCCCTTTGCGGCCGACGTTCCGGCGGGAGGTAGCTAACCTTTGCTCCGCTTTCTTCGGGACCTACTCAAGAAAATACTGCGCCGCCTATTTTCCGCGGGACGAAAGAAAAAGGTAAAGCAGCCGTCCGGATTAAAACATTCCTCCCAAAAGGTGGCCTACCCTTATGCCTTAGCCGTTTTTCTTTTTTTGGCCCTCCAGGGCGTGCTGGCGACCGGCGGTGCCCTCCACCTGGTATTTCCATCCCTGCCGACACCCATTACCTTTGCCAACGGCAGGGCCATGCATCTCAATTTGAGTATTTTTTGGCCCCTCCTCGATATAATAGGCAGCACTTACTATTTTCTGGTAGAAGTAACGTCCCAAGGGCTTTACAGTACCCGAGTGGCTGGCTGGGGCTTCTGGTATCTCCTCGGGGTAGGCCTGGGCATCCTCGGTTCTCTGGCCTTGGGCTATACTGACGGTCGTGAATACCTGGAGGCCCCCTTTTTCTTGAAAATAGCCCTTTTGGCCGGTCTCCTGGCCTTTGTTTTCAACCTGCTCGCCACGGCTATCAAGAACCGCGCCCTGCAGCAGCCGGAGGTCATCGTTATTCTGAGCGGCGCCCTGCTTTCCGCCCTCTTATATTTTCCGACTATTTTCTTTATCCCCCACCCGACCCTCGACGATGTTGTTCGGTTTCAAGTCGTTCACCTCTGGAAGAGGGCAGCCTGGAACTCCTGGGTACCACTGTGGCTGCCGCCCTGCTGGCCTCCCTTGGAGCGGTCGGCCGGCAAAAGTTAAAGAAAGTGCTCCTGCGGGAGGCGAATCTGGTCTTGGTGTCCGGTTTATTCGGCACCGGCCACCACTATTACTGGATCGGTGTGCCGGCCTTTTGGCACTTCCTCGGAACTATTGCCAGCGGGCTCCAGGTAGTGCCTATCGTCCTTCTGGCCGTAGCGGCCTGGCAAAGTGCAGCTGTGGCCCGGGCGAAACCTTCGAAGGCCTCCAAAAACAATTCACCGCCTTCCCCTTTGGCCCTCTACTTTTTTATGCCTCCGTATTCTGGAATGTAGTAGGGGCGGGCTTCCTGGGGTTTATCCTTGCCCTCCCCTTCGTTAATCGCTACGCCCACGGCACTTATTTTACTTCCGCCCATGCCCACATGGCCCTGTTTGGCTTTTTGGGTTTCCTGGTCCTTGCCAGCAGCTACTATGTTCTAACCCGGGAAAAAACACTAAAGGACAGTCACGTGCGGCGAGTAAAACTGTGCCTCATCCTACTAAACGTAGGCCTGGGTATCATGGCGGTCAATTTGATCATCGCAGGCTTTCTGCAGACTTACCTCGTACGGGGAGCAGGGATGGACTTCGGCCTGGCTAATTTTCTCTTGAGACCCTATCTCCTGCTGCGGGGCCTGGGGGGAATGGTCTTTGCCGCCGGAGCCCTTTTGCTGGCCTGGGAAATGGCTTCGACCGCCCTTGGACGACGCCATTAACCTCCTTGGATTTTATGTTTACCGAAGGACTAGTGAGTGCGACCTTCCCCAGTTCGACGATAAGCCTGCACGGGTACGAGCCCCATTTGGATCGCTTTCCCTCCGGGGAGTAGGGTAATGGTGTATAATAATGGCTAGGCCGGAGTCCTCCCGGGTGGGGACACGGGCAGGGAATTGTTCCTTTATTCTGCGAAGGGGAAGGTTCGATGGGGAAGTATCTTATCCCTGTATTGTTGTTCATAACCCTGGCCTATGTCGCGTGGTCGGCGAGGGAAGATCCCGCCTCGGGAATAATCTATATTCCCGTAGACGAACGCCCCCTCAATCTGGCCTATGTGGAGGAAGTGGCCGAGGTGGCGGGGATAGAGCTGCATGTCCCGCCCCGGCGGCTCCTTCCGGACTACAAAACTCCGGCCGATGTTGAGGCCCTCTGGTCTTGGGCCCTCGACCAAAAGGGGACCGCAGCCGTTCTTTCTGCCGACACCCTTATTTACGGCGGCCTCATTCCCTCCCGCCGGCACCAGATTTCCCAGGACGAGTTGGTAAAAAGGGCGGAAAGGTTTCGCCAGTACCGCGAGGCCCATCCGGACCAAAAACTATACGTTTTCGTCACTTTAATGAGGACCCCCAATTCCGACTCAGCGGCTAGCGAGCCCGATTATTATGCCCGCTACGGTAAAAGGTTGTTCAGGCTTTCCGCCCTGGAGGACAAGGAAAGTACGGTGGGCTTGACGCCAGCGGAGAGGGAGGATCTTGCCAGGCTAAGGAGGCTCATCCCGGCCGATGTCTACTCCGACTGGGTCGGGCGGCGGGAGAAAAACCTGGCCGTAACCCGCAAGCTCGTGGAAATGGTGCGCGAAGGAGTTATCGACCTTCTCATTCTGTGCCGGGATGATACAGCCACTTTCAGCCGTTCGCGCCAGGAATACCGGCAATTATCCGAAGCGGGTCGCGACCTGCCCTCGGATAAGTTTATCTCTTTCCCGGGCACCGACGAGGTCGGTCTCCTCCTTGTGGCCCGGGCGGCGTTGGAGGGAGCGGGGAAGAACATTTATGTTACTTACGCGCCCGGTGCCGGTGCGGCGACCGTTGCCCGGTATGAGGACGTGCCGGTGGGACAAAACATTTCCGCCCACATAAAAGCTTTGGGCTGCCGCGAAGTAACCGATCTCGCGGTGGCCGATCTGGCCCTGGTGGTCAACACGCCGAGGAACGGCATCACGGGCGAAGCCGCCTATCAGGACGGGAGGGGAGACCCGGACACTACAGCGGCCTTGACGGCGGAAATCCAAGAAATTCTTGCCAAGGGTATTCCTGTAGCCCTGGCCGACGTGGCCTATGCCAACGGGGCCGACGTGGGCTTGTTAGAATCTTTAAGGAAAGAGGGCCTCCTCTTTAAGCTTACCAGTTATGCCGGTATGAATACGGCGGGGAATGCCATCGGCTATGCCCTCGCCCAGGGCCTTCTCCTCCCGGGAAAGGAAGGAGCGGAAAGAGTCCTCCTCACCCGGTACCTCGACGATTGGGGGTACCAGGCCGGAGTCCGCCAGGCGGTACGCCCCTTAAACCTTAAGGGAGAGGCTCTACGAGAAAGAATTACCGCTGACTTGACTAACTTTGCCCGCCGCCTGAAGGTGGGACCAGTTTCCCTTTCCGTGGACATTTTTTGGGACCAAACTTTTAATATTGGCCTCAAAGTAGAGCCCTAGCTGGGCCGGGAGTGGGAGGGTCAGGTGAGAGGGTACGGGTCGGCCCGGCAGGGCTGTACTATACCTTTTTATAGATCCCAGTACCGGTCGTTATCCGGTATTCCCCTTAAGGATTCGTGCCAACCTTTTCCGGTTGTCCGGCAGAGAGCCTTTCGGCCTACCCTTTCTCCGGTAATTTCCTGCCTCGTTAACCTTTTCGTAACCCTTTGCTCGAAAGGAGATGCTAGGATGAAGTTAGAATGTGAGGGTTAAAGGAGTGGATGGTATGCGCTGTCGGCACAGGCAAAGGTGGCTAGGCTTAGTAATGGGGGCGGTCCTTTTCTTCGGCGGATGTAGCCTTCCTAGCCCCTCGGCCGCCATCAGGCCACCTGAGGTGGCCGGGCAGGTGGATGAAACGGCCAAAGCCGTCCAGGATTTGCTGGCTCCTGGCCAAACCGTGGTGGAAGCAAGGCTTCTAGGTGCCTCGGACGGCGATGACGGCGGGCAAAAGGCCGTTGTCGTAGAGGATCTGAACGGAGACGGTCAACAGGAATTGGTGGTAGGTTACCGTGACCCGGAGGAAGGGAACGGCGTTTTCATTGCCCACCGCACCCCCCAAGGGTGGCAAAAGGTTTGGCAGGAGATACTCGGTCCCCCAGAACTGGATATCCTGGGGGTAGAGGACTTAACTGGCGATGGCCAGCCAGAAGTTATTATTGGTGGAATCATCGGAGCTTCAGCGGGGAACCACTTGAAGGTATTATCTTATGCTCTTTCGGAAAAAGATGGAACCCCTTCTTACACCACCCTGTGGCAGGCAGGTTATCACCTCCTAGAAGTGGGAGACTTCGACCAGGACGACCGCCAGGAAATAGCCCTCTGGGTGAAGGATACTGGAACCGCTATGGCGGTAGAGGTCTACCGCTGGTCACCTGCGGAGCTGCATTTCCCCGCCGGATTTTACGAGGCTGAAGACGCCTATCCGGCCTACTTCCCGCGGGTAATAGAATATTACCGGCAACACCTCCAGGAGATGCCTGATGCTGCCTTTCTATGGTACTACCTGGCTTCCGCCCAGGTTAAGGCCGGCCGGCCGGAGGAGGCCCTGGCTTCCATAGAAAAAGGCATGGGTCTCAAAGGAGACTACCCCAGCGCCGAGCAGTGGGATCTGGTGAAAGGGCAGGCCCTAGTTGCTTTGGGGCGATATGAGGAAGCCCTGACCACCTTTACCCGAATCACAACTAAGGACAAATCCGGTGGTTCGACATCGGAATCTTCTTCTTACGGCGTGGCACCGTTCCTTTTGGCCCAGGCCTACTACGGCACCGGGCTGGCCTGGGAAGGGTTGAAAGAGTATGACCGGGCGAGAGGCGCCTACACCCGCGCCGTGGAACTCCAGAGTGACTGGATCCCCCCGGCCCGGGCCCTGCAGCGCCTTAACGCCCGGCCGGCCGTGGATAAAGTTACCGCTTATCTGGCGGCCTTGAAACCGGAGGAACGAGAAAGGGGTCTTAAGGGAATTGAGCAATGGGCCCGGGAGCAGGGACTTTACCTGGCCACCGTGAAAGCGCAAAGCGCGGGCGGCTTGCCCGAGACCTGGCTGGTCGATCTTAAGGCCGGCCCCTATGACGGTACCATTGATGTGCACCTTATTTACTGGTGGGAAGAAGGGCCATCGGCTCCGGGAAACGGTCGGCTTAAGTACCAGGCCTTCTACAGCGCCGAGGCCCAGGTTCACGGCCTGGGACCTACCCACCAGGCCTTAAGCGGGCGCTTGGCTCTTGGCCCGGAAGATAGCGCCGAGATGGCCGCCGTTTACGATAGCGCCTTTTCGGGCAGCGGCTCCCCTCGCCCGGAACTTTATCTTTTGCGCCGGCAGGACGATGGCTGGCGAATCCTCTGGAGGCCACCGTCCCGGGAATGGCGCAACAGCCACGGCAGTATTACTTTTACGGGAGCCGGCTTGGAAGAGTTTATCTTGCAAAGCGATTCCTGGGAAGCAGGGGATGGTAAAGATCAGATTTTCCACGAGGCCAATGCGGGGCCGCACCGCCAGTTTCGGGATGTCTGGCGAAGGCAGGGCGGCAATTACCAGCGGGTGGCCGCCGAGACAGTATCTACCGCCTACAGCGCCCTGGTGGAATTTATCTACCACCTGAGCCTGGGGCAGGAGGAGCAGGCGGCCCAGTGGGCTCTGGCTCCCGGACTGACAAGCCAGGCTAAGGAATGGGGTCTTATACAGCAGCCCCTGGGCCAGAGATGGCTTTTGGAACTGCCCGACCCGGCAGCGGAGCTGCAAGGGCCCCTTACCATCGCCAGCGGGCCGGCAGCCGGGATCCAGGTGACCTTCGCTAACCGGGAAGGGAAGTGGCTCCTCAAAGAACTTAAAAAGGTGCGGGTAACGGACAGATAAATCCCAAGGCCCGCGTTCCGAAGGGGCTAACCATGGACCGAGAGCTGATCGTGATCATGGAAGATGAGGAGGCCATCGCGGAGTTCGTCCGCCTCAACTTGGAGCGGGCGGGCTTTCGCGTGTCCTGGGCGGCAAGCGGCGAAGAGGGGCTGGCCCTGGTGCGCCGGGAGCCTCCTGTTCTGGTGGTCCTGGACCTGCGCCTGCCCGGCATGGACGGGTTGGAAGTATGCCGGTACTTGCGCCGGTTTTATCCTGAGGTGGCCGTCATCATGCTTACGGCTCGGGGCCAGCCCCTGGACAAGGTCCGGGGGTTGGAACTGGGGGCCGATGATTACATTACCAAGCCCTTTGACCCGCGGGAATTAGTAGCCCGGGTACAGGCCGTCCTGCGCCGCACCAGGCCAGGTAGTACCGCCCAAGGCAGGGTAAAGCAATTCGGCAGCCTTCACATCGACTTGTGCCGCCGCCGGGTGAGCAAGGGAGATAGGATACTGGAGTTAACGCCCCGCGAGTTTGATCTTTTGGCCTTCCTGGCCCACAGGCCCGGCCAGGTATTTAGCCGGGATGAAATCCTGGATGCCGTCTGGGGCCCGGATTACTGCGGCGATCCCAAGACGGTAGACGTGCACATCCGCCGCCTGAGGGAGAAATTGGAGGATAACCCCGCCCGGCCCGTCTACCTGCAAACGGCCTGGGGAGTAGGTTACTGCTTAAACCCCGGCCGGGAAGATAAGGACAACCGCACTGGAAGCTAATATGGGGAGGCCAGTAAAGTGTTTTCCGGCATCCGCGGCCGCATTGTCGCCGCTTACTTCCTTATCACCGGGCTTCTCTTTCTCCTGGGCGGCGGTATGCTAATTGCAGGCCTTAACGCCTACTATATTTCCGGCATCGAATCCATATTGACCAGACAGGCGGAATGGAACGCTAATTTTTTTCAGGACTACTGGAGCCGGCCGGACCGGGTGGCGGATCTCTCCCTGGCAGCTTCGCAACTAGTTTCCAGCTTTACCCAGGGAACCCAGGCTCGCGTACAGATAGTGGATTTGGAGGGCCGGTTGTTGGCCGACTCTCACGATTCCCTGCTGCAGGAAGAGGTAGGCCAGGCCCCCGAAGTGCAGGCCGCCCTTCGGGGCGAGCCGGGGACCTACCGGGGGGCCAATCCGGCTACCGGTGAAGCCATCCTGGCCGTGGCCCGGCCCTTACGCCAGGGGGGAGTGGTGAGCGGCGCCCTCCGCATCAGCTCCAGCCTCATGGTGGTAAGGAGGGTGATCAGGAACGTCACTCTGATCTGGCTGCTGGTGACTGCTGCCGCCCTTACCTTTGCGGCTGCCGTCGGTTCTTTCCTGGCAGGGACCGTGGTGCGGCCGCTTAGCGAAATCACTTCAGCGGCTGAGCGCATTGCCCGTGGCAACTTGAACGTTACCGTCGCTCGTCGCTTTAACGACGAGATCGGTCGCCTGGCCGATACCCTAAATCACATGACTCGAGAACTGCGGCGGCTGGACAGGCTAAAAAGCGAATTCATTAGCTCCATCTCCCACGAACTGCGTACTCCTTTAACTTCCATTAAGGGCTTTGTAATCACCCTGCTGGAAGGACTGCCGGTAGAAGAACAGGAACTACGGCGCGGGCTGGAAATCATCAACCGCGAAACCGACCGTCTGACAGGCCTGGTGGAGGAGTTGCTTGATTTTAGCCGCCTGGCCGCGGGGCAGCTTACCTTGCGCTTGTCGCCCGTGGACCTAGCCGGGCTGGTGCAGGACACTGCCGAACAGATGCGCCCGCGGGCGGTGCGGCAGGGAATAGATCTGCAGATCACCATAAAAGATCCCTTTCCTCCGGTGGAAGCCGACGCCGACCGTTTGAAACAAGTCCTGGTGAATCTGGTGGACAACGCCCTGAAATTCACTCCGGCAGGGGGAAGAATCATCGTGGCCCTGGAACGGCTGGGCCAGAACCTGGCTCTAAAGGTTTGCGACACCGGCGTGGGCATAGATCCTCAAGAACTACCCCTGGTTACCCAGCGTTTCTATCGCGGCCGCCAGGCCCCCTCCAGCGGGAGCGGCCTAGGATTGGCCCTCTGTGAGGAGATCATAGGTCTTCACGGAGGGCGCCTCGAGATTGCCAGTCAGCCGGGGCAAGGCACCACCGTTACAGTTCTCCTGCCTGCTCGTTGAATTTACCTTTATCTTAGCGGACATCGAGTATGTCCTAAAGCTCGGGCCTTAAATGTATTAAGGGTGCCGTTCCCTGATGGGCTCGCCGCTAAGGGCGTCGATGAAACGTACGGTCCCTTGGGGAAAGTAAGGACGGTAGAACAAGGCGATGTCGTTATCCTCCCCTTCTGGGATTTGCTCCCATTCGAGGCGGATATCGAGCTCTTGCGCGACACGGGCGATGGCCGCTTCACGGGTGATTCGGGGCGTTCTGGGAGTTGCCAGAAAGATGGAGGGGTGCGTCTCTGTACTCATGTAGGCGACGATACGACCATCGGTGCGACGCAAGGTGACGAAACAAGAGAATAGATAAAGGGGAATGCCATCGATAAAAGCTTCAAACCGAAATATTTGATTTGGGCTCTCGTCTGAAGCTTCTGCGAGGCCTTCTTCTTGTATCGGAGGAGAATCGAGGATTTCGTCATCGACCAAGAACAAATAACGGTGGGCCTCGGGGAAGACGCGCTGGATGAAAGCGATGGCCTTAGCTTTAAGCACGGCAGGGGGCAAGCACTTCGGCCCGGAGATGACACGCTGGGTTTCGTTATCATGGCAAAAGCGAACGAAGCCCAAGAGGCGCCCCGAAGCTTGGCAGATGGTCATCTTGGCGACGCGAAAATTAAAAAGGGCCTCAAAAAATTGAGCAAAGGTTTTGGCTTGGGGAGATGAGTGGGATTCAGGCGGAAACCCGGGTCGCAACAAGACGTCGGCTGTAGGCCACAGGTCAGGAGAGATAAAATTGGCGTATGTTTCTTCAAGCCACACCACCTGCCGCTCACCCTCCCAATCCATGTCGCGCCGCGGATAGCGGCTAAGGTCCCCGCTAACGTGCTCAAGGAACGCCTCGAGAGGTTCTTGGCCGAGGACGACAGGATCGGACGAGGCCTCCAAGGGAAGAAGCCTTGGCTTTTTGTCCGAGGAAACATGCACGTTGTAAGCTGGGCCGGGGACGTCCACATCCGCGGGGAGCGACCCAAGGCCTTCGATCCAGTAGACTAGCCGGGTTTCGCCGAGGCCATCTTGCGGAAGAAGATAAAGCTTTGGATCGAGGTGGGCGAGCATCAAGGTGGCGTTAAGGGCGCGCTTAGCCTCCTGTAGGACCTCCTCGCGTGAACGGAGTTGTGCAGGCGGCGACGGCAGCCGAACGCGTTTTCCTTTGAAGCGGAAGGCCTTGATGCGACCGCGGGTGTCAACGTCGATGTGTAGGCCGGTGTCCGGCAGCGGCCGTCCGGCCACCGTCTGCGACCACGCAAAACGGGTAAAGCCCTTGAAGTCCTCGACGTGAAGTTGCGGGAAATCCGTTTGGAAACCCGGCACGTGGGTCATCAAAAAGGCTTCGGCGACCTGTCTTCGTTGGTCGAGGGAAACGGCCTCTCGGGGTTGGCCGCCCTTAAAGACCGGCGGCTCTTCACCTTCAAATCTTTCCAATTCCAGGAGGCGTCCTTTAGGCATGGCCAGGATGACAACAACCATGCCTTGGTCGGGATCCTTCGTATCCCGCCACCATAGATGGGCCTCCTTATGTGTCGCGCGGTCAACCAGGTCTTCCAATACGGTGACATAGTGGGGGGGAATGGAAACCAGGGTATGAGCTATGGCCTTGGCTTGCTCCAAGAGATCCCTTGACGCTTTATGCATGACTCGCCTCCTTTACAACTTTAACCCTTCCCTAGCCTGCCCTGTCCCATACTTAATTTTAGTATGGAATAATTGAGTTTTGAAGGTAACAAGCTAGGATTTTATATCATTCGTTATTATCATAGTGGTGTTCCTTCTTGCGCCTGCAGCTGGGAAAAGGCACTTCTAGTGAAGAAGTGGCCGTTTTCCAGCAACGGATGTCACAAACTCCTGAGTAGCGGTGTTATATTTATGGAATAAGGTTGCGGGGGGAAAGGGCCATCGAGCTTTTTGAATTTGAAGGGCTGTTTCAGACTTATTATTCCGGGGTGTATAGGTGGCTGTATTACCTTCTGGGAGAGCGAACGGCCGCCGAGGACCTCGCCCAGGAAGTCTTCCTTAAGCTTTATTGCCAGCCCCCGGGGGATAAAAGCAATCTCCGAGGGTGGCTGAGGCGGGTAGCCGCTAACCTGGCCTATAACTATCTCCGGAGCGAAGAGCGGCGCCGCCGTCGTGAAGAGGGAGAGGTCTTTAAGGAGGCGCGCGGGGTAATTGCCCTGGAGGAAGCCCTGTTGCGGGAGGAAGAAGCCCGGAGGGTGCGGAATTGTCTGGCCCAGCTTTCACCCCGGGAACGCCTCTGCCTTCTTTTAAGGCAGGAGGGTTACAGCTACGCTGAGATCGCCTCTATCATCCAGGTAGACAAAAACTCGGTGGGCACTATATTAGCCCGGGCACGGCGGCACTTTGTCACCCTGTACAACCGTAATGAGGGGAGGGAGGGCCATGTGTCCCGATGAAGGGCTCCTCCAGGCCTTTCTAGATGGTGAGCTGGATGCAGCTCAGGCTATAAAGGTCGCAGGGCATTTGAGACGATGCGCCGCTTGCCGGGAGCGGGCGGCCGTGCTGGAGGAGGTGAAGAGGGAAGCAAGTTCCGCTCTAGAGGTATACCGGCGGGCAACGGAGTCTGTAGTCTGTCCGCGACGGGTGCCCCAGAAGGTTTTACCGCCTTCCGGGAATAGCTCTTCGTCTAATGGGTTAGTGAAGGCCTTGGGGGCAACAAACAATAACAATAAGGTAAGGAGGGTAAGGGATATGGTGTTTAAGCACAAATGGGCGTCCGGTCTGGCTGTGGCGGCCCTGGCCTTGATATTTCTCCTCGGCTGGACTCCGGGACGCACCCTGGCTTCCCAGTTCTTAAGCATCTTTCGTATGGAAAAGGTACAGGTGGTAAAATTTACTCCCCAGGATGTGGCCGAGCTCGAAAGACTTCTGAACGGTCAGGCCGGAGAAGTAGATATTCAGAATTTTGGCCGGTTAGAGGTTACTCAGCCGGGACAGCGACTACAAGTAACAGATCCCTCCCGTGTAGCAGAGTTAACCGGCCTTGAGCCCCGGATCCCAGAGGTTCTGGCCGGTATGGAAAGGGAAGAGATCCTGGTAGACCGGGGTATGGTCATCAAGATTACACCTGATGTAGAAAAAATAAACGCTTACTTAAAAGGACACGGAAACGTGCTCTTGCCGGAAAGCCTTAAAGGCCAGTCCTTTGCCTTAAAGGTGCCGCCGGCTGTAGAGGTCCGGTATAAAGGCCCCGTAGAACTTCTCATCGCCGGGGACTTGACCATCGAGGCTCCGGCCGGAGTAGACGTTCCGGCCCTGCGACAGGCCTTGCTTGGCTTGCCTTTACTGCCAGACAATTTGCGCCGCCAGCTCGGAGCCATCGACGATTGGCAGCATACTCTGCCTATACCGGACACCCAGGACTTGGCGGCCCGGGAAGTTACAGTTAACGGTAACCAGGGTGTTTACGTTAGCCGCGACGATAAATCCCGCGGCGTCCTGGTGTGGCGCCAGGATAACAGTTGGTGGGCTATAGAGGGACTTCCCTTGGAAGAAGCCTTGAAAGCTGCTGCGGAGGTCAAATAATGGCTATCGTCGAAACCAGGAATCTGACGAAAATCTACGGTAGACAAATAGCCTGCCGGGAGATCTGCCTCTCCGTAGAGGAGGGGCAGATTTTCGGCCTTTTGGGGCCCAACGGCGCAGGTAAGAGCACCCTGGTCAAAATGTTAGTGGGCCTGGTTTACCCTACGCAGGGAGAAGCCCTGGTGGCCGGACGCAGGCCTTGGGATAGCCGGGGACGCCGGGAGATTGGTTTTCTACCGGAAAACTTCCGCCTTCATGAGTGGCTTAAGGGCGAGGAGCTTTTGGTCTTCCACGGTCGCCTTGCGGGACTTAAAGAGAAGGAAGCCCGGCGCCGGGCCCGGCAGGTTTTGGAACTCGTGGGGTTAGACAAAGACGGGGGAAAAATGGTAGCCCATTACAGCAAGGGCATGCAGCAGCGTTTGGGTCTGGCGGCTGCCCTGGTAGGTAACCCCCGGGTAATCTTCCTAGATGAGCCCACCTCGGCCCTGGACCCCCTGGGCCGGCGCCAGGTACGGGAACTCCTTGGGGCCCTAAAACAGGAGGGTAAGACCATCTTTCTAAACAGCCATCTCCTAAGCGAAGTCGAACAGGTGTGCGACCGGGTAGCTATTATCCACCAGGGGAGGGTGCTGGCGCAGGGAAGCCTTAAGGAGCTTATCATGGGGCCCACGGAGGTTAAGGCCAGGGTCGGCGGCTTAAAACCGGAACTGGAGGAAAACTTACGTCGCCGCTACCCCTCCTTAAGGGCAGAAGGCGGCCATCTTACTGTGGCCCTAAACAGTAAGGAGGAAATACCCCATCTGGTAGCGTACCTGGTGGCGGAGGGCCTGCGCATATATGAGATAACGCCCCGGCAAAACTCCCTGGAGGAAGTCTTTGTCAAGCTAGTGGGGGAAGGGGAAAAGCTGGAATGTGGTTAATGGCCCTTTTCACCTTTCGCGAGGCCTGGCGCAAGAAAGTTGTTATAGTAGTCGGCGTGTTAACCCTGGGCTTTCTGGTCTTGTACGGCACCGGCCTCCACTTCATAGGCGAGAACCTGAACTGGCAGGCAAACTCCCTAGAGTATATGCAAGGGATACTCGTCTTTGTGCTCGGCGTTTACTTCGCGGGTTTCCTGGTGGCGGGTCTGTCCATCATGTCCGCTGTCGGCAGTATTTCTGGCGAAATTGAAAACGGCACCATTCCTACCCTGGCTACGAGGCCCCTATCCCGCAGCTCCCTCCTGTTGGGCAAATTTGCCGGTCAGGCAGCGGTGTTAGTCACCTATGCAGCCTTCTTTTTCTTAGCCCTGGCCGGTCTGCTATACTGGCAGGTGGGCATGATGATACCCGGCCTTTTGCCCGCCCTGGGCCTGTTCGTCCTTGAGCCCGTGGTGCTCCTGGCCATTACCATGTGGGGAACGACGAGGCTTCCCACCATGGGCAATGGCATCCTGGCCTTCTCCCTCTATGCTCTAGCCGTGGTAGGAGGTATGATAGAGCAAATCGGAGCATTGTTGAATTCTACTCCTACCGTGTACGCCGGGGTGATAACCAGCCTGCTCCTACCGGTGGACTCCCTGTATCGGCGCCTGGTGGCTGAAATAGGAGAGAAGGTTCCCTTCAGCTCCCAGATGGGTTTTGTGGACCCCCAAGACTTCTTAGGGCCCTTCGGTAGCCCATCCACTCCCAGCGACTGGATGATAATATATACTCTGATGTATATATTCCTGTCCTTGGCCGCTGCTGTTTACTTTTTCAATAGACGAGATATTTGAAAGGGGCGACTTTCGGTACGAAATTCAAGGACAGATCATGGTTTCAAGATTTATGTCCAAAGAAGGTCTGACCTAGCCTTCCGGGACGCAAGCTAAGACACCGCCCGCAGGCCAGGTCGACTCAGGGATCAAGGTGCAAGCATGGCTACGCCCAATATAATGAAAAAACTCGTCCTGCGCCTATTAACCTTACTGGTGGCCGGAGCAGTTCTGACAACGGGTATTCTCTACGCCTACATTGAATGGTTCGGCCGCCGGGTTAAACCTCAAGAAGCAGAGGTAATAATTGTACTGGGTGCGGCTGTATGGCCCGAGGGCCCCAGCCCTGCCCTGTTGGAACGCCTGGCCTTGGCGGAGAGGCTATACCGGGAAGGTTATGCTCCGGCCGTTATCACCACCGGCGGGGTAGGGAATCTCAATCCCACACCGGAGGGAAGGGCGGCAAGGGAGACCCTTATAGCCCGGGGCCTACCGGCAAATTATATTTATGAAGAAACCACTTCCTGTAATACGCGAGAAAACCTGGAAGGTGCTCTTTCTATCATGCAGAGGCATGGATGGAAACGGGCCCTCATCGTGAGCCACGATTTCCACCTGTTGCGCGCCATGCGAGAGGCTAGAAAGCTGGGCATGGAGGTTTCGGGGGCCGGGGTTCACAGAACGGCCCTGGTGAGGCCTCCATTAATCTTAAGGGAAGTGGTGGCGAACCTGGTGAGCTTGGTGAGGTAGGCTGCCGGGTTCAACCAAACCTTTAAGCCTTGCCTTCGATTTCCTTCCCTTGCTTGAGGAGCACTCCCCTTTCTCTTCCTCGCTGTTACTATTACCGCCCGGCCAGCTTCTTTCGGCCGGCCACCGCCGGATGGCTTCCAGTTTCTCCACCGAGGCGCAGGTGAAACAGGCGTGCCCCCAGTACCGGGCGAAGAAGGGCAGGAGCGCGTTTTAAGGTCTTCTTTCATGCCCTCGACCTGATAGTCCTGCCGGTGGAGACCGGGTAATCCCCGTCCCCGGGGCCCGGATGATGGTGAGTAGCTTCTTTACCGCTGAGGTTAATTTATCGGGGTTGTGGTTTATCATGCCGGCATTTTCACCGGTGGATTTAACGCCGGCAATATCACGAACGGATTACATATTATGAGAGAAAAGTCTTGACGGTTTTTCGGGGAAGGCCTATACTAGTTACAGGATACCCCCATGGGGTATGCCCGATAAGGAAGATTGCTTGTGATAACATAAGTTTATGCCGGGCTAATTTACCGAATTAAATGTGGGCATGAGCTGTGAATCCTGCGAAGGCGAGGTATAAAGGGTGGTGAAGAGCCTCCCGGGGGTTAGAGAGCTCGCGGTCACCCATCCGGGCGGAGCCGGCGCCGGTGCGGTTTTTCCGGCAACCGGCCACTATTAAGGGTCTAGGAGGGGTGCCTGGACGGGTATTTGGGAAAAAAGGGAACCTCCTTAGCTAAGAACACACAATTGGTTAATACGTGCGGCAAACTTTCTTCACAATCAAGTGTTACCGGAATAAACAAAGGAGGTTGTGATTTATGAAAAAGAAATTGGTCGTTGTTATGGCCACTTTGCTCTTGGTAGCGCTGGCGGTCCCTGCTGCCTTTGCGGCCCTGAACGACCAGCAAAGGGAAGAAGTCAATCAGCTCTTCCAACAGATGTTCGAGCTAAAGAAGCAAATTATCGATAAGTATGTAGAGGGCGGGGAGATTACCCCGGAACAGGGCCGCATAATGAAAGAACACCTGGATTACATGCAACAGTATCATAGGGACTACGGCTTTGGTATTATGGGTGCCGGTCACTGTGGCGCCGGTTTCTTCGGAAATAACGGGGGACGACCTGCCCCTTCCGGTTTTAGGTACGGAGGGCATATGATGGGCGCCTACGGTATGATGTATTAAATACTGGGTACAAAAACCAGGACAAGCAGGGCCCTGATCTTTATACAGTTCAGGGTCTTGCTTCATTAAGAACTATCTTAGCTCCCAAACCCCTGAAGGCTGTAAAAGGAGGCCGCACTAGTTTCCTTCCCGAAGGAGAAGAGAGCCTTGGAATTCCTGACAGCATATTTACCTTATCTCATCTTAGGTGGCTTAATTTTTTTCATGATGCGTTATGGGGGTGGGTGTTGCGGAGGTCACCGGCACAGCCAGCATAACCCCGGAAAACGTATGGAGCATGGCGAAGACGGTGGTGGTCACCCCCAAGCAGACCACCCAATGAGGGAACAAAAAGGCAGAATGTTTACCGGCCAGGTCCGGGACCCTGTCTGTGGAATGATGGTAAACAAGGAAGAGGCTGTTTACAGGATTTACGGCGGACAAGAGTATTACTTTTGCAGTGAGGATTGCGCGCGTATCTTTGAGGCCCGGCGTGAGCGCAGGGCCAACTTATGAGGGCAAGTAGACTCACTTAACTTTCTTAAATAGGTCACAGCTCTTCTTTTGGTAATACCGGCTTCTTTAAATCTGAGAAGAGATGTGGCCTTTTTATTGTGGGTGTGGCCAATAACTCAAAGGCTGTCCCTCAGCCGGGTAGGTCTAAGGCTTAAACCCTTTCCTAGGTCTGGCATTCCTCGATTAAGCCTTGATTCGCTGTAGATGAGGGAGTTCCTCGCCCACGAGGGCCAGTTTTCTATGACTGCACCTTCATAGAGGAAAGTCTCGCCACTGAACCTACCTTCTGAAACTCCCCTTATATCGGCCGCCGATATCCAAGAGGAAGCCGTCCAGTGCGGCTTCTGTACTCCCGTTTATATTCTTACGGCCACGCCGAGTTTGCTCCCCAAAAGAGCAAAACAGGACGTCGAGCCGTCGTCTTAGCTGCGGATTTCCAGACAATGAATTCCGCACCAACCCCCTAGAGTTCCTGCATGGGAACCGCCAAGGCCCCAGATTGGACTCCTTTTCCGGTGGTAGGACAATCCGAGGTCTTCGTACAATGTACCGGGGGGAAGTGAGATGGCGGCGGCAGGAAGAGTGGGCAGCAAGGATCCGGCGGGAGGCTATATAATTAAGGTAATATATACGGGCTCAAGGGAAGAGGGTGAAAGGGCCCTGAAAGAGGCCAGGCGTCACGCCTTCCAGAGACTTTGCGCCGCAGGCGGGAAGGGAAAGGTGGAAGCCGGGTGCTGGCCGTAATATACCTGCGCGTTTCCACCGACGATCAGGCCCGGCACGGATACAGCCTTGAAGCCCAAGAGGAGGCCTGCCGAAAGAAGGCACGCGAGCTGGGGGCCGACCAGATGGAAGTATACCGGGATGAAGGCTACACAGGAGAAATTCTGGAGCGCCCAGGCCTCCAGGCCGCCCTGGCCGCAGCAAAGAGCGCGGCCTTCTTTATTGTTTATGATCCCGACCGGCTGTCCAGGCGCCTGGCCCATCAGCTCCTCCTGGTGGAGGCCATAGAAAAGGCCGGCTGTCGGTTGGAGTTTGTAACGCTGGACTGGCAGGCCAACCCGGAGGGGAGGCTTTTTTACTCTTTACGCGGCGCCATCGCCGAATACGAAAAGGAGAAGTTCAAACTGCGCAGCCAGTTCGGCCGCCTGGCCAAAGCTAAACAGGGTTATCTACCTTTCGACCCCAGGACCTACGGGTACCGGTACGTTGAGGGAAAATACGAGGTCGACGAGGCTAAGGCGGCCGTGTATCGCCGTATGGCCGATATGGCCCTGTCGGGGAAATCCTGCAGCGAGATAGCCGCAGCCCTGAACGCCGAGGGGATACCCGGGCCCAGAGGGTCGAGATGGTACCGGCAGACGGTAAGAAGGATACTGAAAAACCCGGCCTACAAGGGCACCTTGTACGTCCACCGGTACGACACCGAAGGGCACAAGGCCGCAAGGCAGCGGGGAAGCAGCGTAAGCCCTAGAATCCGCCCCCGGGAAGATTGGATAGCCGTACCCGTACCACCGTTAATCGATCCCGCAGAATGGGAAATCCTCCAGCAGGCCATCGCTTCCCGGAAGCGCGGCCGCCAGGGGGAGAAAATCCATTACTACCCTTTAAGCGGCCTCGTCTACTGCGGTCTTTGCGGCGGGAGCATGTGCGGCGGCTACGGCAGGAGCCGGGAGGGGAACACCTTTAGATATTACATTTGCACCCGGGCATGGGCGTCCGTCCGGGCAGATAGGCAAAGGCCGGTGTCCTGCCCGGGCAACAGGCACCGGGCCGACAAGGTGGAAGAGGCGGTTTGGGGCAAAGTGAGGGAATGGCTTTATGACCCCGAAGGCCTGGTGCGCGACGTCCTGGATATCTCCGCAGCCGAACGGATTTCCGAGGAAGCCGGAAGGGTGAAAAAGCGCCTGGAACAGGCCGAACGGGAAAGGGAGCGGGTTTTGGAGGTATATAAGCGCGGCCTTATAAGCCTGGAATTATTCGAGCGGGAAGTGAAGGAGTTGGAAGTAGAAAAGAAGGTTTTGGAAGCCAGGCTGAGGGAACTGGAAGAAACGGTTAATTCCACCTTAGAAGTGCCTTATGGCGCGGGCACCTTGCCTGAGGTGGCCCGGGAAGTCGTGGAAAGGTTGGACGACCTACCCTGGGAGGACAGGGAAAAGCTTATAAGGCTTTTGATACGGAAGGTCATCCTCTTAAGCGGCGAAATGGTGCTGGAGGCCAGGGCACCTCAACCCTAAAACAAAAAAGATGGAATGCTTATCGCTAAACGATTTAAGCCATATTGAACATTTTCTTGGGAATATGCAATCACCTAGGAAGTAAAATCGCCAGAAGGAGTATTGTTGTCGTACGACGAATTACATCTCAAGCATATGGGAGGCTCCTCCAATAAGAAAACGTGGACAGGTGATGGAGAATGCAACCGCAAAAGCTGGCCATAATGAGCGACACACTTGCTATTTGCAGGCTAGACAAGGATGCTCCCCTACCGGAATGGGTACAGAGGAGCAGTTTTTTCTCTTGCACTCGAACGCCTTCTGAGCTTTCCATTGTCTGCCCCCAGAAGGATGTGCCCCCAAATATCCTTTGCGAAAAGGGGTGGCGATGCTTTAAAGTAGAAGGCCCCTTAGATTTTTCTTTGACGGGAGTTTTGGCTTCATTGGTTACCCCCTTGGCTGAGGAGCGAATAAGTATCTTTGCGATATCTACATACGATACGGATTATTTACTAGTAAAAGAGGAACAACTTGATTTAGCAATCCGTGTCCTTAAGCAGAGTGGCCACCATATTGAGTGATTGACCGTATAAACATGACTTGGAGTTCTTAATGGGGTTGTTGCCTCCCGACGAATACATGAGGATTTAGAAGGTTTTAACGGTTGCGGCTTCGAAATGCTCACGAACGTCTTCGTCCCGTGCAACGGGCGGTTTCCCCTGTTAATAGCCCTGGCCGGCATCTTCATGGGCGGCGCGGAGGGGCGCAATAGCCTGCTTGCTGCAGGGGTGGTAACGGGGGTAGTGTTGTCCGGCATAGGAATGACCTTCCTGGTTTCTAGGCTTCTTTCGCGGACCCTTTTAAAAGGGGTACCTTCCGCCTTTGCCCTGGAGCTCCCCCCCTACCGCTGGCCCAGGATAGGAAGCCTGCTGGTACGCTCCTTTCTGGACCGTACCGTTTTTGTTCTGGTTCGGGCGGTAACCGTGGCCGCCCCGGCAGGGGCCGTCACCTGGGTGCTGGCCAATACCGAGATATATCACGAGAGCCTGTTAAGTCTAGCAGCCCGCTGCCTGCAACCTTTGGCTGGCTTTATCGGGCTGGACGGGTACATCTTGCTGGCTTTTATCCTGGCCTTGCCGGCCAACGAGCTGGTGTTGCCCCTTCTGCTCATGGCCTATCTTAATCTGGGATCCCTCGTAGAACTGGATACTCTGGAAGCCCTGGGGGGCGTCCTCCGTTCCCAAGGGTGGACCTGGGCTACGGCCCTGGGGGTTATGCTTTTTAGCCTCTTCCATTACCCCTGCGGTACGACACTCCTTTCCGTCTACAAGGAAACCAGGAGCCTGAAATGGACTCTGCTGGCCTTCGGCCTTCCTTTGGGGGTGGGATTTGGGGCTTTGCTCTTGCTGAAAGTAATTTTAGTTTTCGGGCAAGCCTGTGCGCTCCTGCAGGTGTAAGAGGGTGGGTTTATAAGAGGTTAGTTTAATGTTGTTGTATATTACCGGTACAATTACACTCGGGGTTGACAGCAAAGGTGTTCTGTGCGAAATTAGAAGCGGGGGGGTATAACATGGGTTACTCAATTGTGGGCGAAAGTGTTAAGAGGGTCGATGCCGTGGCGAAGGTTACCGGGAAAGCCAAGTACACCGGTGACTTTCTGGAAAGGGATATGCTGGTCGGGAAAATCCTGAGAAGCCCGCACGCTCACGCTATTGTTAAGAATATTGATGTGAGCAAAGCCAAGGCCCTACCAGGCGTAGAAGCGGTTTTAACTTACCGGGATGTCCCGGCGAACAAGTTTGCTACCGCCGGCCACCCATATGCGCTGGACCCAGCCCACAGGGATAAAGAGGACCGCACCATTTTGACCAACAAAGCCCGCTTCGTAGGGGATGCCGTTGCCGCCGTGGTGGCCACCGATGAATTGGTGGCGCAGGAAGCCCTAAAATTGATCGAAGTAGAGTACGAAGTATTGGAACCCCTGCTCACCCCGGAGGCGGCCATGAGGGAAGGCGCCCCTCTGATCCACGAGGATTGCCCCAGAAATATCGTGAGTTCCGCCGGCTATGAAATCGGCAATATCGAAGAGGCTTTTAAAGAATCCGACTACATTTTTGAAGAAGAATTTGAAACGAGCATCGTACAACACTGCCAGTTAGAAAACCATATATCCATAGCTTACGTGGATAGCGACGGCCGCATTGTGATAATCACCTCTACGCAGATTCCCCATATTGTCAGGAGGATTGTAGGACAAGCATTGGGCATTCCCTGGGGAAGGGTGCGCGTTATAAAGCCCGCCGTCGGGGGTGGGTTTGGCAGCAAGCAGGACGTGTGTCTAGAACCCCTGGCCGCAGCCATGACCCTGGCCGTAGGGGGAAGACCGGTAAAGCTCGAGCTTTCCCGGGAAGAATGCATGATCGATACCCGTACCCGCCATGCCATTAAGTATAAGATTAAGACCGGTGTTGCCAAGGACGGCAAGTTGGTGGGTATGCACATAACCGCCATCTCCAACACCGGGGCGTATGCCTCCCACGGCCATTCTATCCTTATGGCCGGAGGCTCCAAGTTCAGAATTCTTTATCCCATGAAGGCCTTAAAATATGACGCCTACACGGTATATACCAACCTGCCTGTGGCTGGTGCCATGCGGGGCTACGGGTCCCCCCAGATAACCTATGCGGTGGAGTGCCACTTGGAGAATATAGCGAGAAAATTAAATATGGACCCAATAGAACTACGCCGCAAAAACCTGGTTCAGGTGGGATACGTGGATCCTCTGAACGGGAATGTGGTCAGGAGCTGCGGTATTCGCGAATGTATTGATAAGGGCAAGGAATTGATCAAGTGGGACGAGAAAAAAGCGCGGTATCAGAATCAAACGGGCACCAAGCGCCGGGGGGTAGGCATGGCCTGCTTCAGCTATGCCTCCGGCACTTATCCCGCAGGTCAGGAAATTGCGGGAGCCAGGATCGTCTTGAATCAGGACGGTTCCGTCCAGTTGCAGCTCGGTGCTACTGAAATAGGGCAGGGAAGCGACACAGTTTTCGCCCAGATGACGGCCGAAATACTGGGCATTCCCGTAGACATGGTCCATGTTATTTCCACCCAGGATACCGACGTCAGCCCCTTTGACACCGGCGCCTATGCCTCCCGCCAGAGTTACATTACGGGCATGGCTGTGAAAAAGGCTGCCTTAGAAGTCAAGGGAAAAATCCTGGACTTTGTTTTTAAGATGACGGGTATCCCTGCCCAGGCCCTGGATATTAAAGATTGTAATATAGTCTACAAGCATTCGGGAGAAGCGGTCATGCCCCTTGCGGAGGTAGCTTTGCGGACTTACTACGACCTTTCCTCCGCCCACCCCATAACGAGCGATACTTCCAATAATGCGCGGGTAAACGCCTTTACCTTTGGGGTGACCTTTGCGGAGGTGGAAGTAGACGTCCGTACGGGGCAGATCGAGGTAGTCGAGATATACAACGTCCACGACTCGGGCAAGATCATTAATCCCCAACTGGCCGAGGGGCAGGTGCACGGCGGTGTCAGCATGGGCATCGGCTATGCCCTTATGGAACAGATGTTGTTCGACGAGAAGACGGGGAAACCCCTTAACAACAACCTGCTGGATTATAAGCTGCCCACCATCATGGATATCCCGGAAATAGGGGTGGCCTTTGTCGAAACCTTTGAACCCACCGGACCTTTCGGCAACAAGTCTTTAGGAGAGCCGCCGGTGATTCCGGTTGCGCCCGCCATTCGTAATGCGGTTTTGGATGCTACGGGGGTGGCCTTTAACCGGATACCCATGAATCCCCAGCGGGTCTTTGAAAAGTTCAAGGAAGCCGGGTTAATATAGGAAGGCGGTGAGGATTTATGTATAACATCCAGGGGTATTTCGAGGCGGAGACAGTAAAGGAAGCCGTAGAGCTGCTGGCGGCCAATCCTAACCTAGTGGTTATTGCCGGTGGAACGGATGTATTGATAAAGATGCACCACGGTCAGATAGAGAAGGCAGAGTTGCTCAGTATTCGCAAAATAAAGTCCCTGGAGGGGATTGAGAAACTCGAGGACGGAACCATTACCATCGGCCCCCTGACCACCTTCACCCAGGTGGCCAACAGCCCCGTAATTAAAGAGAACATCCCCGTCCTGGTGGAGGCGGCCTTATCCATGGGCGGACCCCAGATCCGAAACGTGGCCACCATAGGCGGCAATATCTGCAACGGGGCAACCTCGGCCGACAGTGCCTCCACCTTGTTTGCCCTGGACGCGCGTTTAAGGCTTGAGGGTCCTCAGGGCGAGCGGGTGGTTCCCATCCAGGATTTTTACCTGGGCCCGGGGAAGGTGGATTTGAAGCCGGCGGAACTTCTTACGGGTATTCTCATTTTCCCTGAGAATTACCAGGGGTATGCCGGGCACTATATTAAGTTCTCCATGCGCAAGGCCATGGACATTGCCACCCTGGGCGTGGCTGTCCTCTGCAAACTAAAGGAAGGCCGCCTTTTTGAGGACGTGAGGATCGGGCTGGGGGTGGCCGCACCCACGCCCATCAGGTGCCCGGAAGCCGAAGCCTTTGCGAGGGGTAAGGACGTCTCCCGGGAAACCATAGCGGAGATCGGGAAGTTAGCCGTAAAGGCTACCAGGGCCCGGACCTCCTGGAGGGCCTCTAAGGAATACAGGGAGCACCTGGTGGAGGAGCTTACCCAGCGGGCCTTGAAGGCGGCGGTTCTTAAGGCGGGGGGTGGGGAAGTTGCTTAGAAAAATTTCCTTCACGGTTAACGGGAAACAACAGACTTTAGAAATCGACGTGCGGGAATCGCTGCTGGAGGTTTTGCGCAACCGTTTAGGCTATACCGGAGTAAAAAAGGGCTGTGAGGTAGGGGAATGCGGGGCTTGCACAGTGCTCGTGGACGGTACCCCCATCGACTCTTGTATATACCTGGGCGTCTGGGCCGACGGGAAGGATATCGTCACTATTGAAGGCATAGCCAAGGACGGGGAGCTTTCCAAGGTACAGAAGGCCTTTATCGAAGAGGGAGCCGTCCAGTGTGGGTTCTGTACTCCCGGTTATATTCTTACGGCCACGGCTCTGGTAGAGAGTGGCAAAAAATATACCAGGGAAGAGCTTAAGCGGGAACTGTCCGGGCACCTGTGCCGGTGCACCGGCTACCAAAACATCCTGCGGGCGGTCGAAAAAGCCCTGGCGGATGAGAACAATTAAGTGAAGAGGAGCAGGGGAGGTTTTCCCCTGCTCCTTTTTTACGGGAGCCTCTTCCCTCGAAATGAAGAGAAGCCCTTCCGGTCTAAAGAGCTGAGCACAAGTGTTGGTCTGTTGATCTGCGAGGCTCCTCGAGCGAGAGGGAGCTGAATTGCGCCTAGCTAAGAAGCGGGGATTCCTGGGGTCTAAGGACTGAGTTATCCCCACTTTTTGCAGGGCAGGCCTGCTTGGGCTTGGAAGCGAGCGACTAAACCTGAGCGGTAGCCAAACTTAGCGAGGTGAAAGGCGGAGGCAGGCCCGAGGCCATGGATGGCCGAGGCCGGCAACTGAGACAGGAGGTCGAATTTGCCGGGAAGCCTGCCGGAGCCTTGAGCCAAGCGCTAGTTTGGCCCGCGAGGGAGGCCTTTGCGAGCGAAAGCCAAGCAGGCCTGGGATCAAAACTGGGGATACGCCAGGTCTAAGGAGGGTTGATCCCGCCGGGGTTTATTTTCCAAAAAAATTGTATAGACTATCCCCACAGGAAGGATAAAGGAGGTAGTCTTGGTGCCCAGGATCATCGGTATCGTACCCAACCAGGACCAGGTAGGCGGGTTAATCGACAGCCTTGAGGCAGCCGGCTTCGACCGCCGGGATATGATCGTTTCCAACCTCAGCAAGTCTCTGGAGGAGAGAAGAAACCCGAGCGAGATAACCTTTTTGAAAACCGAGCGCGAAGGCCTGTGGGAAACGGGGGCCTATATCGACTTTTTGGCGGATGAGGCGGGGACAGGGATAGTGGTCGCCGTGGAAGTGCCCCGCCATGAGGCGGCCAGGGTGCGGGAAATAATGGAACAAAACGGTGCGGCCAAAATTTTGCAGGATTAAAGGGCGCCGCCAGTCTGGCGCCCTTTAATACGGGCCACCTGGGAAAGGAGATGGATACTGCGGGTTTCTTTATAAAGTTTGGACCGCGTAAAAGCCAGGCCTCATGCTTCCTTTTCGCTTTCATAGAGCTCATGGGCAGCTTCATTTAGCCTCAGATAAGAGGCAAAGGCCCTTTGATAGTATCGGCTGGCCTCCGCGTCAGGTGTGTGGCGGCCGGCTACAGGATTCCAGCCCTTGCGCAGTTCGCTAAAATCACCAAAAATACCTATAGCATACCCGGCCAAATAGGCCGTTCCCAAAGCGGTATTATGGTGCCGGGGATAGTCGATCTCCCGGCCCAAAACATCACTGAGAATTTGCCGCCAGAGGCGGTTACGGGCTCCCCCGCCGGTAATCACTACTCGTGTTACTTCCGACGCCGCGCGCAGGTATCCCTGTTTAAACTCATAAGCTATGCCCTCCAACAGGCCGCGGAAAATATGTGGGCGGCGGTGGAGGGGTGTTAGACCGAAAAGAGTTCCCCGGACCATGGGGGCCGGCCGGGGCAAACGGCGGCCCATGAGATGGGGCAGGAAGTAGAGGCCCTGGGCGCCGGGGGGAACTAACCCGGCTTCCCGTTCCACCAGGCTATAAAACCGGCTTTCCGGAAGATCAGGGAAGAAGGAGTGCCGGTACCAATTAATGGCCTGGCCGCACGCCAGGATGTTGGCGCAGAACTCAACAGTGGAAGGCTGATCGCTTATATGAATGGTGCGGGCCGCTTCAACGAGGGGCCGGTGGACGAGGATGGCTGTTCCGGTAGTTCCCAGGTAGAGCATCAGTTCTCCTGGCTCCGTTACTCCTGCCGCCAAAAGAGTGGCAAAGGAGTCGCCGGTACCCGTAATAACCGGAGTACCGGGGGCCAGACCGGTGACGGAAGCCGCCGTCCGCGTTACGGTCCCTGCTACGGCGGTGGCCGGGAGGGGTTCGGGTAACAGTTGGGGGTTTAATTGAAGCTCACGGCATAAATCCTTCCGCCACTCCATTCTAGCGGGGTCGAACAGGCCGCCAAATATGTTGGCCGTATCCACATCGGTAGTTTTACATCCGGTCAGGCGGTAAACGATGTAGCTATGGGGGTTTAAAACGACATCCCCCCTTTCGTAAACCTCGGGTTCGTGTTTTTTCAGCCACAAGAGTTTGGGCAAAACCTGTTCCAGGGTGATCTGCATTCCATACTTCTCTTTAAGCTCTCGCAACTCGGTTCCTGCACGGTTGTCGCAATAAAGGAGGGCGGGCCGGAGGGGGACACCCTCCGGGTCTAGAAGGCAGAGGGCAGGCACTAACCCGCTTATGCCTATGGCGGCAATTTCACTAGGGTTGACCTCCGCTCGCGCTAACAAGTCCTTAACCAGAAGGACGAACTCCCCCCACCAGTCTTCCTCCGGGTCCTGTTCCGCCCACCCGGGCTGGGGGTACTTTATACCATGAGAGGTATAACCTGAAGCCAGGATGTGACCGCTGCTGTTTACCAGCACGGCCTTAAGGCCTAAAGTTCCTATATCCACCCCTAAAAGTACCGGCAACTCAACCGCCACCTTTGTTCAATCCGGGAAGGTTAAAACTACCCGGTAGGTATCCGGTGCCATGGCCAGCTTAAAGGCCGTCTCCATATCGGGGAAAGGAACACGGGCACTCACCAGGTCTCCCACCTCTATCAATCCTCCCGACAGGAGGGCCGTGGCCTGGCGGAAGCTTTCCTTGTCGTGCCGTATGGAGCCCGTAAGGGTAAACTCACTGTAATGGAAATCGTTGGGATCGATTTCCAGGGGAACGGCAGGGTGCAGGGACCCATATACTACAAGGGTACCTCCCTTCACCAAAAGCCTTAAGCCCTCTTTCAGGGCCGGCGCGCCACCTGCCGTGAAAAATACCGCCTCTGCTCCCCTTCCGCAGGTCAGCTCTTTCACAACGGAAGCAAGGTCTTCTTTAAAGGGGTTAACGGCGGCAATAGCCCCCAGCTGGAGGGCCTTCTCCCTGCGTGAAGGGTCGGGTTCACTCACGATAACCCGTGCCCCCCGGATTTGGGCGAGCTTGAGGTGCAGGAGCCCCATTACCCCGGCGCCCAGAACTACTACTGTATCTCCCGGGCGCAGGTTTCCCCGGCCGATACTACGAACCACACAGGCGAGGGGCTCGGAGAGAGTGGCGTGGACCAGGTCCACATTTTGGGCGAGGGGATAGACCTCGTAACCTTTGGCGATGAGGTATTCGGCAAAACCGGCCGGGCCCCAGTAATTGCCGGGGTTGGACTTTTCTCCCGCGTTAGCGCACATGTGGTCCTGGCCTCGACGGCAAAAATAGCACTCACCGCAACGTATGAGGCTGGCTACGGCGACTTTCTGTCCGGGTGCCAGCCTTTGGGCGACCCGCGGACCAACCTCAACTACCTCCCCGGCAATTTCGTGACCTCCCAGGAAGGGATAAGCTCCTTCCACACCCTGGTAAAACCGTTGTTCCCAGGTGCAGATGCCGCAGGCCCTAACTTTAACAAGCACTTCATCTGGTTCTAACTTCCTTAGCGGAACGTCTTCCAGTTGAATTTTCTGGGGACCGATCATTACTGCCCTAAGCAACATCCATCAGCTCCTTTTAACTCTCTAGTATGGCCTGGGCTTCCTCCAAGGTAGCCCCCTTGTGGATCAAAGCGGCCAGGGCTGCTGCCATTTTTTCCGGACGCGGATGGCCCCACACGTTGCGCCCTATAGCCACCCCTGCCGCCCCCTCATCGAGAGCATCTTTGATGGAGGCCAGGAATGCTTTTACATCATTGGTTTTGGCACCCCCCAAGACCACAACAGGGACAAAGCAGGTTTCGGTTACTGCCCGGAAACCTGGCCGGTAAATGGTCTTGATGACATCTGCTCCCAGCTCGCACGCGATGCGGGCACCCAGAGCAATGTTATCTAAAGTGCGCAGGGATGGGTCACTATCAAAGCCTCCCGGCGATATCTCGCCTATCAGGGGAAGTCCCCAGTTATCGCACCGGCGCGCGATATCGGCCAGTTGCGGTAGGGTTATTTCCTCTACACCCACCCCGGGGCCGGCGTTAACGATAACGGCATCGGCTCCCAACCGCAGAGCTTCCTCCACACCATAGGCCAGCCGGCTGGCATGGCCCTGTCCCATGGCCGTGGGAGATATGTCCAGGCGTAGGATTACCCCTAGGCCGGACAGCTCCCGGGCAAACTTTCGGGCCACGCCGTAATTGACAATTACGGCATCCACGCCACTGGCCGCCATTTTTAATATGGTCTCTTCGGGTCGTTCCAGACCCGGGAGGGCCCCGGCGTTGGTGCCGTGGTCCAGGGCGACGATGAAGGTCCGTCCATCTCGTTGAAATAAGCGGTGCCAACGTCGTATCTTATTCATTACATATACCCCCTATGAAATTATTCGCCTGGTAAATAGCCCGCTCAGCTCAACGTTCTTCTCGTACATAAGGTATTCCCTGGGAGCGGGGTACAACTGAACGGCCTATCATGAACACCAGAACAACAAGGGTGACCACGTAGGGCAACATTAAGAACAAATGATACGGTAGATCAAGTCCCATGGCCTGCATCCTTAGCTGAAACGCATCGGTGAAGCCGAAAAGCAAGGTAGCGATAAGGGCGCCCCAGGGGTTGTAGCGGCCGAAAATCACCGCTGCAAAGGCGATAAAGCCCCTTCCCGCCGTCATGTTATCCATGAAGTACCGCAGTCCTCCCACCGTCAGGGATGCTCCTCCTAGGGATGCCAATACGCAGCTTAGTATAATGCAGGCGTAACGTACCAGGTAAACATTTATCCCTAGAGTGTCGGCGGCCTGGGGGTGTTCGCCTACGGCCCGGATTTTGAGGCCCCATGTGGTGTGGAAAAGTACTGCGTAGGTAAGGGGTACCATGAGGAGCCCCAGATAGACTAGGATGTTGTGCTTAAAGAGGACCGTACCGAGGACCGGAATTTGGTCCAAGACGGGAATGGCCAACTGAGGCAGTCCGGGGGATTCCGGCTGCAAGGGGGTGGCACCCAATAGAATCCGGTAGAGGGTGCTCGTCACTCCTAGGGCGAAAATGTTCTCTCCTACTGCCGTGACCACCTGGTCGCACCGCAAGGTTACGGTGAAGAAGGCGTGGACAAGGCCCATGACGCCCCCCAGAAGGATGGCTGCTAACACTCCTACGTAAGCATTGCCGGAATAATAGGCAAAGATGAAGGAGCCGAAAGCACCTATGAGCATCATGGCTTCCAGGGCAATATTAAGTACACCCGTGCGTTCGGAAAAGATGTCTCCGATGGCGGCCAGCAGAAGGGGCGTAGTCATGCGGATACCGGCCACCAGAAAATCCAGGGAACTAATTATTGCTAATATGGCTGCCAATCACTTTCCCTCCCTTAAACCACCGCCGGAAGTATATTTGGCGGACTGCCACAATGCCGATGATGCTTAAAACAGCCAGAGCCTGAATAATGTAGACTATGGCCACCGGTACGCCTACGGAAATTTGCATGGAGTTGGCTCCATTGCGGAGGGCTCCAAAGAAGAGGGCGGTCAGGAGGGTACCGAAAGGGTGCAATCCTCCCAATAGAGCAACAGCAATGGCATCGTAACCGTAGCCTACCATAAAATTCTCCAGCAACCGGTGTTGTACCCCGAGGATTTCCGAACTGCCCGCAAAAGAAGCCAGGGCGCCGCTGGCAGCCATGGTAAGGAGCATGACCCGCTTCACTTCTACACCGCCGTAGCGGGCCGCATCCCGGTTGGCTCCCACGCTCCGGATTTCGAAACCCCAGGTGGTATGCCACAGGACCCAGTAGACCAACCAGGCAAAAACAAAAACCATTAGAAATCCCGCATGGAGAAAAGTACCCGGGAGGATGATGGGCAGCCGGGCGCTTTGGACTATCGGCGGGCTCTGCGGTGCAGTCTGCCCGGGCTCCATAAGGAAAGTATTGACCGCCAATCCGACGAGGTATATTGCCACATAGTTCATAAGGATGGTAGTAAGAATTTCGTTAATGCCGCGAGTGGCCTTAAGATATCCGGGAATGAAAGCCCACAGGGCCCCGGCAACCGTACCGGCCAGCAGAGCCAGGAGCAAGTGGATAACGGCGGGGATATCTAGCGGATAAACTCCGATCCAGGTGGAGGTCAGGGCCGCTACATACAGCTGACCTTCTGCTCCGATGTTGAAAACTCCACCGCGGTAGGCGAGGGTTACAGCTAGGCCGGTAAAGGCCAGGGGAACAAAACGCAAGAGGGTGAAAGAAAGGCTATCCAGGCTCCCAAAGGAGCCCAGGAACAGTTCCCGGTAAGCTTCTAAAGGGTTTACTCCCTGCTGGGCGATGATAACGGCGGCCACGGCCAGGCCGAAAAGTATACCCAGTAAGGGCGTCAAGATGGCACTCCAACCTTCACGACAAAAAACTTTAATCCAGGCCGAGAGTTTCTCTGCCACTTTTGTTCCCTCCCGTTAGGCTTGGCGCCGGGAACCGGCCATTAGTAGCCCGATAGTTTCCAGGTCGGCCTGGGCGGCATCCAGGAGACCTACGATTCTTCCCTCATAAAACACGGCAATGCGGTCGCTGAGCTTCATAATCTCTTCCAGTTCGGTAGAAATATATAAGATGGCCGCACCTCGCTCCCGCTGGGCCAGAATTTGTTGCTGAACGAATTCAGTAGCCCCGATGTCCAGGCCTCTAGTGGGCTGGACGGCAATAAGGAAATCGGGTTCTCTGCACAGCTCTCGCGCCAGGATAAGTTTTTGCTGGTTTCCCCCGGAAAGAAGGCGGACTTTGGTTTCGGGACTCGGGGTACGGACACCATACCTGCGGATCAACTCTCTTGCATGGTCGCTGATGACTTTGTGATCCATCTTGATACCACGGGCAAAAGGATGGCGGTAATATACCCCCAAAAGGGTGTTCTCCTTTATACTGAAATCGAGGATGAGTCCGGTATGCTGCCGATCTTCAGGAATATGGGCCAGCCCAAGGTCGTATAGGGCTTTGGGCGGAGCATTGGTAACGTCCTTCCCCTTCAGTCGTATTCTACCGCCGGAAGCACGCCGTAGGCCGGTGAGCACCTCTGCCAATTCGGTTTGGCCGTTACCGGCTACCCCCGCAATACCCAATATTTCACCCCGACGGAGGCTAAAAGTAACGCCTTGGAGGGCGGGAAGTCCGCGGTTGTTAAGGGTCTGCAGATTCTCTACCTCCAGGATTACTTCCCCCGGGCTGGACGGGTTCTTGGTCTTTTCCAGCGATATGTCTCGGCCGACCATAAGGCGGGCCAGCATTTGTTTGTCGGCCTTCTTAGTTTCCAGGTTCGCTACAACCCTTCCATCTCTCAGCACCGTTACGCGGTCGGCAACGGCCATAACTTCGTCCAACTTATGGGTTATAAGGACTACCGAGTGTCCTACGGCTACCAGCTGGCGCAGGACGCGAAAAAGGTCGGATACTTCGCCCGGAGTAAGTACTGCGGTAGGTTCGTCCAAAATGAGTAAGCGGGCTCTGCGGTATAGCGCCTTAAGAATTTCCACCCGCTGTTGAACTCCTACCGGTAACTGCCATATCTGCGCGTCCAAATCCACGTGAAGGCCGTACGCGTCCATCAATTCACGTATTTCGGCTGCTATCCTCTTCTTTTCCAGCAACGGTTCCCGCCGGGAAGGTAGGCCCAGCATGATATTTTCCAGGACGGTAAAGTTATGCACCAGCATAAAGTGTTGGTGCACCATTCCTATACCCAGATTTATAGCGTCACGAATGGAGCGGATTTTGACGTCTCGCCCCTGCCAGATAATGCGTCCGGCATCGGGAGTATAGAGGCCGTACACACAGTTCATGAGGGTGGTCTTGCCGGCCCCGTTTTCCCCTAACAAAGCATGAATTTCCCCCTGGGCGATGTCCAGATCTACGTGATCGTTGGCCTTTACTCCCGGGAATGATTTACAGATACCCCGTAGCTCCAGCAATGCCGCCATAATATACGAATTCCCTCCCGGGCTTAATTGGCGCGGGAGGGGGATTTCCCCCTCCCGAGATGGGTCTTCTAAAGACTTCCTTTCAGCTGGATCTTCCCGGCCAGTATATCTTCGGCTGCTTTAGCCACCTCGTCCTGAACTTCCTTAGGCACCTTATTGCCGTACTTGCCGATGTACTGGACCTGGTCTTTGAGCCCGAACTGGTATACCTTACCTTCGAATCGCCCTTCTTTAAATTCTTTAACACCCGTAGCAATGAGGAGGGATACCTTCTGCACCGCGCTGGTCAAAACGTGATCCGGCGCCTGATCGCGGTAATCACCGGTCCACCCAATAACCATCACGTTCTTCTCTTTGGCCGCTTGGATTACACCTAGGTTGCCGGCATCGCAGTTGGCTACTATTACGTCAACACCGTTAGCGATTTGGGCCAAGGCGGCCTCTTTAGCTTTGTTAATGTCTTCCCAACTACCGGTATAACCGTAAGTTACTGATATATTGGGGTTTACTTTCCTGGCCGCTTCCTCCAGGTTGTCGTATTCCATTTGGCCTGTAGGATCCTTAGTGGCCGTCACGATCCCAATCTTATTGGTCTTCGTGGAGCGGGCGGCCACAATCCCCACCAGATATCCTAGTTCACCATATTTAAACTGGAGGGAGGCCAGATTCGGTCCTGTTACATTGGTACCGATGCCCGCAAACATTACATCGGGGTATTCGCTGGCCACCTGTTTTAAAGCATCTGAGAATTCAAAGCCATGGCCCAGGATTACGTCGTAGCCTTTCCGGGCATACTCCCGCATGATCTGAACCTGGTCGTTCTTTTTAACGTTTTCGGTGTAGGCTACTTCAGCTCCCAGGTTTTGCTTAACTTCCATTAAACCTTCGTAAGCGCTCTGACTCCAACCGCCGTCATTAATGGAACCCGGGAGCAGAAGGGCTACTTTAAACTGGTCGGATTCCCCTTTTTGTTCTTGGCCGCCCCCTGTCGGACTCTGCTGTTCGGCAGTCTTACTGCCACCGCAGGCCACCAGCCCGAGGGCCAAAATCGCAACCAGGCCGATGACTAAGGCCTTCTTGAGCCTTCCTATCATAGTTGTTGGCTTACCTCCCCTATGAAACATTTTTTTGGGCATCGCCTTGTCCACTAACCACGCGCCGCCGGAGACAATGGATTCCGTTTCTGCCAGGACCTCACCTCCTAACAGCCTTTAGTCTCCTCCAGGGTTTTCCTGGATGCCGTTATCAGGGACGCAATACGGGCCACGCGCCGTCCAACGGCGCGGACCGCCGAGAGACCTAGTTCATCCTTTTGGGCTCCGGCCTGCTTGAGATCTTGCGACCACACCGCAGCCCCATGATTTTGGAACTTTTCTCCCCCCACGACAATCATGCCCTCGGCTAAGCAGAAATTTAGAATGGCTCCCAGAACGAATTCCTGCCCTCCGTTACGGCTGCCGCCGACGGCTATGGCACCGGCCACCTTATATTCCAACGCGCGGGGCACGGCATCGCAGACTTCGGCAAACCGCATGCGGAAGCGATTGAACAGGGCTGCCAGCTGGGAAGGGATGTTCATATCGTAAACTGGTGCACCGATGATAACTCCATCGGCGCGGAAGAAGGCCTCTATGATGCTCGCGGCGTCATCTTGATGGATACAACTCCCCGACTTCAAGCACCGGTCGCAATGAATGCAGGGCTTTATTTCCTTACCTTTAAGGGAAATATACTCGGTCTCCACTCCCGGTACTTGGGCGGCGGCCTTGAGGGCTTCCTGTACGCAAAAAGCAGTAGCTGCCTGGCGGGGGCTGGCACTTAAACCTAATATTTCCACCATTGCTTATCTCTCCCGGCTGAACTCTTGGATAATGCGTTGCCCGAGGGTAACACCTTTGTTCCAGGCCAAAGTAAGAATTTCTGGATTATCCTTCACAGGCAGAAAGTCTGTACCGGTGTACAACAGTTGGTCAACCAGTTCGGCATTTAAGTCGTTAAACAGCAGTTTGATTACTTCTATTTGTTTGGTAAAAGTTTCGGGGCCAAAGCTGCCCGTTACACCTACCATCATGCCCAACCGCCGGGAAGTCAGGCGGCTCGGGAAGGTAACTCGTCCGTCGGGGTGGAGGACTACCTCTACGTACCTGTAGCAGCGGTCAATAAACAATTTGGTTTGAGCCGTAATATCTCCGTAGAAAGTGGGCGTTCCCACCACCAGCCCGCGGCATCCTTCCACCGCGGCATATAGGATTTCCATATCATCTTGTATACAGCAGCTCGGATGATTGCGGCAATAACCACAATACCGACAAGGAAGAATTTGCAGATCATGAAGATAAAACTTTTGGACCCTTAGTCCCGTTGTCTCTACGCCTTCGAGGATCTTTTGCACCAGCAAGTCGGTGTTGGCCTTTTTGCGCGGGCTCCCTACCAAGCCTATAACGTCGGCCGTCATTTCTGATTCTGACCTCCCCAGTCCTTATACAAGGTGACTTCAAAGGCATAGCGGTCACTACGGTACCAGGATTCTACGAATTCGACGGGCGTATCGTCGTCCATAAAACTAAGGCGGTTGACGTAGAGCAGGGGACTGCGACGCGGTACTTGCAGAAGGCGTGCCTGCTCCGTGCTGGCCAGAGCGGCCTCCAGACGCTGCTGGGCACGAAAAAGACGAATACCGTAGCGATTTTTCAGTACAAAGTAAAGAGAGTTGTTCTCCAGGTCTTCGGTTTCCAGACCGGGACAGAGATGCTGGGGTAGGCGGGAGATTTGAATAACAATAGGTTCTGCATTGGCGTACCGCAGCCGAACAATCCGGTAAACCTTGGCGTTGGGAGGGAGCCTAAGTTTGTTGCGCAGTTCTGGATCAGGTGTCACCTGCTCAAAACTTAATAATTTAGAAGACGGTATGAACCCTCGTTCCCGCATGTCATCCATAAAACCGGTTAGGGGTGCATAGCTTCGTTCGATCTTGGGCCGGGAAACAAAAGTACCTTTTCCGTGGACGCGGTAGAGATACCCTTGATTCACCAGTTCGGTTAGGGCATGTCGGGCCGTCATACGGCTCACGCCATAGGCCTTAGCCAAGGCGGCTTCGGAAGGTACCCGGTCGTCTGGTTTTAAAGCACCGCTCAGGATTTTTTGCTGTAGATCCTGCATTATTTGAAAATAGGCCGGCGCAGGCCCTTCTACCTTGACAATATTCACTGCTTACCTCCTAGTCATCTAGACGTGCCTAGACAGGTATATACAACAGTTAGTCTTATTTTAAGTTCTACGGAAGAAGGCTGGCAAGTGGATTGTCGGATTGTAATTCTTAAAATAATGGTATTACATGTGGTGCAAGTGCATATTCTTATTTAACTTCAGCCGCAACTATGTTGTCTTCATTATATCGGAATTCGGACCTTATAGATAAGTGCTAGAGCACCCATTCACTAACTCGCCGCACGTAGTTAGAAAAGCCCCCAGGTGAAACCTGCCTGAAGAGTTGCCGCCTGCAACCCTGCGAATAAAAAGGGGTGGCAGAAAACCACCCCTATAAATGGGAGAAAAAGAGGGTTTGGCCGAATTACCTCTGGTCTAGGAGAAGATAGCTTTTCTTGGGCGATACATTTTTGTAGGCTGGTCGGATAATTTTCCCGCCGCTCACCAGCTCTTCGATGAGGTGGGCGCACCAGCCGGAGATCCTGGCCATGGCAAAGATGGGAGTGTAAAGCTCAACGGGAATGTTGAGCATCTTGTAGACGAAGCCGGAATAAAAGTCTACATTAGGCGCGATGATTTTATTGGCCTGTTTTTCAGCGGCGAAGACCTCCGGAGCCACCCTTTCGATGGTCAGGTACAGGCCGAACTCGTCCTCCATCTGTTTCTCCCTGGCCAGTTCCGCTGCCTTTTGTTTGAGTAAAACGGCCCTCGGATCGGACAAGGTATAGACGGCATGTCCTAAGCCGTAAATCAATCCTTTCCCATCGAAGGCCTCTTTGCGAAGGATCTTGCTCAAATAATGCTTAACCTCTTCTTCGTCCTTCCAGTCCTTAACGTTCTCTTTAATATTGTCCATCATTTCCATGACTTTAATATTGGCACCGCCGTGTTTAGGCCCCTTCAAGGAACCCACCGCGGCACCAATTACGGAATAGATATCGGTGCCGGTGGAGGCAACGACATGGACGGTAAAGGTGGAGTTATTGCCTCCCCCGTGTTCGGCATGAAGCACCAGTGCGAGGTCCAGTAATTCGGCCTCCAGCCTGGTGTATTGGTTATCAGGCCTGATCATATGCAGGAAATTTTCCGCCGTTGCAAGGGCCTTTTGAGGTAAGTGAATGTACAGGCTTTTATTATCGTAATAATGACACTTGGCCTGGTAAGCATAAGCTATCATGAGGGGAAAACGCGCGATCAATTCGATACTCTGCCGGACTATGTTGCGTATGCTCGTGTTGTCCGGATCGGGATCATAAGAGTACGAGGCCAGGACGCTCCGGGCCAATTTGTTCATGATATTGCTGCTGGGAGCCTTCAATATCATATCTTCCACAAACCCGTCCGGGAGGTTCCTGTTTTCGGCCAGCAAGCAGTTAAACTCCCGGAGTTTTTCCCGCGTCGGCAGCTCCCCGAAGAGCAGCAAATAAGAGACTTCCTCGAACCCGTAGCGGCCTTCCTTTTGGAAGCCTTGGACAATATCCCATACATCAATGCCCCGGTAGAGGAGGCGGCCCTTATCAGGTATCCTTTCCCCTTCATCCATAATATAGCCGTGGACCTCACCGATCTCCGTGAGGCCCACCAGCACACCGGTGCCGTCCTTATTCCTCAAGCCGCGCTTTACATTGTACTTCTCATAGAGGTACGGCTCGATGTAATTGTTTTTTTCCGCCAACACGGAAAGGTAATCTATAACGTCTTGCCTCACCATGGATAGCACACCCTTTCCTTCAAAGGTTGAACCTATAGATTTTCGAACCGGGGACGAGGCCATTGGCAAAGGAAATGCTTTTGGCGACCAGGAGGAAATGGCCGGGGTTAAGGTAAAGAGCAGTACGGGAGGGCACCCTCACCCGGCGTCGTGCTCTCCCTGGTGTCGGATTGAGGTCCCTGTCCCAGGAGAGATTATAATTATATTCGTCAATAAACCCCCTTTTCCCTCTTGGGCTCGTATGAGGTTAATGAAATTTTAACAGGCGGGGGAGGAAGGATGTTGCTGCCAGGCTATAAGGCGGGAAATATTTGAGGTAAACAGGATACTTTAAGGGGGCAGAGGTTCAATCCCAATCCCCTTGGGGCAGTGGTGGTGCGAATTACGAGTCCTTCGCCGTAGGTGAGTATGTTCTACCGCCGGCCGATAAAAAAGCAGGAGAGATGTTGATGTTCCATCTCTCCTTACGGATTATCCTGCTCGTCCTGCAGATTTAACCGGGTTTTGCGCTTTCCTTCTTCGGCCAGGGCCTTTTCTCCGGCCTTTACTAGTTTGCGCACCATGTTGCCGCCGATTTTGCCCGCTTCCCGGACCGTCAGCTCCTCGCCGGCATTGGCTAGGTCGTCATCCAGCCCCAATTCCTTGGCGGTTTCCCATTTTAGCTTATCCAGGTGTCCCTCCGTTCGCAGCCTATCGTTATCTTTCTTGTGGCTCACGGTAATTCACCTCTTTTTCTAGCCTACCCGGTTTTATCTCTTTGTATGTACAAACCTTCACCCCTTGGGGAACGAGGGAGGATTTTTCTATTTTATGCCGAAAAAATAGTTTGAGTACGGGTTAAGGGAAGCCGGTGGGATTCCGGCGCGGTGCCGCCACTGTGAAGGGGAGCCCTTGCTTAAGGGCCACTGGGATTTTGTCCCGGGAAGGTAGCAAGGAGCCATGAACCTGAGCCAGGAGACCTGCCCGTACCCATTCGTGCCTTTAACCCACGAGCATGGGCAGGGGGGCTGCTGGAAGGTAAAGAAGGGCAGGAGTTTCCCCAACTACGCGGGAAGAAGGCGCCTGTAGTTGGGTTTTTTAGTTTGGTAGGGGACAGGAAGCGGCATCCCTTCAGTAAGAAAGTAAGGAATAAAGCGAGGGGAGTCCGGCCTTGGAGGACCGGCCGGCACCAGGGCGCAAAGAGGAGGGGCCAGGTTATGTTGCCTAAGAAGATCATAAAACGCGACGGTAGGGTGGTGGATTTCGACCAGGAGCGGATTATTAACGCCATCTTCAAAGCCGCCCAAGCCGTGGGCGGCCAGGACCGCCGTCTGGCCTGTGAGCTGGCCAACCAGGTGACGGCTTTGGTTGCTCAGAAATTTGAGGACCGGCTGCCGACGGTAGAGGATGTGCAGGACCTGGTGGAAAAGGTTCTAATAGAAAACGGGCATGCCCGCACGGCCAAAGCGTACATCCTCTATCGGCAGCAGCATGCGGAGTGGAGGAATTTTCGCAACCTGTTAGTCAATGTGGAGAAAATGGTCCAGGATTACCTGGAAGGACAAGACTGGCGCATTAACGAAAACAGCAACATGAATTACTCCCTGCAGGGCCTTAACAACCACATTATCGGGGCAGTTACCTCCAAATATTGGCTGGAAAAGATATATCCCCCGGAAATACGGCGGGCCCACGAGGAGGGAGCCATACATATCCATGACCTGAGCCTCCTGGCTCCCTATTGCTGCGGCTGGGACCTGGCGGACCTTTTGGAGGTGGGCTTTGCCGGGGTGGGGCAGAAGGTGGAAAGTGCGCCGCCTAAGCATTTTCGCACGGCCCTGGGGCAGATTGCTAATTTCTTTTATACTTTACAGGGTGAAGCGGCAGGTGCCCAGGCCTTTTCCAACTTTGATACCTACCTGGCGCCCTTTATCCGCTATGATGGCCTGGATTACGCGGAAGTGAAGCAGGCCCTGCAGGAATTCATCTTCAACCTGAATGTGCCTACCAGGGTGGGCTTCCAGACCCCCTTTGTCAACCTCACTATGGATGTGGTGCCCCCCAAGATACTGGCCGAAGAGCCGGTGATCATCGGAGGTAAGCGGCAGGACGCCTGTTATGGCGAATTCCAGGAGGAGATGGACTGGCTTAATCAGGCGTTTTGCGAGGTTATGATGGAGGGGGATGCCAAGGGCCGTATCTTTACTTTCCCCATCCCAACCTATAATATTACCCCGGATTTTGCCTGGGAGAGCCCCGTAGTCGATAAAATCTTGGCCATGACGGCCAAATACGGTATTCCTTATTTTGCCAACTTCGTCAACTCGGATTTAAAGCCGGAAGACGTGCGCAGTATGTGCTGCCGCCTGAGGCTGGACAACCGCGAGCTTAAAAAAAGGGGAGGGGGGCTTTTCGGGGCTAATCCCCTCACCGGTTCCATCGGCGTGGTTACCATTAACCTGCCGCGCCTGGGTTACTTGAGCTGTTCCAAAGAGGAGTTCTTATGCAGGCTTAAGGGCTGCATGGACCTGGCCAAGGAGAGCCTTATCTTGAAGCGCAATGTTCTGGAGAAGCTCACCGAACAAGGCCTTTATCCCTATTCGCGGTTTTACCTGCGGCGGGTGAAGGAGCGTTTCGGCAGGTACTGGGAGAACCACTTCAACACCATAGGCATCGTAGGCATGCATGAAGCCCTCCTCAACTTTTCGGGCCGGGGCATAGAGGATCCGGAGGGAAGGGAACTGGCCCTGGAAATCCTGGACTTCATGCGCCAGACTCTGTCCGTATATCAGGAGGAAACGGGCCAGCTTTTCAACCTGGAGGCTACCCCGGCCGAGGGCACTTCCTACCGCCTGGCCAGGCTGGACAAGTCCTTGTATCCCGCTATCATTACTTCGGGAGACGAGGACCCCTATTACACCAATTCAACCCATTTGCCGGTAGATTTCACCGGCGATGTTTTTGAAGCGCTGGAACACCAGGATGAACTACAGATCAAATATACAGGGGGCACGGTGTTCCATGCTTACCTGGGGGAAAGGATAACGGATCTAAGCGCCTGTGGTCGTTTCCTGCAGACGGTTATGAGCCGGTTCCGCCTGCCCTATCTTACCCTCACGCCGACGTTCAGCATCTGTACCGAGCACGGCTACCTGGCCGGGGAACAATGGAAGTGCCCCACGTGCGGCCGGGAAACGGAGGTGTGGAGCAGGATTGTGGGTTACTACCGGCCGGTAAAGAATTGGAATAAGGGCAAGAAGGCTGAGTTCCGCAGGCGTCGGGTTTTCAGCCTGGCGGGCTAAGACGCGGTGAGGACCTGTGGCCATTAGAGGTATCCACAAGACTAGCCTGGTGGATTTTCCCGGCGAGGTTTGTACCACCGTTTTCTTCGGGGGATGTAATTTCCGCTGCCCCTGGTGCCATAATGCCGACCTGGTACTGCGCCCCTCGGCTTTGCCTGAGATTCCCCCAGAAGAGGTTTTGGCTTTCTTGGACCGGCGGAAGTCTTTCATCCGAGCCGTCTGTCTCACAGGGGGAGAGCCGACCTTGGCCCGAGGCCTGGAAGATTTTATTTGTCAATTGAAAGGGAGGGGCTTCAAAGTCAAAATAGATACTAACGGCACGCGGCCCGAGGTTATAGCCGGGCTTTTAGAAAAAGGTCTTCTGGATTATGTGGCTATGGATGTCAAAGGACCGCTGGAAAAGTATAACCTCCTTACGGGTGTGAAAGCGGATCTCGGAGCTGTAAAGGAAAGCGTCAACCTGCTTAAAAACAGCCGCACGGCTTACGAATTCAGGACTACAATGGTTCCGGGCCTATTGTCGGAAGAAGAACTCCTGGCCCTCGGGCCTTTGCTGGCTGGGGCCCGCCGGTATGTTTTGCAGGCCTTTAGGCCCGCGGATTCTGTTATTAACGGATACTACCGGGATATCCCTCCCTGTTCGGAAGCGACCTTGAAGAATACGGCCTTAAAATTGGCGCCCTTCTTCGGTAGAGTAGAAATAAGAGCCTAACAGGGGCCCGCGGGTTTTCCCGCCGGACGGGCCCCTCCAGGTCGCGTTCCTGACCATTCCGGCGAAGGCCTGGAAAACGAAGCGCGACATTAATACGAAGTGTTCGAATACTGCCAGCGTAAGTCCATGTCTCCTCTTGCCAGCAGCATGCACGATGCATTTCCCTACCAGGTATTGTACCTATCTTCATCCGTACCTAACTAAGCCAACCTTAGGCCTTGCTCCAACGTTTAACAAAGGCCCTAGCCTTTAAAGCTACCAGTAAATTTGACAGGCTCTCTAAAGAGTGGATGTCCAAACCTAAAATTTCCCCGATCTTTTGCAGCCGATAACGCAGAGTGTTCGGATGCAAGTAGAAGTGCTGGGCCAGGGCTTGGAAGTCACCATTAAACTGGAAGAAGCTTTCTAGCACCTCTACATAATTAGTGCCATGGGTTTTATCATACTCCTCCAGCTTGCCAATAGTTTGCTGGCAATATTCCTCCAGCAGGGGCGAGGGGAGGTGATAAAGGAGCTTTTCTACACCGAGGTCGGCAAAAAAGACCAGCCCCTGCTCCCGGCGCAAGTGCTTTCCTATTTCCAGGGCAATTTTGGCTTCCTGAAAGCTCAAATAAAGCTCACTGGCGGAAGGATAAAACAATCCCACTCCTCCTAGGAGGGAACCGGGAGGAAAATATCTGGCCACCGCACGAACGAGGTAGTCAAATAATTCCGTTAGCTTCTGCCGGGCTACTTTTTCTTCTTCAGGCGTCGGCAATATTATGACCAGTTGCTGGCCACGCGGAAGGAGCATAGCGTGGGGATATTTTTCTAAAACAGCAGTGGAAGCCAGACCCTGAAATTGCTCTACCGTAGCAGAATCGCTCGAAGCTTCATCCCTAAAGAGCCGAAGCTCTATCACCATTAACATATGGGGACGATTTAAATCCCAACCCCAGAGTTGTCCTCGGGCTACCATAGCTTCCTTGGATTCAAAATTATTGTACAGAAGATCGTAAAGAAAATCCGTACGATAACGCCTTTCGGTAGCCACTACAGCCTGTTCTTTAGCCAGAGCGAGGAGTATAATTTGGGCTGCTTGAGTTATATGGGGAATTATCTCAGAGGGCAGTCCTTGCTCCTTTACAATTAGCAGGTAGCCGTACACGGTCCCCCCAGTGTTTAAGGCCTGGGCAAAATAGGACCACTGTTCAAAAGTGCCTTGTGTTTGCGGGGTTCGCAGACTAAAGGGCAAGTATCTTCCTGGAGGGAAAGCCAGGGGATCGCTGGTGGCCAAAATTTTTCCCCAAGGATTAGTAACAATAATGCCGGCATTAAATATCCCGGCCAGGCGCTGGACCAGATGAGCTAAACTGCCGCCCTTAACAATCAGGTCTATAACCTCCATTAAATTTTCCATGACCATGCTTATCCCTCAATCATACTTGCTTGGTATTTATGGTGAAAGTTCTCCGGCTCAAGGGTACTGTGCTAGGGTTTACGGATTCCTGTTTTGTAATGTCTATAAAATAGGCGCTTTCTTTTTGTAAAAATTACAAAACCCTACGCCAGAACGCACGGGTGCTCCTTTCCCAGCTCAAATGCAGGGAAGGCCTGGTCAGAGCAGGATCGGGCAGGGAAGGCAACCGGCGGGAGTAACTAGTCCCTCCAGGGCTTTCTTCCCAAACTATTACATTTAGCGCTTCGGTATGGCAGGCCTCCACGCAAGCCGGCAGGAGCCCTTGTTCCAGACGGGAGCGGCAGAAATCGCATTTTTCGGCCTTACGCGTCTCTACGTTGTATTGGGGAGCCTGATAGGGACAGGCCTGCACGCATGCCCGGCAGCCCTGGCAGCGGCGAGGCAGGTGCAGAACTATCCCGTCCCGACGTTTCCAGTAGGCTTTTTCCGGGCAGACCCTAATGCATTCAGGATTGCTGCAGTGATTGCAGGCCAGGGACAAAAAGTAAAGCTCGCCTCCCGGTCCTCTTTCCTCCCTTACCCGGCGCAAGTTTATTCTGCTACTGGTGCCTTTTTCTTTCTTGCAAGCCAGCTGGCAGGTGCGACAGCCGACACAGTGATCCAAGCGTAACCAGAAACCCCACTGCTTCACAGGCGAGCAACCTCCACAAAACAATCATAAAAAGCGCACCCGGGGAAACCGGTAGTGAGACTACCCAGGTCGGTAGGCAGGGGAGAAGTTAGCTTGTTCACATTATAATTACTCTTACCGTACCAGGCCTCGTAAGCCACCACCACATCCTGGGGCACTCCCGGGTCTATTTTCACCCGGGCGACAATTTCCCCCTGGTCGTTGAATATTCGCGCCAGTTCGCCTTCTTGTAGGTGGCGCTTCTCGGCAGTGACCGGATGGATAAGCAAAAAGGGTTCAGGATTAATGGCCAGCAACCAGTCCAGATTTTGAAACTGGGAATGGAGGCTATACTGTTGGTGGGGGCTCAGGAGCCGCAAGGGATAGCGGAGCGGAGGCGATAAGGGGGGTACGTAAACGGGAGAACACAAAAAATTGATCTTGCTGGGAAAAGCAGCCTCCACCTGGGCTTTGCGCGGGCCCTTCAAAAGCTCCTGCCAGGATTCCATTCCCAGGAGATTTTGCATTTTTTCATCGAAAAGACTATCCAACCAGTCAGTAGGCCCTTTATCGGTGGGGAAAGTGCTGCTCCCCGGAGCCAGCTCGTTAAGTTTAGCTGCCAGGGCAGAAACAATCTCCAGGTCGCTTTTGGCTTCAAGCCACGGCGGGATGGCCGGCTCGTTGACGGCCACCCAGTAATGCCAGTAGCTGGAAACAATATCCCACTCCTCAAAGAGGGTACAGGCAGGTAGCACTACATCTGAGAGCTGGGCTGTAGGGGTGAGGAAATGATCTACCGTTACAATCATGTCCACGGTATTCAAAGCCTCACTTACTCGCCCGGCGCCTGCTTCCTGGCTCACCGGGTTGCGACAGGACACCCATAAAAACTTTACTGGAGGATCAGAAGCAGCTAAGATCTCCGCCGCAAAATTATTGATGTTCAGGTAACGATTGGGACTCCGATAGTCCTTAGGAGGCTCCACCTGGAAGCCTCGCGGCCAGGTATGCTGGTGGGCATAATAAACTCCCCCGTTTTCTTCACCCAGGTGGCCGGTTATAGCAGCCAGGGCGTTGATAGCCCGCACGTTTTGGCCCCCATTGGTATGGCGCTGGAGGCCAAAGCCGATCCAAATAGCAGCCGGCCTGGTGGTAGCATAAATTTCGGCCAGGGTAGCTATGGCTTCCGGTGGAAGGCCGGTTTCTCCCGCCGCCCAATCTAGGGTTAAAGCTGCTAGTTGACGGCTAAAGTCCTCCCACCCTACGGTATAATGCTTTACATAATGGTGGTCATAAAGGGAATGCTGGTATATATAGGCTGCAGCGCCTAAGGCCAGCGCACCATCGCTGCCGGGTTTAACCTGCAGATATAAGTCAGCCCACCTGGCTGTCGGCGTGAAAACTGGATCGATGGCTATAATTTTAGCTCCTTGCCGCCGGGCCTCCTGCAAAAAGGAAAGGGAATGAACCGAGGTCCAGGCCGGGTTGGTGCCCCAGAGGATAAGGCACTTACTCTGGCCCATCTTCTCCGGATCGGGACTGTGCACGGTCCCGAAATCGAGGAGAAAGGCATCCAACCCGGCCGACCAACAGGGAGAGCCCCCGGCCCGGGTGGTGCCGCCGAGGCTGTCGAAAAAGGCTTCCACTGCATTGTGCAGCCAGCCAAAATTGCCCGAGTATTTATTAAGGCATAAGGGCAGGGTGCTACCATATTTCTCTTTAATGGTCAGCATCTGCTCCGCTATAATTTCCAAAGCTTCACCCCAGGAAAGGCGCTGCCAGTTTCCCGAACCCCGGGGATATTGCCGCAAGGGGTAGCGCAGACGCTCCGGGCTATAAACCCGGCGCAGGTAAGCATAACCCTTGGCGCAGAGGCGACCGCGGGTAAAACCGTGGTGTGGGTCGCCTTCGATTTTGACTATCTTGCCGCCTTCCACGTAAGTCAACATGGCGCAAGCGTCATAGCAGTTGCAGGGGCAGACAGAGCGATAAACCGGCATATGCTTTTTCTTACTCCTTTTGCGTATATTCTAACATAGGCCTTTCTGAGCTACAATACATGAATAATCTGGCGTATCCCCAGTTTGGCTTCTAGGCCTGCTTGGCTTCAGCTCGCTCCGGAAACCCTCGCAGGCCAAACTATCACTCAGCCTCAAGCTCCGGCGGACTTCCCGGCAAATTCGGCATCCTGCCTCAGTTGCCGGCCTCGGGCATCCATGCCCTCGGGTCCGCCTCCGCTTTCGGCTTCGCTAAGTTTGGCTGCCGCTCGGGTTTAGTCGCTCGCTTGAAGCCTAAGCAGGCCTTCCCAGCAAAAACTGGGGATAACTCAGATGAATAATGGCTTCGCCGGTAACACCCATTTCTTCCTTTCCCACTGACTTGGTCGGGTTGGGGGCTGCCCCCCTTCCCCTCTACGATGGTAGAGAGGCGTCACCCTTAGCGGTACTACCCCAAATAGCAGTTTCCTTCCCTCATTCCTTGTAGTCAACTTGAATTTCCTTTTTAGGCAAAAACCTCCCTTTCTTGCCGAACAAGCTCATGACAAGGTCGTACAAAAAATGGCTCCACACCGCTGTCCAGATACTCCTGGTATACCAATAGAGCCAGCCTAATGCTAACCCGTACCCAAGAACCGACACCCCAAGAACGGGTTTCTTGAGGTATCGAAAATGGAACACAGCGAAGAACGCTGCGGATGCGCCGATACCCAGCGGAACCGAAGACAACCACTGCATCAGGAGCGATTGGAGGGCAGCCCGGAAAAAGATCTCTTCTGCGACGGCGGTCAGGGCCATGAGGAAAAAGATGTGGAGATAACTCAATTGACTAAAGTAGAGATTAGTTCTGTCATACCATAACCTGTCGGGCAGGAATCTGGGCATGAATGTGGCCACCGCCATTGCAAACAACATGAAAATGATCGCCATGATCGTTCCTAGACCTAAAACCTGCCACAGGTTCCCCACATCCAGCAAAACACTCCACGAAACTCCGTAATTGAAATGACCCCACAACAGCAGGGCGAGTCCCCATATACCAAGGGTTGACGTATTGACGTAAATCACCCAAAGAGGAAGGCTCTGACTCTTTTGCTGCCTGTCTCCTCCCACTATCATGTCTCCTCCTCGTTTCCAGGGCGGTAGACCCAACTCTCGGTGCACGACCATCTCCGCTTCATTTCCGCTTCCACTCTGCTTTTCGAACATATGTTTTGTGGCCAACCTACAAAAAACCTGGTAGCAAGTACTCCTACCCGGCTTTTTCTTTTTTATCTACCGCCTGGAGAGCAGGCGGACGAGCTCGCTATGGATTCTTCCGTTGGTTGCCAGTATAGAAGGGCTAGACAAAGAAAAAGGCTCCCCCTGGCAAGTAGTAACACATCCTCCAGCTTCTTCTACCAAAAGCTTACCTGCTGCTACGTCCCACGGGGAAAGCCTCCATTCCCAGTATCCTGTAAGCCGACCACATGCTACATAGGCCAGCTCTAGGGCAGCCGAACCCAAAGACCTCAAATCGCGCACCCGGGGAGCAACAACCCGGATGTTGATTAAAGTTTCTTCCTCGGCAGATAAGTTATAAGGAAAGCCGGTACACACTAAGCTCTCCAGCAAAGTATTCTCTTGGGAAACCCTTATGGGTTTATCGTTAAGCCAGGAGCCCAAGTTTCTATGGGCGTAAAATATCTCCTCGCGATTGGGGTCGTAGACCACTCCGAGGACAATATCTCCCCCTCGCTGTAGGGCAATAGAAATGCTAAAAAAGGGTAAGCCTTGGACAAAGTTGGTAGTTCCATCCAAAGGATCGATGATCCATAGATCGGGTGGTGGGCCATCTTCCCCACCTGTACCAGGCGCTTCTATCCCTCCTTCTTCACCTAAAATCCTATCCCCCGGAAAATTCTCCCGTAAAAGTTTTTTAATCAAGGCTTCTGACTGCCGATCTACCTCGGTCACAAGATCCGTGACCGAGGTTTTAGTAGAGAAGTGATCAACCTTTCCCAAGGCCTCCCGGACGTATCTCCCAGCTTGAAAGGCGGCCTGCTTGGCTATCTCAAGCTTACTTTTTAAATCCTCGTACCTATCTTGCATATTCACCTTCTCCTTCCCTAGGCTTACTTTCCAGACCTACTGTGGCGTTAGCTTGATATAGTGTAACCTAAGTTTTTTAACCGGGGAAGGATATTAGCCTGCAGACTACCCAACACCACCAGCATCATGGCTGGTGAAGTCTCAAACCTATTGACCCGGGTCTTGACGCCGCGAAGGAGACCTTTGCAAGCGCAAGCCAAGCAGGCCTGGAATCAAAACTAGGGATAACTCAGCAGCGGGCCTTGTCTTAAACTAATACTAAAGCAAAAGGATAATCGAGCATAGGTTATTATGCTCGATTATCCTTTTTGGCTTAATTGCCCCACGAAAGGTCCTCTACCCTATACCCAGGGCAACGGCGGTGCCATAAAAAAGGGCCCGGCCCAAAAACTCACCTACCAGCAGGAAAATAAAAAGGCTTAAGGTTATAGAGGGCGAACCCTCTTCTTGCCGGAGCAACCGGTAGCTTAAAGAAAGGGGTACCAGCCACCCAGTTACTACTCTAAGCCACCACCAAGGGCTGGCCAAGAGGGTATTAAGGGTTATACGGGCTTCCGGACCCGCTGCAGCCAGGAAGGTGAGATAAGAAGCACTACTTATAAGGCTTAAAAGGAGAAGAAGGGAAACAACAAAGCCGCAGGTGCTGGGGCTAAAGCCCACCGGTACTTCGGGTCGATACTGTTTGACGAGGGCAGCCAGGGCCATACCTAGCAGGAAGGAAGTTAAGAAAAAGGACAGGATAGTCTGGAAGTTATTCCAGGCCGGACGGGCGGGCAAAAGGTAGATAAGGGAACTGGACAGTACCCCCAGAAGGCCAGTGCCCAAGGCAAAAGTAGCCGCTGTGCGGGCTGCCGCCGCATTTTGCCTCCTTTCGCTTAAAACAGCTATTACTAGGGCCAGGAAAGAGAGGGCAAAGAACAGGACCTCGCGGCTTAGCCAGGAAGAAGAAAGATTAGACAGGGCCCGATATGCCCCCTCCGGGTGCCCCAGGTGCCCTAAGGAGACCAACAAAGCGAGGCCTAAAAGCCCTGCTGGCAGCAACCAGGTAAGGACGGGGTTTTGCCGGCCGGCTACCGGTCGCACTACAAAAATTAGGTACCCTACGGCCATTTGGGAAAGCACCGTAAATAGTACCAGGAACCACTCCCCGGTTGCCATTTAGCCATCCCTCCTTATCTGCATCCCTACCCGCGGAGGTACAAAGCGGATGGAAGGTCGGGTAATACCGATGTTAGGGAAACCCGGCAGCGACTTTACAGTGCCCATAGAGGGGAAGGCGTTAAGCTCGATTATTTTCAAAGCTTCTACCGGGCAGGCCGCTACACAGGCCGGTTCCTCACCGCGGTCAATCTTCTGATAACAAAGTTGACATTTTTCCACCTTACGCTCCTTTTCGTTATATTGGGGCGCTCCATAAGGGCAGGCCATGGTGCACAGACGGCAGCCGATGCAGCGATCATGATTGTGCAGTACGATACCATCCTCCCGCTTGCTATAAGCTTTAACCGGACACACTTTGAGGCAGGCGGGATCAGCGCAATGGTTGCAGGCCAGGGACATGAAGTTTCTTTCCGGGTAGGGAAGATTTTCTTCCTTCTGCGGGTAAACGCGGCGCCAGCGCGGCTTAACTTCCGTCTGGTATTCATTTTTACAGGCCATTTCACAGCTAAAACAGCCTAAACACTTTTCCGTGTCCACCAAGAAACCCAGCTGCTTGCTCAAGGATATCACCTCACCTTATCTATGTTGACGAAATTGTCGTGGAAGGCCAGGCCCCGGTTCCCCGTAGCTTTTTTGCCCATGTCACTGGGCACCGCTTTCACGGTATAATTGACATTATAATCGAGATCCTTGTACCATGCTTCGTAAGCCACGAGCACGTCAGGTGCTGTAGTGGCTGTAATCTTGGCTTTCAAAATAACATAGCCGATGTCGTTATACACCTTTACCCAGTCGCCGTCGTTAATCCCTCTTTCTTTAGCGGTAGCAGGATGAATCTCCACGTAGGGCTCAAGGCTTACATTCATCATCCAGTCGATGTTCTGGAACTGGGAATGCAAGCCGTGGCGCCAGTGGGGCGTGAATAAGCGATAGGGGTACTGGGACGGCGCCTGTTTTTCCGGCACATAGACGGGCAGGGCCGGAAGCCCGTATTTAGTGGCTTCCAGGGATTTAATTTCGATCTTACCGGACGGTGTGCGGAATTTCCCGTCGGACCAGGCCGCTGCCGGCAACTTAGCTTTTCGCGGACCTTCTTTCAGTTCACGGTAATCTTTGATGCCTAGGAGGTCTAGCATCTTTTGATTAAACTCTTTGCCCACCCATTCCTCCAGATTGCCGCTGGTAGGATAAGTGCAAGAGCCGGGCTCCAGGGCGTTTAATTTCGCCGAAAGCATCATGGCGATCTCCACATCGTTTTTGGCTTCAAAATAGGGTTCGATGGCCTTTTCGTTGAGGCCTACCCAGTAGTGCCAATAACTGGCATTAACTCCGCATTCTTCAAAATGTGTCGTAGCCGGGAGAACAATATCCGACCAGGCGGCTGTGCGGGTGAGGAAATGGTCGACAGTTACCACCAAGTCTATATTCTCTAAGGCCTTCTGGATTACCTGGGGTTCAGGATCTTGAGATAAAGGATTGCGGCAGGCGATCCAGAGCATCTTGATGGGCGGGTTATCGGTGTTGAGCAGCTCGGCGCCGAAGTTGTTTATGTTGATGAAGCGGTCCGACATGGTACCGTCCGGTGTTTTCACTCCCACCGAACCCTGCGGCTTAGGCATATTCATGGCCGCATAATTGAAGCCCCAGGTCTCCAGGTGGCCGTAAAGGGCTCCACCGCCGCTCTTACCCACGTTACCGGTGATCACGGCCAAGGCATCGATGGTCCTTACGTTCTGGCCGCCGTTGGTATGGCGCTGCAGGCCGTAGCCGATCCAGATGGCTGCCGGTTTGGTGGTGGCATACTCCCGGGCCAGGTTGGCAATAACTTCGGCAGGAATGCCGGTTATGCGGCTGGCCCAATCCAGGGTTACTTCCCGGCGCAGGTAGTCAAAGAACTCTTCCCAGCCGATGGCATTGGCCTTAAGGTATTCTAAATCCCCCCACCCGTTATCCAGGATATGGCGGGCCATACCTAGGGCCAGGGCGCCGTCGGTGCTGGGCTTGATCTGGAGATAGAGGTCAGCCTTGGAAGCTGTCTGGGTAACGATGGGATCGATGACTACTATTTTGGCGCCCCTCTCCCGGGCTTGATACAAAAAGCGGAAGGAATGCACCGAAGTCCAGGCCGGGTTGACCCCCCAAAGGATAATATAACGGGAATTAACCAGGTCCTCCGGGTCGTTGTTCCAGAGGGTGCCGAAATCGAAAGTTTGGGCATCTATACCTGCCGGCCAGCAAGGCGTCCCCAAAGCCCGGGTAGTGTAGCCTATGCTGCTAAAAAAGCCGTCAATGCCATAATGGAGAATATCAAAATTGCCGGAGTATTTATTAAGGCAAATGGGCAGGGTGCTGCCGTACTCTTTCTTGAGGGCCAAAATCTTGCGGGCAATGATATCTAAGGCTTCATCCCAGGAAATCCGTTTCCAGTTGCCAGAGCCGCGGGGCTCCTGTTTAAGAGGATATTTCAACCGATCTGGGCTATAAACCCGGCGGGTATACGTGTACCCTTTAACGCAGAGGCGACCGTTGGTGAAGGTGTTTTGGGGATCACCGGTTACCTCACGCAAGACACCATCTTTTACATAGCTAAGCATACTGCAGGTATCGTAGCAGTTACGGGGGCAGACATTGCGGAAAACTTTAAATCCTTCACCTGCTTCTACGCCTTTAGCCTGGGGAGCATAATGTAGGCCGCCCACAGCAGCTAAAGCGCCTCCCGCGGCTAGACCCTTTAAAAAGGAGCGACGGGAAATTTTATAATCCATAAGCTCACCTCCCGGAAAAGTGCTTTAGATGCTCTAAATATTGGGCTTGCCGCTATCCGATCCCCCCAGCTTATCTTCGTAGATTACGCCCCGATAATTGGGATCCGTCGGGCCGCTTTGCACGGATATGTTTTTTAAATTGCTGCCACAGCTTAGGAGAAAAAGGCTAAGCGCCGTAAGCAGCAGCCAACAGATTATGTTCTTTTTCATCCCAACCCCCGCCTTTTCCTTGTGCTTGATAGCCTTATTACAATTTCGTTAAATTCTGGCCCGCTACCTTTGGAATAAATTAAAACTTGGCCCAATCGCTTTTGCGCCAAATACAAAGACTAGGCCTCGTAAACATCGCTAATAACTCGCCCTTTGAGTGGCCTTAGAGTGTTTGAGTTAAATTTTTATTCAGTAGCTTCTGGTGTACAGCATATTTTGTGAAATGTGATAGATAGTATTCATTAAGAACCTTTTCGCTATGACTAGAGCAGATGGGGAGTGGAAGCGGAGCAGAAACGGAGAGGGTCTTCGCTATCCGCGAAATGGATTTAGTGGAATTTTGCAGGGCAAGGGAATATTCGGGAGTGCTGGACGGGGGCGTTCGGCACAAAGGTCATTCAGGACTTCCTAAACAAGCTAGATGGCCGGGGGTGCCTCTAAGTACTTTAACGGCTTAGAGCGCTTTTTAGGTGACTGTTTGGGCCTTCCCTTATAACAGTAGGAAAATTCTGTCTAATGTCCCTTCGTGAATATAGTCTTCGGCGTTTTCCTCGAGTGAGGCTCATCACCGCCCTGTTTGCCTGCCGCTACCTACTTAAATTTTACATAGCCCTAGGGTTGGGTGTATCGTTGTCGGTCCAGAGGCCATAATAAGAACGAAAATAACAAAGGAGGCACTACATTCTTGCTCTGGCCTGGTCTCGAAGGGCTCCTCTCTGAGGCCGTTGCCACAGAAAGCCTTCCCCTGCGGCAACTTTTGGACCACGTTCTCTCCGGTGGCAAGGGACTGCGCCCCACCCTGGTGCGAATATGCGCCCAGTTTGGGCCCCATGATCCGGCGGAAGTAAACAGGGTGGCTGCCGCCATTGAGCTGGTCCACCTTGCTTCCCTCATTCACGATGACATACTGGATGGTGCGCCGGTACGCCGCCACCGGCCGGCCTTGCATTCCCTGTACGGCCCCATCCCCGCAGTGCTCACCGGGGATTATCTCTTCGCCACCGCCTTCGCCCTACTGGCCCAGAGCCCCCGGGCCGTCCTTAACATTGTCACGGCCACCATCCGGATAATGTGTGAAGGTGAAATCGAGCAGCGCATTGCTCCCGGGCTTAACGAGCAGGCCTATCTCGGCCATATCGGCAAAAAGACGGCCTCTTTAATAGGCGCCGCCTGCCGCTGCGGCGGTGTCCTCTGCCACCTTAAACGTTCCGGGCAGGAGAGCTTGGCCCGCTTTGGCTGGCATTTGGGCCTGGCCTATCAAATGGCGGACGATTTGCTGGACCTTTTAGGCCGGTCAGAGGAGCTGGGCAAACCCTGCCTTCAGGATTTATCCCAGGGCATTATTACTTTACCTGTTTTGCGCTTCCTCGAACTGGTCCCTCAGGCCGGCTACTGGCGGGAGAAGATAAGCCAAGGTTTAACACCGGAAGAAAGGGAGGAAATAGCCGCTGCCGTCCGCTCCTCGGGCTGTTGTGAATACGCCGAGCAGCGGGCCCGGGAGCAAGTCGATTTAGCCTTTTCAGCCTTGGAAAGTTTACCTCCCTGTCCCGCCCGAGATGAATTGGCCCGGCTGGCCGGCCAGGTGCTGGCCAAAATTGAAGGGCTAGATTACTCCCGCCCGTCGCAGGAAGGAGCAGAGGAAGAAGAGGTGGCGGGAAGCCAAGCCACCGTTTAAGAGGAGAAGCCGCCGCGTGCCTGTTGCCTCCTGGGCTGCTACCTTGGCGTCGGAAAGGTACAGGGCCAGTAGTCCCCATATCACCGTGCGGTGGAAGACAGGGTCCGGTAAGGAAGCGGCTTCCTCCAGGGAACGCTGCAAGAAATACTGCAGGCGAAGCAGCGCCTCCCTTTCGCCGTTATAATAATTAACAAAGTTCAAGTCCTCCCCTTCCCGGTCTTCCTGGCGATCGATATAATAATCCAGCAATATATGCAAGCCCCCGATCCAGGGGAAATAGGCAGCGGTCAGCTGCTCCACTTCTCCCACCGTAACCCGGGGCCTCAGGGCCGTGGCCATAAGGGCGAAAATACCCAGGGTGGATCCGGTGGCCGCCGCCAACTCCCACCAATTCAAGGGCTCCGGGAGATCCTGCAGCAGGGGATCCAGCCACTGGATGAGCCGCCTTTCCCGCCGGTCCGGCAGGAGGTGCTTGGTAACCTGCAAGTGGCAATAAAGTTCTGCCAACCACTGTACCTTGTCTTGTACGTGAGGGTAAGAGGGTAAAGTCCTAAGGGATTGCTGGCAGGCTTTTACCAAAGCAGCCAGATACCCGCCGTCCTGGCGGTAAGGGTAGTCCTTATAGTAATCCTTGGGGTTAGCTCCGGGAGTAAGGGCATCGCGGAAAGCATGATGCAGCTGCTGGAAAGCTTTTTCCTCGTGGACCCCGGCCCGATCACAGAGATTGTCCAGGTAATCACTTATGGTCTGCAGGGCCACAATGGCCCGCAGCAACTCCCCATGGCAGTTTCCATGCCACACGGCAAAAACGCTGGCCCCCTGGCAGTGGAACCGTTTTAAGGCCAGGCTGGCCAGCGCCTGTCGCCTTAGCTCGGGATCTGGACACCGGGAGGCTAGGCGGCGCCAGCCCTCCAGCTCCCGGGCTACTCCCGGGAAGGATTGGAAGAGATAGCGGGCCATTAATTGCAGGTGAGCAATGCTTCCCGGCATCTAATCCTCTATTCCTTTCTACCTAGCCGCTGTTCTCCCCACTTTTCCCAGGGCCAGTTTAGCGGACCTTGAACTCCTGCGCTAAGGTGGCGGCCAAGTATCCCTGCTTCTGGACCGTAAAAACATACCGGCCGGCTGCAGTTGCGGTGAATACGATTTTCCCCTGAGCATCGGTCTGCCCCAGGAGGCGGCTTCCTTCCTGGACGGCAACGTATTGGCCTGCAACATAGCCGACTCGCCCGTCCGGGAGGCGCACCTTTAGCCAACCGTTCTCCAGCTTGGCCAAGATCTCCAGGCTATACCCCCGGGGCAGCAGGGCCCTGGCCGGGTTTCCGGTACCCGGTCCGGTACGGAAGTACAGGGCGCTGGCCGTCACCCGGCCGGTGGGTACCGAGGGCTCAACCTGATAGACGGAGGCCCCCGCGACGGGCATGCCCCTGTGGGTTACCACCAGGGTGACCTTTTGGCCCACCTGGGCCGGGCCTTCCAGCCGCACGGATAGGGTGGGGTTGATCTCGGCTACGGCCTCACGGTCTCCTAAGCGTACCTTTACCACGCCGTTTTGTACCGCTCCGGTTACCAACAACTCACCCGTCTCGGGGTCTATTTCGCCCAGCTCGGGAGGGATGGACCAGCTATACAGGGATGGATTAACGAGAATTTCCTCGCCCTCGGCATCAAAGGCGCGGACTTTAAACTGCTGCCTGCTTCCCGGCTTCAAGAAGGCTACGGCCGGGTTGATTACCAACCGCGCGATCTCGTCGACTACCTCAACCTCGGCAACGGCCTCGATCCCCCTTACCCGGGCCTTCACCTCGGATTTCCCAGGCTGTTCGGCCTGGAATAGGCCGGGGGATATGAAACGGCCTATCCCTTCCTCTACTTGCCAGGTTACGTCGTCCGGTATAGGAGCTGGGTTGTAGTAGTTGTCCTGGGCCTTAAGGCTGAACTCCACCTGGCTCCCCTTATACACTTTGACCCTAGACGGGAATAAGTACAAATAGCTGAGCTCTCCCCTGGGAGCTGTGGAGAAAAGGACCAGGCCATTAGTTACAGGCCTTTCTCCGCCACCGGCGGGCCGGTTCAATACGGTGAGCTCTTCCTCGCCCACCTTGCGGGCCGCCAAGACCGAGGAACCTCCTCCGTCGAGGTTTAAGGCGGCCACGATGCCGCGGTCCAGCATGAACTCGGCCAGTTCGTAGAGGGTCATACCGTCGCTGTATCCAGGCTGGCGACCGTCAACCACCAATATCTCCAGCCGCCCATCCCTGGTGACGCCGACCGCCGTCCGGGGATGGCGGGCCGTAATGAGCGGGTCTCGGCTGTTTTCCGGTAACGCGATCTGCCCGTCGCGTAGGATAATCTCCCGGCCTCCTATGGCTTCGGTAACCTCATGCCACTGGGGATCGGTAAATCTAATGGTAAAATTGATCCGGTCGCCGGGATTGAGCATGTTCAGGAATTCCCGGGCCTTGCCGTGGCCGGAAAGGACTACCCCATCGAGGGGGATAGGGTTACTACCCTTATTTTCTATTTTGGCCACCACTGTTCCGCTGTATGTAGATCCTGCTTTGATGGGCAGGTCGACATCTTTTAGGATTACCTCGGTACCGTAATCGTTGGTTCGGGTGGTAGGAGCAAAGGCAGGAGTATAAAGGATGAGCATATCCTTTCCCCGGGGTCGGTTGATGTGGTCGATGGGGTGGCTGTAAACAAATTTGGCCACTCCCTGGCTCTCTAAGGTTACTTGGCGGGAAAAGGTCACCAGGGCTTCTAAGTGTGGGGTGCCCAGCAAAATCTCTTTCTTTCCCGTTACCCCCAGGGCCGGAAATCCTTGGGGGCTGATAAGCAACTCGCCACCCATTATCTGGAGGCCGATGGGCAAGTGGGGGGCCTGAGTGCTGTAAAAGTCGCCGTTGGTGGCCGCCACCGCTCCTTTGCCTTCTTGGGCCAACCGGGCCGCCATGGCCGAAGGCCTCTCCTGGTCAAAGGCCAGGTTGTCGTGGGACAGGGCTGTTTCTAGCACGGTAAACTTGTCCGCCAGATCAACGGTCAGTACCTGCACCCTCTGGTCATAGTCGGGGGCGTTGAGCCGATAGGATGAATATCGTACCCCGGTAGAAAGGGGTACTTCTTCCTCTTCAGGGATTACCTGCCAGGCTAAAGGCCCGGCCAGGGAAACCAGGGGGAAGGCCAGGAGCAGGGCCGCCAAGAAGGCGACCAGGGGGATGAAGAATACCCTTCTTTGCCGCATCCGGTTCACGAACATTATGCCTCCTTAAGGGCAGGGCGGTAGATGAAAGCCCCAGGTAAGTTATTCCTATTATAATAGACGCTGATGAACCCCGGCAAGTTCCCGTAAAGAAGCCTTTAGTACGGTCAAGTTTTTTACCCGACCATCCAGCCTTTAGTTCCCTTTTGCAGTCTAGTAGCAACATCTTCAAGGGAAGCCAGGGGATTTCGTTGGAAGATAAAATGTCCCTCCCCGAGGGGAGGGAGAGGGAAATTATTTGCTTATTCTGATCAACCATTCACCGTCGCTTATTGGAGATACTTCCAGAACGTCGCTTCCCTTACTTCGGACAACAGCCGGGACGTCTTTAGTAGCTGCGGGGCAGTCCACCAACAGGTCCATAAGGCTGGCCTGCGGCAGTTTTTCTAAGAGCATCTCAATGGCATATTTAGGATAAGGGCACATCCAACCCCGCATATCCACTTGGTAGTGGTTATCGCCAATTTTTACAGGTTTAAGCTCTTTCATGCTTCCCCGCCTCCACCCAAAGGATGAACAGATAGAACAGGAGTAGAAAGCCGTATACAAAGGCGAGGGCGCCACCCCAGCCGAGGACTTCGGGCAAGTAGACGGGCCTGCCGTATAGCCAGCCTTCGCCTACCCGGTGGCCGTAGAGGTGCACCCAGGCACCCGAAGTCAGCATACCGGTGATAATGGCCAACCACGAGCGGGTATAGCCTTCTCCGCTGCGGACCAGGATGCCCAGGCCGCAGCCCCCGGCCAGTACCATCCCAATTCCGAAGACAAAGCCGCCTGCGATGTTGTGCCAGCCGGCCGGGAAGACCATATGCTGGGGCTGGTACCCCTGTGCCTTTAGGAGGGCAAAACCGAGGGTACCGACCGCCATACTTAACAGGACCCATTTCATGACGGTGCCGTCTCTAGTAGTCAAGATTTCGCGGAAGGCGGCAGCAAAGCAAAGGCGTGACCGCTGGACTATAAGGCCGAAAACGAGGCCGAACAACAATAACCCGCCGTGCTTGGGCATACCGTTAAAGTGATAGGCCAGGGCCAGGGCGAAAATGATAATAAATATCAAAATTCCTTTTATGAGCTGGGAGGAGGCGGATTGCCGGCGGACCGGCGGTCCCACGGCAGCCTGGTGGAAGTCGATTTTAAGAACGGCCTTCCGTATGTGGCCCTGTAAAATGCGGCCGCCCACGTAGGCGCCCAACAACAGCCCGACGGCAGACAGGGGGCCGCTTAATGATAAAGCCATGGTGGCTACCCAGAAACCTCCCACATTGCAGGGCGGCATGACAACGGTGCCTATACCCATTAAGATTCCTCCGGCGGCGCCCAATAAATATCCCGCCCTGTCCTCCTTCCGGATTTTGAATTCCCGGGCCAGCAAGGCAGAGCCCAGGGCGCCCAGGATAATCCCGACATCCAGGAGGCTGTGCATGTCCCGGTACAAAGGTTGCACCGGGTAGGGGGCAAAGGGACTTTCAGTCTTAAGGCCCAGCAAATTGTAAAACCAGCTTCCCCACATGGCCATCTGGGGAAAGACCCCCAGGGCACGGGCATACATAAACATAAACAGGTTGGTAATGGCCATGGCCATGACTCCTACTCCTAAAGGCCAGGGTTCGCGGAACAGCCGCGACCACACCCCCTTTAGGGATTGTCCGGCGTAGGCCAGCCGGCCGGCGGCGGTAGCAGTTTTGTCAACCAAGTCATCTTTCCCTCCTTACTGTAAAATCTGGGAGAAAGCAAAAAGCGAATTAAAATATACGACAAGAAATTATAAAATCCTGCTATAAATTACATTCCGATTTGGAATATAAAAATACCTTGGAAAGTAACCAAGTAAAATAATGAGGAGGGAGCCTGGTGCCCCCTCCTTGAGAACCCGGAAAAGACCTATTATTCTAACCCTTGGACGGCTTTTCTCCTTTCTTTTTCTTCTCCTTATCCTCATCCTTCGTCGAATATACACCGGGTCCGCTACCGTAGGGGTCGGGGTACCCGGGATGATAGCCGGGTCCAGGGTAGCCGGGATCTGAACAATCGGGCCCGGGGTAACCGTCCGGACACCCGGGACGCGGATACTTGTCGGGATACCCGGGATGCGGCTGCCACGGATCAGGGTAAGGGGACATTCTAGTGCAGGCACAATAGATATTGTTCCAGAACATGGCCTGCTGTATTTCTTCTTTGGCCAAGTCTAAGATCATCATGTGGACATGGGGATCGGGAGCATACATGGCCAGGTGACAGAGCCAGTAACACTGGCGTACTTCTATATCCCGCGCTTTTTTGACTCCCTCCGACCAATCTCCGTAGGTTGAGATGGCTTCCGTAGCTTCTTGGATGTTTTCCGCCGTTCCATGGTAAGAGGGGAAATGGTGGTAGAGCATTCTTAGTTGTTCTACGCCTTCCTTCTCCCGGCGTGCCAGATGTTCTATAGTCTTGCGCAAGCACTCACTAGGAGCTCCTTTAGCCAGCTCATGGTATAGGGGTATCTCTGCCTCCTCCGTCCGCACCAGCTTATCCAAAATCCTGCGCGGGTTATAGTACATTTTATCATCCATCATGCCGTCTATAATCCACTTCAGAGTGGCCTCTTCCATAATGATACCTCCTTGGGAGAAAGTGCTAATACTATATATGAAGAAGGAGGTGCCCTAGTTACAAATTTCGTAGACAAACCCGGCCCTAGGAGCGGCGAGAAACTTCCCGAAACCGGCCGCCCCTGGTGAATGACTCCACACTGTCGGGGCTGTCAAGCGTCAATGAAAATGTCAGGTAAAATTCGTCTGTGATTCTGTCAGAGTAGAAGTGGTATAATTAGGCCTGCGGGGTTTCCATGGCTTACGCCATGGATGGTCTTTAGCGGGCCTACGGACCAAAGTAGAGCCTGCCTTTTCACCGATTTGGGGAGTAAGGGCAGGCTCAGTATTACTCCGTGTTTTAGAGGAAGTTGTGAACTCCAAGGGCTCTAACGAGTATATATTTCCCTTCCATCCCACATACAAGCGACCATCAGGCAGTTTATGGACCTCTACCAGAGAACGTACAGGGATAATAGGCGCACCTTTAGGAGTTAACACCTTATAAGTCTTGCACTCGAAGCGGATGGTATAGCCGGGGTTCAATATCCGGTATTCCTTCCAGCAGAAGATATGTTCCAGGCGCAAGTGGGGAGGGATGGGGCGGAAAGCTGAAACCGGGTTAGCAGGTGGTACAGCAAACTTTTTGTTATAGCGCTCGATAAAGTTTTTAAGGACGGCATTAGCCTCTTCCAGGGTAGAAGCGCCAGCCAGGCGGAGTTCAATGACGAGCCTTTCCTGGAGGGTTTGGAAGGAGCGTTCGATGCGGCCTTTAGCCTGAGGGGAATGGGCGGGGATGTGCTGGAACCCCAGTTCGTTTAAGATACGGCCGATTTGGGTTAAAGAGCGTTGTTGGCCGAGGAGCTGTTGCTCGATACTAGCGGTACTCTCTTCGGTCTTAGGTGAGAAGAAGAGGGTATGGCGGTCGGAGTAGATGGCCAGTGGGATACCCTAGTTAATTACCAGGTCATAGAGGAGACGGCGGTAGCCCTCGAAATCTTCAGAAGGCCGGAAGAGGGCAGAAAGGATCTGGCCGGTAGCATCATCTATAGCTAAAAGCAATACGAGCTTTGGGCCGCGTCCTTCCAGCCAGTCGTGGTGGCTACCGTCTATTTGGACCAGGAGGCCCATTTGAGGTTTACGTTGACGGCTGCGGTGGAGTTTAGGAGGCCGGTGCTTTTTAGGGCTTAAGATACCGGCGGCTTTAAGGATACGAGCGACAGAAGAAGGGCTTAAAGAGATACCTTCATGCTCATAAAGCAACTCACTAAGGAAAGTGTAATTGCACCCCCTATACTTAGTTTGAGCGAGATGGACCACCTGCTGGCGGGTACCTTCTGGGATAGTGTGGGCTGGCTTACGTCCGCGGTTTCCGTGGGCCAAGGAAGCGGGCCCGTGCTCTCGCAACCTGGCCTTGAGCCTATAGACGTGCCGTTCACTTAGGCCTAGAAGTAAGGCCGCATAACTAGTGGTAATTAACCCTCTCAGAGTTTGTTCTAAGACTTGGATGCGATTTAGTTCCGTCTGTGACAAAGTAATCCTCTCCCTGCTCATACTGACATTTTCACTGATGGATTTCACCCTGACAATATCACAGACGGATCACATCCACACTGTCGGGGCTTGACGGGGAAGGGGGGATAGGTTAGACTAATAATTAGATAGCTATCTAAATAAGGTGAATTCCATGGGCTTAAACGATATTTTCCGCGCTTTGGGGGATCCTACACGGAGGGAAATAATGCGCCTCTTGGGGCAAAAGGACATGACGGCGGGGGAAATTGCGGATCATTTTAGGCTTACCAAGGCCACCATATCCCACCACCTCGGCGTGCTCAAGGACGCGGGGCTGGTCTTAAGCGAACGCCGGGGCCAATACATGGTGTATTCCTTGAACGCCACCGTTTTTCAGCATCTTCTGGCCTGGCTGCTGGAGCTGACCGGCAGGGACCAGGAAGGCGGCAACAGAGCCCCAAAACAGAGTGGAAGGGAGGTTCCCTTTGATGGATAATTACCGGTTGGACAGAAGGCTCCTGGCCCAGGAATGGCCGGCCATCCTCGTTTTATTAATGATGCTGGTAGGCGCCCTGGTGATTTACCCCTATCTCCCCGAAAGGGTGCCCGTTCACTGGAACGCGGTCGGCGAAGTGGATAACTACGGCTCGCGGGCCTTCGGCGCCTTCATGTTTCCCCTTATGACGGTAGGGCTGTACGTTTTGATGCTGGTCTTGCCTCTGGTGGATCCCCGTCGGGAAAATTACTCCAAATTTATGGGAGCGTACCGGGTTATCCGTTTGGGCTTCGTAATTTTTATGGCCGTCCTTTACGGTCTGATCCTCACGGCTTCCATGGGTTATTACGTGCCCATGGACCGGGTTATGCCCGCCCTCATGGGCTTCCTCTTCATTCTAATCGGCAATTATTTGCCCCGGATAAGGCATAATTACTTTGTCGGCATACGCACCCCCTGGACCCTGGCCGATGAAGAAGTATGGCGCAGGAGCCATCGTTTTGGAGGTATCGCCTTTGTCCTGGCGGGGGTGATCTCCCTCGGAGTCGCCTTCGTCGCCCGGGGCACGGTGGCCTTTATCGTAGTTATATCAGCCGTTATGCTGGCCGCAGTTTTAAGCGCCGGATATTCCCTGCTTATTTACCGGCAAAAGGGCTGAGGGTGGAGCTGCCGCTCTTGGCAGGGGTCGCCATAACCATGGGCCGGAAGGAATAATGGGTGGCGGAGGATACGCGCTATTCGGCGGCCGATTATCGCGGTCTTCGGACGCACGCCAAGATAAAATGGGATGGCTAAAAAGCCATCCCCACTTCTTTTCCTTATCCAGCTTGGCGTAAAAGGTGGCCGTAGCTGAAATCGTCCCTCATGAGCAGGTGGCGGAAGGGCCGGACATCGGCCTTTTTCTTCATGAGTGCGCCGTAGACCCCTGCCTGGCGGATGTCCCCCACCAGGATTAGGCCCACCAGCACGTCACCCTTCAGCACCAGCTTCTTATAGAGGTTCCGCTCCGGCCGGTAATCCGTCAGTACCTCGTATTCTTCCCCTTCGGGCTGGGTCAACCCCATAGCGATGGCCGGGACCTCCCGGAACTCGACGGCGTTTTGCATACCTATCATGCCGCCATAAACCCTTTTCTGCCCGGCCATGTTATAGGCCGCAATGCGGCCCTGGGCGCAGGCATTGGGCCAGATAGGCGTCAGCCCCCTTCGGCCGGTGATGGAATCTTGGGTTTCGACCACGTCCCCTGCAGCGTAGACGTCGGGAATATTGGTTTCCATATACTCGTTCACCGGAATACCCCGGTTCACCGCTATCCCGCTGCCGCGAAGGAGGTCCACGTTGGGTCGGGTACCGGTGGCGACGATTACCACATCAGCTTTAAGCCGCTCTCCGTCTTCCAGGATGACCCCCTTGCCCGGCCGGCCGAAGAGGCGGCTCCACAATCCGGGATTGACGATTTCGGCAATGCCCCGGCCCAGGATGAACCGGATGCCTTCGGCCTGCATGTCCCGCATAATAATCCCGGCGGCCCGGGCATCCATTTGCTGGGGTAGGATATGGGGCATTTTTTCGACCACGGTAACCTCTAATCCTTGCCCGTAGAGGGCGTAGGCTGCCTCGAGGCCGACGAACCCCCCGCCTATTACCACCACCCTGCGGGCGCCGGCGCACGCCTTTAGAATTCCCTCGGCGTCCGCCAGGTGGCGCAGGCCGAAGACGTTCTGTCCCCCGATGCCCGGCACCGGAGGCATGGAGCTGGAGGCGCCGGTGGCGATTAGGAGTTTGTCGTAAGGGACGACGGTTCCGTCCCCCAGCTTTACTTCCCTGGCCTTCGTGTCCACCGCCAGGGCCCTTCGACCGAAGAGGGTTCGGATGTTATTCTCCTCGTAGAAATTGCGGGGCCGGATGCGCAGGCTTTCCCTATCACGGTATCCGGCCAGGAAGTTCGGCAGGAGACAGCGGGAGTAAGCCGGCAGGTTTTCTTCGGCGATCATTGTAATTTCCCCTGCCGGGTCTAGGGCCCGCAGAGTCTCCGCCGCCCGCACTCCGGCCGCGCTGTTACCGATAATAACGTAGCGCAATCCTTTTCGCCCCTCTCTCTAGGTTTCCGCAGAAAGGGCGGCTGCCGCCTTCTTGGCCCGCTCTCCGGCGAAGGTATCTACCTCAACGAACTGGATGGCATTGTTGGGGCACGCCTCTACACAGGCCGGTATTTCGCGGCCCTGGCAGCGGTCGCACTTGAGGGCCACCTTCTTCGTCGGGTGCTGGGTGATGGCGCCGTAGGGGCAGGCCATGATGCACATCCAGCAACCGACGCAGGTTTGTTCGTTGCCTTCATTGGTTACAATGCCCGTTGCCGGATCCTTCCTCATGGCGCCGGTCATACAGGCGTCCACACAGGCCGGTTCTTCACAATGGCGGCACATGAGGGGTACGGCCTTACCCTTCACCGGCAGCACTTGGATCCGGGAGGGAACCTTTTCGGCCATAGCTCCCACGATGGTCTTGCTTAGAGAATGGGCCGCAGCACAGGCCAGGGTACAGGTGAGGCAGCCGTTGCAGCGTCGGACGTCGATCATGAGTTGCTTCATAATATAGCCGCCTCCTATATACCAAGGGCTTTTCTCTTGGTATTGATGTGCTCCACCATGGCCTTCACGGCTTTGTCGGGATCTTCCTCCACGAGTACCCGGCCGCCCAGGAGTTGCTCGATATCCTGAGTCAAAATCTTGGTCACCAGCTCACTCCCGGTTACCGGCGGTACGGGTCCGATATGGGTGAGGAGCCCAAAGGACACCGCAAAAATGCCGTCGGCCACCGCCTTTTGTTCGAGGTATTCCGGAGCCGAAGCGACTACCGGCAGGCTGCTGGGATCGACCCCCAGGGCATTGGCTATGGCCGTTACCGCTACGCCGATGCGGCCGATGTCCACGCAGGATCCGAAGTTCAACACCGGAGGTATTCCTAAGGTGCGGCAGACGGTCTTTAAGGAGTCCCCGCACAGGTCCACAGCCGCCGGATCCATCAGGCCCTCAATCTCCGCGGCGCTACTCGTGCATCCGGCCGAAATGACCAGTACGTTGTTCCGGAGGAATTCCCGCATGATGGTTAGAGCCTTGAAATCGTGGCCGTTGCGGTTGTTAGTGCACCCCACGACGGCCGCAATACCCCGGACGGCGCCCTGCTTCACCGCGTCGAGGAGAGGATCCAGTTTGCCGCCCAGGGCCTTCAAGATGGTCTCTACGCCGAAACCGGCCACCACCTTGGCCTTGTAGGGCGGAATATAGACATCGCGGCCCCGCTGTTTATATGCCTCGATGGCCATTTTAACCAGCTGGCGCGCCTGCTGGGCGACCTTTTCCGGGTCGTAGTCCACATGGTCTTCCACGCCCTCCATGCGCACGATCCGGTCTACGCTTACCAGCTTGGTGTGGAAGTGGTCGGCGGTAGTTTTGAGGCCCGGCGTGGAGCAGTTCATATCCATCATGACCAGATCTACTGCTCCGGTGGCCACATAGTACTCCTGGGCCAGCCAGTTGCTCAGCTGTCCCGCAAATCCCTGGGCACTGGCGGCCGAGCGCTGCATGAGCTCCTGACCGGTGCACATGGAACCATAAACCTTAATGCCCTTGGCGCCTGCCTCGCGGGCCAGCTTTTGCAGTTCCGGATCCCTGATGGCCTGGAGCACGGCGGTGGCCATCAAGGGGACGTGGCCATGGGCTACGATGTTTACCGTGTCCGGGTCGATAACCCCCAGATCCGCCTCGCTCTGGGTGAGGGCCGGGGTGCCCAAGAGAATATCCTGGACGGTAATGGTTCCCACCAGCCCCATATACCCGGTGGCCAGGGCCAACCGCACGGCGGTCAACAAGAGGTCCACCGGATCGGTATCTATGCTGGTCATGGACTTGGTAAGGGCATCCCGTATTTCCGACAGGACTCCGCCGGGTATTACCCCCAGCTTGCTCCACGCCTCCTTGCGGGAAGCGGGCGCGAAAGCCTCGAGGAGGGCCAGGGGCTCCTCGCTGCCCTTGCGCAACTCTGCCAGTACGGCGTTGGCCAGGGCTATGGCCAGCTCCTTGGCCGGTTTCTTGGCATCCAGACCCAGGGCCGAAGCCACCTCCCGCAACTTCTGCTCGTCGCCGATGGTGAAAGGAGTCTTCCCCTGGGCCGTAGCCTTCAGGGTTTTGGCGAGCTCCTCCAGGTGATGGCTGTAAGCGGCGGCCCCGTGTACGGCCAGACGCAGCAGGTTGCGGGCCACGATAGTATCGGCCGTGGCGCCGCAAATGGCCCGCTCGGCCCGCGAAGTGATCCGGCAGGGCCCGTGGCTGCATAGCTGGCAGCAAATCCCCTGCATACCGAAACCGCACTGGGGCTGTTGAGTTTCCCAGCGGTCGAAAATGGTGGGTATGCCCATGCGCTTAGTCCGCTCGTACATCTCATTAGTGCTTTTATGGGCGGAATAACAGACGGATGACGAAAGGCAGGTGGTGCAAGCGTCCATTAATCTAACCTCCTCGGAATACTTGGATTTAATTCCTTTATAACAATTGCAAGGGAGCATGGCTGTGATCCGTTTCTCCTCTGGCCTGTGATGCTCATCACAGATGGCGAGACCCGCCAGAAAAGGCCCCGGAGGCAGGAAAAATCCTGTGGATGTCGAAGTTACTCCTTTGCCTTGGTATTTGCAGGAGAACGGAGGATTATCTTTGCCTTATTACATCTTTAACGGCCATGACCTAAAGGCCATGCTCATGGGGGCTGCCAACCGGTTGGCCAGCGCCCGGGTCGAAATAGACGCTTTGAACGTATTTCCCGTCCCCGATGGCGATACGGGTACCAACATGTACTTGACTCTTTGGAGCGGAGTAAAAGAAATACAGAGTTTAGATAGCTCTGCCTTAGGAGATATTGCGGATGCTGTGGCCCGCGGATGCCTTTTAGGGGCCAGGGGCAATTCGGGTGTAATTCTGTCCCAGATAATGCGGGGCTTCGCCGACGCCTTGGCGGGTAAGGAGCGGGCGGGCGCCCGCGAGTTGGCCCAGGCCTTTGCTGCCGGTACTCGTTACGCCTATTCCGCGGTGTCGGAACCCGTAGAGGGAACCATCCTCACCGTTTGTCGGGCCATCAGCGAGGCCGTGTCGGAGGCGGCGGCCAAGACGGGGGATCTACCGCGGATAGTAGTTTATTCCTGCCGCCAGGCCCAGCAGGCCCTGGCACGCACGCCTGAACTGCTGCCGGTTCTGCAGGAGGCAGGGGTGGTGGATGCCGGGGGCAAGGGGCTGGTGGTCATCTTGGAGGGAGTTATCCAGGCCTTAAAGGATCTGGCGGTTAAGAAGGATATCCAGCTCTTTGATCTGGCCGTATCCCAGCAGAAGCGGTTTGCGCCCTTAAAGGGCGTTCTGACCCCGGAGATAGAATTTACCTACTGCACCGAATTTGTGCTGGCGGGTTCCAGCATCCCTTTGGAAACCTTAAAGGCCGAACTTGCCCCTTATGGTGACTGCCTGCTGGTGGTGGGAAACCAGAAAACGGCCAAAGTTCACATCCATTCCAACCATCCCGGCTTGGTGCTGGAGTGCGGTCTCAGGTACGGGGCTCTGCATTCGGTGCAGATAAACAATATGGAAGAGCAGTACGCCGAGTGGAGGCTTGCGCCGTCGGAGGAAATACGGCCCATTGGGATTGTAGCCGTAGGCCCGGGAGAGGGGCTCAATGCCATACTAGAAAGTCTGGGAGCCGGCCGGGTAGTGGACGGCGGGCCTACCATGAACCCCAGCGCCCAGGATTTGGCTGCGGCCGTAAACGAGTTGCGGGCGGAGAAGGTTATCATTCTGCCCAATAACAGCAATATCCTTCTGGCTGCCGAGCAGGCCGTACGGCTGGCCAATCGACCCGCACGAGTGGTACCCACGGTAACGGTGCCCCAAGGAGTGGCGGCCCTTATGGCCTTTAACCCTTATGGTGGCCTGGAGGAAAACGCGGTCAAGATGGCTGAGGCTATGCAAAAAGTCCGGACGGGAGAGATAGCCCGGGCGGCCAGGAATTCCCGGGTGAACGGCCAGGCGGTACGCGAGGGAGATTATATGGGGCTGGCCGAGGGCCGGGTAGTTATCTCAGGCCCTGATTTGGCCCCCGTGTTGGAAGGGCTGCTCGAGCATATGGTGAAAGAAGACACGAGCCTGGTGACCCTGTACTTCGGCGGCGGCCTGTCCACCCAGGAGGCCGAGGCCCTACTTGAGCCTTTAAAGGAGCGCTTCCCCGCGGTGGATTTCGAGCTTTATTACGGCGGCCAGCCGCTGTACCAGTTTATCCTTTCGGTAGAGTAAAGGGGTTGGGTTTTCGGCATGGCTAAAATTAGAATTGTTACGGACAGCACTTGCGATCTTCCCCCGGAACTGCTGGAACAGTACGGCATCTTGATGGTGCCCCTGAAGGTTATGTTCGGGGATAAAGTCTACCGGGATGGGGTGGACCTTAGCTCTAAAGAATTCTACGCCAAGCTGCGGAATGCCTCCGACTTGCCCACCACTTCCCAGCCGTCGCCCCAGGAATTTATGGAGGCTTACCGGCCCCTGGTGGAGGAGGGGGCCAGCATTGTTTCCCTTCATATTTCAGGCAGCCTCAGCGGCACCCTCCAATCCGCGCGCCTGGCCAAGACCATGCTAAATTACGACGACCTGGAAATAGTCGACACCCGGTTGGTGAGTACGGCCTTGGGCCTAGCGGTGCTGGCGGCAGCCAGGGCGGCGGCAGCCAACCGCTCTAAGGAAGAGGTCCTGGCGGCCGCCGGGTGGGTCACCGAGCACCTGCAGGCCTACTTCTTGGTGGATACCCTGGAGTACCTCCAGCGCGGAGGTCGCATCGGCAAGGCCCAGGCTTTTTTGGGCAGCCTCCTCAACATCAAGCCTGTCCTCATGCTCAAGGAAGGCATTATCTATCCGTACGAGAAAGTCCGGGGAAAGGCCAGGGCCATGGACCGGTTGGTAGAGATCGTGGCCGAAAAATTTAATTCCATCGACAACCTGTGGTGCGCCATCGTCCACGGCGACGACCCCGAAGGGTTGGAGCAACTTCGGGAAAAAATGCAAAATAATAAGGTTACTTGTAGCTGTATGCTCACCGGAGAAATCGGCTCGGTGGTGGGCACCCATGCCGGCCCGGGATTATTGGGAATTATAGGCTGTCCCGCACCGCGGCTCTAACCCGGCCCTCCTCACCTTTTCTCCTCCGCGACGTTTATTTCCCTTGCCCCCATCAATTCCGGTTAGCAGGTGGGGTTTTTTCCTTCCTTCCGCCGAAGCTTAAAGCTATCCGGCCGCCGACCCCCGGCCTGACCTCCATCCTGTACTTGCCGTTATTTTCCCGAAGGATCAATACCGGCCTTGCAACATCGCATCCCATACCCCTGAGGTCCATCCGAAAACTTGAACTCACTAGTACTACAGCCGGAACAGATCATGGGATAGGCGCTCCGCGCGGCGCAAATCTCCGGGATTTCCCATGATGCAAAATAAGTTTTTTACAAAGCAGGATTTTAGGCGGTGAAATCCAATATCATGGATAGGGTTACAATATGTGGGACACGTAACGACCGAAGGGGGTAGAGATGAAGGAATGAGGCTCACCAGAAGGGGGTTTTTGAAGGGCCTGGGTCTTGGCACTGCAGGCCTCGCTTTGTGGGAAGGAGGGGCGGGAAGGGAGGCCCTGGCGGCCGAGGATGTTTCCTTTAAGAAGGGCCGTGAAGTCCCCACCATCTGCCCGTACTGCGGCGTGGGCTGCGGTATAATCGTCACGGAAAGGGACGGGAAGATCGTACACGTAGAAGGCGATCCCGACCACCCCATAAATCAAGGTGCCCTCTGCCCCAAGGGAATGTCCGTCTCCGACATCAGTTTCGTAGTGGCCGGGAAAAACAACCGGGTACCTAATCCCAGACGCCTTACCAAGGTTTTGTACCGGGCGCCGGGTAGCGATCACTGGGAGGAAAAGGATTGGAATTGGGCGCTGCGGGAGATCGCCCTGCGCATTAAGGCCACTCGCGACGAAACCTTTGAGCTAAAGGACGCCAACGGAGCAACTGTTAACCGTACCCAGGCCATCGCCCATGTGGGTAGCGCTTCTTTGGATAACGAAGAGAATTACCTGATTCACAAGTTCTTGCGGTCCATCGGCGTTATTAATTTGGACCACCATGCGCGGCTTTGACACTCCTCTACCGTGGCCGGTCTGGCCAACACGTTCGGTAGGGGTGTAATGACCAACCACTGGATCGATTACCGCCACTCCGACGTATTCCTGGTAATCGGCGCCAACCCGGCGGAAAACCACCCCATGGCCATGAAGTGGATTGCCCATGCCAAAGAAAACCGGGGCGCTAAACTCATCGTAGTGGATCCCAGATACACCAAAACGGCCGCGGCTGCCGATATTTACTGCCCTATTCGGCCGGGAACCAATATCGCCTTTATAAACGGCATCATAAATTATGTGTTGCAAAATGATTTGTATCATCATGAATATGTAGTAAATTATACCAATGCATCCTACTTGGTGGATCCGGCCTTTAATCTGGAAGAGGGTATTTTTTCGCCCAACAGCACCTGGCAGTACCAGCGGGAGGGGGATCAGATTAAGAAAGATCCGACCCTCCGGGATCCCAATTGCGTCTTCCAGATTTTGAAACGCCACATGGCGCGGTATGACATAGCGACGGTCTGCCGCATAACCGGAGCTCCCGAGGACGTCTACCGCGAGGTATGCCGCACCTTTGCCTCCACCGGCCAACCCGGTAAAGCAGGAAATGTTATTTACGCCATGGGAATCACCCAGTTCACCTGTGGGTCGCAAAATGTGAGGGCGCTGGCCATACTCCAGCTGCTATTGGGGAACATCGGGATTGCCGGCGGGGGGATAAATGCACAGCGTGGCGAGTCCAATGTTCAGGGTTCCACGGATATGGCGATGCTCTTTAACCAGCTTCCCGGTTACCTTAATGCTCCAAGCGCCGATAAACACCCCACCCTTAAAGATTATCTAGAAAAGGAAACTCCCAAATCCGGTTACTGGACCAACAGGCCCAAGTTCTTTATCAGTTTACTTAAGGCATGGTACGGAGATAAAGCACTCCCGGAAAACGATTTCGCCTATGATTATCTGCCTAAACTCGACGGGCAGAACCACTCGCACATGGTGTTCTTCGAGCAGATGCTCCAGGGCAAAATTAAGGGTTTCTTTGCCTGGGGACAAAACCCCGTGGTGGGCGGTCCCAATGCCGCGTTAGAGCGGAAGGCGCTGGAACAACTGGACTGGTTGGTGGTGGTGGACCTTTTTGAAACTGAGACTGCGGCCTTCTGGAAGGCTCCGGGAGTAAATCCAAAGGACATTAAAACAGAAGTATTCCTCCTGCCCGCGGCGGCCTCCTATGAAAAGGAGGGAAGCGTCACCAACAGCGGGCGCTGGATCCAGTGGCGTTACCAGGCCATCCATCCCCCCGGTGACGCTAAGAGCGACCTCTGGATTGTCGACCGGCTCTTTAAGGCTTTACGTCAGGCATATGAGGCAGGGGGCGTTTTCCCCGAACCCATTCTCCACATGAAGTGGAGTTACGATAAGCCCGGTCAGGATGAGCCGGACGTAGAGAAAGTCGCCCTCGAAATCAACGGGTATTCCACCTCCGACGGGAGCCCCGTGGCCAACTTTACCCAGCTGGCCCAGGACGGCTCTACGGCATGTGGATGCTGGATTTACTCGGGCTATTGGTTTGTGGATACCGGGGAATCCGATCCGGCCCTGCGGGTTCCCGCAACCAAGAGGCGGGGTCAGGTGGATAAGGGCGGCATGGGCCTGTATACCAAGTGGAGCTTTGCCTGGCCTTTAAACCGCCGTATCGTCTACAACCGATGCTCTTGCGGTCCCAACGGCCGCCCGTGGGATCCCCAAAGGGTGGTGGTAGCCTGGGACGGCCAAAAATGGGTTAGAAACGACGTTCCAGACTTTGTATGGTCCAGGCCGGATACCAAGGAGGAAGTGCCTCCCCAGGAGTCGGCCCATAACCCCTTCATCATGCTTCCGGAGGGTCAGGCACTGCTCTTTTCCCAGGCCATGAAAGACGGCCCCCTGCCGGAGCATTATGAACCCATAGAGAGCCCGGTGCCCAATTTCGTTTCCCGGCAGCAATCCAATCCACTGGCCTTGAAGCTTCAATCGGAGTTGGGGAGGGTGGCCGCGGTCTCCAGTTCTGAATTCCCGTATATCGCTACCACCCACCGCCTGGTAGAGCATTATCAAAGCGGTGCCATTACCCGTAACAGTCCTTACCTGTGCGAAATAATGCCCGAAATGTTTGTAGAGATTTCACCCAGCCTGGCCCAAAAACTACAAGTACGGAGCGGCGATCGCGTGGTGGTGACGACCGCCAGGGGCGAGATTACCGCCAAAGCGTGTGTAACCCCCATTATCCAGCCCCTGACCATAGGAGGCAAGGTCTACGAAATTATAGGTCTACCGTGGCACTGGGGATACAGCGGTTTGGCCCCAGGGAGTTCGGCTAACGACCTCACGCCCTGTGTGGGAGACCCCAATTCGTCCATCCCCGAATACAAGGCTTTCTTATGCAACGTGCGTAAAGCTTAAGGGGTTCTGGAGGCCCGAGGGCCGGCATGCCCTGCAGGGAGCAACTTAAAACCGGGGGGTGTATGAGGATTTGAGCTATGGAATGTTAATCGATTTAACCCTGTGCATCGGCTGTAAAGGATGCCAGATAGCCTGTAAACAGTGGAATGATCTTCCGGCGGAAAAAACCACATTTAACGCGGATTGGAGTAATCCTCCCGAGCTGACTGCCCGGACGTGGAAGCGCGTCGGCCACCATTTAGTGCAGAAGGGGGACAAATTAGTTTGGCGCTTTGTCCCCCAGGCCTGCATGCATTGTAACGAAGCGGCTTGCGAAGCGGCCTGTTTTGTGCACGCCTTTTATAAAACGCCGGAAGGTCCGGTGCTGTATAAGGAAAATCTCTGCGTGGGCTGCCGTTACTGCATGGTGGCCTGTCCCTTCGGGATACCGAAGTTCGAATGGGATGAGACCTTTCCCCTGGTACGAAAATGCCGCATGTGCTATGAGAGGATAGCCGATGGACAGCAGCCGGCCTGCGCTTCTGCCTGCCCTACAGGGGCAACTCTATTCGGCCGCCGGGACGAACTTCTGGCGGAAGCTCGTAACCGAATTAATACCAACCCCGGCAAGTATGTGCCCCACATATACGGGGAGAAGGAGGCCGGCGGTACTTCGGTGTTGTACCTTTCCGATGTCCCCTTCCATGAATTGGGCTTTAAAACGGTGGAGAAGGGAGAGATACCGGCCGAACCCATACCTTCTTTCTCCGACCGCATAGTTCGCTGGACCCTGCCTGTCGCGGCCACCTGGACGGCCGTCCTGGGTGGGCTTTACTGGTATACTAAACGCCGGTCGGAGGTAGAAGAAAGCTTCAAGCGGCAGAATAGCCCGCAGGACAACGGGGAGGGTAGCTAAAATGACCAAGGGATGGAGCTTCAGGATAACCCCTTACCGGGTAGCCCTGATGGCGTTGGCGGCCGGGGCTTTAGCCATTATTCTCCTTCGCCTGGCCAAGGGATTGGGGGCTACCACCAATCTAAACGATCACTGGCCCTGGGGCCTATGGATAACCATAGACGTGTTCGTCGGAGTGGCCCTGGCCGGTGGTGGCTTCACGACCGCCTTTCTGGTGCACATTCTGCACCGTAGTGAATATAAACCTATAGCCCGGGCGGCTTTATTGACTTCCCTGATCGGTTACTTGCTTGTACTGGCCGGCCTATTCCTGGATGTGGGCCGGTGGTACAATGCCTGGCGGCCCTTTTTCTTCTGGGGATATCACTCCGTACTATTTGAAGTCTTCTGGTGTGTATCCCTTTACACCTTGGTGCAACTTTTGGAGTTCGGCGAAGTGGCCTTTGAGCGGATTCGCGTTCCATCGTTAAAAACGCGTTTGGAAAAACTGTTACCCTTCTTGTATATCCTGGGTATAGTGTTACCGACCCTGCATCAATCTTCCCTGGGAGGCCTGTGGGTGGTGACCGCCGGTCGACTGCACCCCCTGTGGTGGTCCATGGCCCTTCCTATTTTCTTCCTGCTCTCGGCAGCTTTTGTAGGCCCGGCTATGGTGACTATAGAGTCCTACTTGAGCGCCAGGGCCTACAATCGGGAGCCTGAATTTGACGTGTTGGAAAGTTTAAGCCGGATAGGCCGGTGGCTGCTGTTAGGATATCTCCTCCTTAAGAGTATTGACCTCAGCTACCGGGGACAATGGGGAGCTCTCCTGGAAGGGTCCCTGGAAAGTCATCTTTTCATGGTAGAAATGGTGGGCGGTGTGCTGGTACCCCTCATCATGTATTTTACACCTTCCATCAGGAAAACCTCCTTCGGGTTGGTCGCGGCTTCCGCCCTGGTGGTGGCCGGTGTAGTATTGAATAGGATAAATGTTTCTATCACCGGCATGCTGAGGGCTAATGGAGGAAGTTATTTCCCCTCCTGGATGGAACTGCTGGTCACCTTGGGCCTAATTTCTTTAGGCGTATTGGTATACTGTTTTGTCGTAGAAAATTTTGCCATCCTTACGGCCCGGGAGAAGGGTACAGAAGAAACGGCTGTTCCTACTCCGGAAGCAAGGCTTGAAAGCCTGGTGTCTACCCAAGGGAGTTGAAATATGATCGGGGAGAAGCTCTATAATCTACTAGCATGCAATCCGCTGCCGCCGCAGGCCTTAAGACATACAGCCCTTACTCCGGCGCACCTAGAACAGTGGCAAAAGGGTGTCCCTATTATACATCTCAACACGCCGGAAATAGACCTCCATATATTGGTAAACGTAGCCTATAAAGTTGGCGAGGCCTTGAAGGAAAATACTGCTGACCAAGGGCACCTCGACCGGGTGCTAGAGGTTATATCTAGCGAAAGGGAGACGGTGGTATCCGCTCTGTTACAGCAGAATTACGATGAGCTGTACAGCCTGGCTCAAAAACATCAATTGCCCGGGGAGGAGCTCTTCACTATCTTAGCCGAAACCTTGAGGCCCTTTGCCCGTCTTTACGCGCAGGCAATAGGTTCTTCATTAGATTTGAACCATTGGATGTACGGTTACTGTCCGGTCTGCGGCGGTGAGCCCTACCTGGCATGTCTGACAGATACAGGGAAACGCCATCTCTTTTGCAGCCTTTGTGGTTTTGAGTGGCCCTATAAACGCCTGGGTTGCCCTTACTGTGGGAATACCGATCCCCATAAGATAAGCTTCCTGGAGGTCCGGGGCGGTGCTTACCGCCTCTATATGTGCGAGGCCTGTAAGGGCTACCTTAAAGCGGTAGATGAGCGCAAGGCCGGGGACAAAGTGGAGGATCCTCACCGGGTGTATGTATCCACCCGATTTCTTGACGCCTTGGCCCTGAACCAGGGATATGGAACCTGAACCATGCCATAGCTAATATAGTCTGTGTCTGAGTTATCCCCACTTTTTACGGGAGAGGCCTGTCTTGGCTTGAAAGCGAGCGACTAAACCCGAGCGGCTGCCAAAGTTCACGAATATGATAAGCGGAGGCGGACCCGAGGCCAGGACGGCCGAGGCCGGCAACTGAGACAGGATGTCGAATTTGCCGGGAAATCCGCCTTAAGCTCTGAGACTGAGTGAAGGGGTAGTTTGGCCCGCGAGGGTTTCCGGAAGCGAGCGAAAGCCAAGGCAGGGCCTAGCCTCGAGAGTGGGGATACGCCAGAGTCTGTGTGGGGCTGCTAACTTGGGAGTGAGAAATCCCCTATGCTGCAAGAACAAACGTACAAGGAATGGGCGATAACGGCTTCCCAAGAGGGGAACCTCGTCAGAAAAAAAGAAGCGGTTACTGTAGAATTTCCTCTAAGATTGCAAGTAAACGGCCGGCTGCTGGTAAATCTCCTTTGCACCCCTTCCCACTTAGAAGACCTGGTAGTAGGCTTCTTATACAGCGAAGGACTGATCGCCGATGGAGGGGATATACTGGACCTTAAAATATACGACAGCACGGCGGAAGTAAAGGTGCGGGGAGAGACTGTGGCGCCGGAGGGCTGGGTCCCCTGGATCGCTACCGGCTGTGGACAGAACGTCGTCTGGTCAGGTCCCTCCAGGGGCAAGTGCCCGTGGGAGATAAAAATCAGCTCTCAATTGCGGGTTTCCCACCAGGGGGTCACCCGGCTCATCCAGATGCTGCAGCGCTCTTCTGTTCTCTATCAAAAAACGCGGGGCGTACATGCGGCCGCTCTGGCTACGCCGGAGGAAATATTTATCTTTAGGGAGGACATAGGACGGCATAATGCGGTGGACAAAATAATCGGTCGTGTCCTAAGGGATGGTTTAGACGTTGAGGATAAACTATTGCTGACCACCGGCCGCATGTCTTCGGAGGTAGTGATAAAAGCGGCCCGGCTCGGGGTACCGCTGGTCGTGTCACGGTCGGTCCCCTCTGATTACGCCATATGGTTAGCTGAAAATTTCGAGATAACCCTGGTCGGGTTTGTGCGGGGAAGTAATTTTAAGATATATACCCACAATAGGCGCATCGTATAGACCAAATTTCTCTTCCAACAAATACCGGGTTATACCCGGTATTTTTTTAAAGGACAGGCCGGTTTGATAGTTTGGCCACATATGTATATCTTGGGGTGGTCCATAGGGAAACAGAAAACGTTTCGACGTCGTAACGGTTCATATAGGCTTTTGGCAAACCGAATTTATATTGATAATGTTTTTTAAGTCGCCATGATGACAGACCCATTTAATGTTATATAATAAGATACAGCGTTTGCGATGAGCCATTGCTAGGTGTATAAGTCTGATAACAGGAATACGAGGAAGTACTATGGAGAATAAAAACGATAATAGTAAGGGCTGGGAAAAAGGGTTTCTAACTATTGCCGGTGGACAAACTATATCCCTTATCGGCAGCAGTGCGGTACAATTCTCCCTTATATGGTGGTTGGCCAGCGAAACAGCATCTCCATTGATGATGTCCTTGGCAGGCCTGTTTGCATTTTTACCCCAGTTTCTACTTGGCCCTTTTGCAGGTGTTTGGATCGACCGGTTGAGCCGAAAGACAGTAATCATTTGTGCTGACAGACCTGTTTATCGGCTTGATTGCTACTATTTTTGCAATATCATTCTTTATCTGGACCCCTCCTTACTGGTCGGCCTGTGTAGTGCTCGGTGTTCGTGCTATTGGCAGTGTTTTTCACATGCCGGCAATTCAAGCCGTGGTGCCCATGCTTGTTCCCCAAGAAGAGCTTGTCCGTGCCAACGGCTGGAGCCAATTCCTGCAGTCGGGCGCCTTCATAGTGGGCCCCATCCTCGGTGCTGCCATGTATGCGGCGTTGCCCCTGCCCATTATTCTGCTTTCCGATCTGGTTGGTTCTGTTGTTGCGAGCATTTCCGTCGCTGTCGTAAAAATACCGGAAATTAAACATGGAAAGCAAACCCGCCGGGATTTTATTGGTGAAATCAAGGAGGGAATTGCCGTATATTTGAGCGACAAAAAGCTTAGCATCGTCACACTGTTTATGGCTGTCAGCATGGTCTTTTTCATGCCGTTAGCCTCATTTTATCCTCTAATGACAAGCGATTATTTTAAAGCTACCGCCTGGCATGCCAGCTTGGCGTGGTCCATATGGGGCTTATTGTATTAGGCGTGATATCGTTTTTTTGTGGAATACTTCCGCAAACCATGGCGGGATTCTGGATATTTGGGGCATTGTGCCTGGCAATGGGGGCAAGTGTCAACCTGTATAACATACCCTATGTTGCCTATTTGCAGGAAAACATACCCAGAGAGGCGCAGGGCCGTGCATTCTCGTTCATGGGCAGTCTGATGTCGATCACTATGCCAATTGGTCTATTGATTGCGGGGCCAGTGGCCGAGCGTTACGGCGTTCCTCTTTGGTTCCTTGTTGCGGGAATAGTAATGATAATTATAATGGGATTAAGTGCGGTTGTAACATTACTCCAACGATAACCGTGCCTATCTTCTATGACCCCACACCTCCCTTTCCGGTCACCCTAGGGCTCATATCTTTGGCGTATTGATATACTGTTTTGCCGTAGAAAATTTTGCCATCCTTACAGCCCGGAAAAAAGTACACCCATTAAAGGCCTCTTTAGCTGTTTTACGGGCGTGGTTTAACCGCTAGAACCCGTAAGAGCGGCCCTCGCATGTAGATGTTGGGTTTATGCTCAAGGGTCCCTTCGATGACCACCTCCTGTCCCACATACCCCTCTAACGCGGCGGCCACCTCGGGGCTGGCCGGGATGACTACGAGGATGCCGTAGTCCTCCGTCTCTAGCTCCAGGTGGCGGCCTTCTACCAAGCTTTCCACCAGCCGGCCGGCAAAGGACCGCCCTTCGGCCTCCCCCGTCGGAGGCAAGGGATAAATGCTTACGTTAGGCGGGTAGTAGCTGCCGTAGTAGCCGGAGGAGCCGGTTATGTTGCGAACCAGTTCTTCCGGCCACCCGCCGGTTAAAGGTTGTCGGTAGAGGGAACCGGCGGTGGAGCCTTTAAGCCGCAGGAAATAGAGCTCCAGGCCGTCTAGAGATGAAGAGGGATACCAATCGGCTTCGTCGGGCAGACCGTCGGTCAGGGGGGCTGCCTTTCCGTCCCCCGTTGCCCGCCAAATGCGTCGGTAGCTCATCCCAGCTTCTGGATATCCCTTATCCCCGACGGTAGCGGCGGTGCCCCGGCAGAAAAGGAGGTCTTCTTGAGGCCCGGGCAGCCAAGTGGGCTGGCTGTCCACCGTACCGGGCTGTCCGTAGGAGGTAATATCACCCTCCGGCAGGGTTACTACCAGCAGGCGCTTATTGTACGTGGCCTGCCGGCCGCTTCCCTCGATAAAGGCCAATTTGTTGCCGTCCGGGGACCAGGCCGACCACCGGCGGTAGGGCAGGCCGATGCCCAGGTTCAGAGGCTTCTGCGGATTCTCGACGTCCAGAACCTCCAGGGGCACACCGTCGGCGGAGAGGGAGGCGGCATTATAGCGGAGATAATAGGCCAGGTAGCGGCCGTTGGGGGACCACTTGAGGCCCACGGGGTGGCTGAAGTAAACCTCGCCTATCGGGTTGCCGGTTCCCATTCCCTTTATCAGGTTGGTACGCTCTCCCCTAAGGTTCAGGCGGTCGATCCTCCAGGGCTCTTCTGCCGTGCGCCTAAAGGAAATGGCTAAGCTCTGACCGTCAGGTGCCCAGGCCCAATCTTCTATCGGGAGGCCCTGGTCAAGGAGAGGCTTTACCTGTACGCCTTCCTCGGCTACGGTCGCCAGCTTAAGGTTGCAATCGGGAATGTAATCAAGGCCGGGATCCTGGGTGCTGTAGGCCAAGATATTGTCCCTAGGAGACCACTGGGGCTCCCCTATGACCGGCCGCGGGTCTACTTGAACAGCGCTGCTGCCGTCGTACTTCACTACCCAAAGATAAGGCTTGCTCTCCCCGGGCTCTGGCGTCTCCCGCTGCAGGTAGGCCAACCACAGGCCGTCAGGAGACCAGCCCAGGATCTGGACGGAGCCCCCCTTCGTCACCTGGACCGGTTGGGCACCGGCCTGGCTGCCGTCCAGAAGCCAGAGGTTGTTGTTGGCCGTGAAGGCCACCCGGGCCGGGAAAGCTTCCCGGTACACCCTTTCCGGCGGGGCGACCAGAGTTGCGGTCTGGGTCCTGTCATCCCAGTTCACCGCCAGCCCCAGGACCTGGGTTAAGAAGCGCAGGGGCACCATGGCCCGGCCGTTCTTCAATATGGCGGGCGAAGGCAAAGTAACCTTCTCTCCATCCACTATAGCCTCGCTGCTCCCTATCTGGAAACCAACGGTAGCCTGCGAAGAAGTGACCAGTACCCTTTGCGTCTTCTCGTCCCAGCTCACCTCCGCCCCCAAGGCCCGACCGAGATCCCGGACGGGAACAAGGAAATGGCCGTCCCGGGAAAAAGATGGGGATATCTCCCAGCTAAGCTCCCGGTCGCCCAAGAAAACCCGAACCTCCCCTTCTAAGACGGCCTCCCCCGGTTTCTCGATGGAGAAAGGTGCCGCCGGCGCCGCCGCTGCCACGGCTAAGAATATTAAAGCCGACCCCAAGGCTGCTAACCCCTTCTTAACCACCGCACCCACTCCCGTTAATTTCTTAAGGAAGTATTCTCCGGAAGTACCTCTAAATCCTTTTATAAATTATTAACTTATCCCTCTAGAGAAACACCGCATAGCTCACCAGCCCCGGGACCGCAAAAAGACGCTCCGGCTGGCCCCGTTGAAGGGGTACCCGGTAGACCCCGGTAGCAGACAGAGAACCTTCGGGTGGAAAGCGATCCAGTTATAATGGTCCTGGTCGCCACCGTTTCGGGATCACGAATACCAACTCCTTAACTAAGCTACTTGCCTTGCTTGCCGCCTTACTCTAGTCAGCCGGGACAGGAGGGCTTGCGCCATCGCCCTTACAGGGCTACGGTATCGGGCCTCTCGTAAATAATTGTTCGACATCGACCTTAGAGTCCCTGCAAATATTTTCCGGTATTAACAAATAGATGCCAAAGAGAGATTGGTACAGCCCCTAAAGGTTCCGGACAGCACAGTCTTCTATAACCGAACCACCTTTCTCATCAAAGTGCAGATAGGAAGGAATTTATGAAGGAATGTAGAATTGTTATCACAAAGAATAACAGCGTTGTCTATTGGACAACAAGATTTAAGGTACACTTTTTGCTTAGGGTGGTGGGGCATGCGGGAAGGTATTCAATCGGTGCAGCGGGCGCTGTATATTTTGGAGCGCTTGGCGGTATCAGAACACGGTGCCGGTGCTTCGGAAATAGCCAGGGAGCTGGGGGTTAACCGCAGCACGGTGTTCAGGTTAATGGAAACGCTGATGCAGGAAGGCTATGTGAGGCAGGATCCGAGGAGCAAACGTTACTACCTCACCATGAAGGTTTTTTCCCTGGGCAGTAAGCTCCTCGATCAAATGGACATCCGTACTTCGGCGCGTGAAGTGCTGGAGGACCTGCAGAGACAAACAGGACATACCGTCCATCTCGGCCTGCGCGACTTAAACGAGGTAGTATACATTGATAAGATTTCCGGCACCAATCCCATCCAGATGTACTCGATGATAGGCAGGCGGGCGCCCCTTTACTGCACGGGAGTAGGCAAGGCCATCCTGGCTTTTCTTAAGGATGCAGAAATCCAAGCCCTCTTAAAGGAGGTAAGATTGACCAGATTTACCCCCAACACCATCACCGATCCCGGGGAACTATGGGAAGAGATAAAGCGCATTCGCAGCCGGGGTTATGCTTTGGATATGGAAGAGCATGAACTCGGCATACGTTGTGTAGCCGCCCCTATTTTTGATTATACCCATGAGGTCATAGGTAGCATCAGCGTGGCTGCAGTAGCTATTACCTTGGGGGAGAGGAATATTGAAGACTACGCCGGATTGGTTCTAGAGGCCGCCCAAAGGGTGAGTGAAAGGTTGGGTGCTGGCCCGGACGTTGGTACCATTCGAAGGTGAGATACTTCCTTAAAGGACCCCCCTCACACCTACCAACAGTGTGGCCCCGGTAAGGTAAGGACCCGGACCTGTTATTTCCAGGTATCTGGCCCTTGGGAGTGGAGACAATAAGGAATAACCATTTGGCGTGCCAGAACAGCCGGAACCCCAAGGGAGGGATACATTTGCCCGAAAAAACGAGCGGTCCGAGGGAAAAGCGCCTTTCACCTGAGATATGGAGAGAATACCAAAGGGAGCAGTGGATAGACGCGGGCGGTCAGAACCCCGACGATTTCGAAACCGGTGCCACGGGTCGCCGTTCTAGCCGTGACAAGGAGTCCCCCTAATAGACGGTTGAAGCCTTCTCTGGTATCACGAAAGTAGAACGGCTTTAAGGCTTTCTTTTCCGCCTTTTGCATTGCTTGTTCGCCTCCTGGTATCTGGGGTTTTGCTCTTCAATTCTTTGCTACCAGGAGGCTTTCTTTTTGACAACGGCTACCCCCAGCCTTCGAGGCTGCCGAAATGGAGAACGAAACACAACGCTCAGCCTTCCGGGGTGTTCGGGTGAAGAGGCTATCAGGTTTTTTCCTAGGGCAGGACTTGCGAGGAGACCAACAAAAAAAGCCTCCTCAGCAGCACTAGAGTCCTTGAGGAGGCAAAACCTTATGGTGCGGGCGAGAGGACTTGAACCTCCACGGGGGATACCCACCAGATCCTAAGTCTGGCGCGTCTGCCGTTCCGCCACGCCCGCCTGAGCCCTGGACCGCAAGGGCTCCAGGCACGGCTTCCAGGCGCTCCACCAGCACCACCAGACTTCGCCTTTGCATATCTTCGTCATGGACTGAGGTTTCCCTTTTTCGTTATATGAAAATCCAACCCGTGGCTAAAAACTTTCGTCATGGCCGAACAGTTTGCCCATTACGCACCCCAGCTATATATAGAACACAGGCGGTGATCGCTGATAAAGCCACAAGCCCACCCCATACCGCTGTGGCTAGTTTTCGTTTCTCCCAGGCAAGACGCGCTAGTTCGGACACTGCCGTTTCTTCAGCCTGACGCTCCACATCGGCCAGCTCTTTAGCAAGTAGCGCACCCTTATTGTTCGCTTCCTCCCACGCTTTAAAACCGTCAATTACCTCTCGCGGCAGGGACGCCACGGTTTTGGAGAGCAATGCTTGATTATACTTGTTCCGCGCTCCCTCGTTAAGCTCCTTTATTCGATAGCACTCGGCAAGCTGAGCGTTCAGCGTGTCTCTGTATTCTCTCTGACCTAACCTTTCCAGCACTTGTTCCTTTCTTTGCGCAATTTCCCCCTGTGAAGGAATGGGTCGCATCTCACCGCTGTACCACTTCTTTTCTTTTGCGTCGTTTCCATAGATTGCCACCCATGATTGCCCCGTCCAGCGATCCCGCAAGTGATGAACTTCAGCCGTCCACGCAATTCCCTGATAGGTGCCGGACTGCTTTTGCACTGGCCCCTTTTCCCACCTGAACGGCCACGCCAGCAGCAGCGCAATGCACACTATCGCTGGGAGCACCCACAGGTGCTTTCTCACAGCAGCCACCCCCAGACTGTTCCACAGCCGCTATAGTGTGGTGCTTCTATCCTGCCCACTAGGCTTGCCGCCTTCGGCCTCTCCGGCTCTCTTGCGGAAGCCCCATACGAGTATCCAGTAGCCTAGAGACAGAAGGCAGTAGGCATACCCGACTATGAAGATCCTGCCTAGATTTCCCCGATCAGCATCCACCCGGACCTTAAGTTTGGCGGGGTCAACCTGCGGCGCGGGAATAACTTCACGCGAAGGTACACTGCCCAACGCTTTTGCGGCCACTTCCTCGGCCTTCTTGTTTAGGGCCTCCCTTATTCTTTGCTGTTGTGTATACCACAAATCGTCATATGTAACCAGCCGACCCGTATATAGCGACGGATAGCGCATACGCAAGATCGCAATTTTCTTCTCTAATAAGCTGCTCACGGTACCTTGCCGCTTCATCTGACTTAAGCCATGCCTCTTTAGCCGTCTCATAGGCATCCAGTGCTTGCCTGCGAGCTTCCTGGGCCTCTTTATACTTTTGCCACTCGAACACAGCAGCCCGGTAGCTATCGAGGTCCGCTCTATAAGCCCTTACAGCAGCCACATAGAAAGGCGCCCACAACCCTGCAACCACCACAGTAACAGCCAACCACACCGCAAAAGCCTTCCGCACCCTTGCACACCTCCCGCCTACCGCTGCTTTGTGGCGGCAGCCTCTTTCTGGTGAACCCAGAACGCGAAACCCCTTCCCTGTTTCTCCGCAGTTGCCAATCCCAGGGCGCAAAGCACTATCAGAATGTTCTCGATTTCATACCTCTTCTTCCATGAAGTGTAGGAAGTCAGCCGCAACCCTTTGATCGCGCCACGCTCAACCTCGTCAAGTACACCGTCTATAGTGATCACTCGCCCTCGCACCGCCTCGTAGAGCTTTTGCACATTACTTGCCTGGACGACATCTTCAAAGGACTGGCGCTTGCTGTAGTGCTTAACGATGTATATCCCCGGCAGGTCCACAGGTTTAAGTACCTCGTGTTCGTTCCTTAAAGTCACCAAGCCCAGGCGAACCCTTTCCGGCATACCCACCGCCTCCTCCCCCTAGCACCATGCTGTAATATTTCGACAAAACCCCAGAAATCTCCTTGCCCGTCCACGCTGTAGCAAAAAGGAAAGCCCTCCCGCTTGTGGGAGGGTCCAGGCAGGGATGCGGTAATGCGCTCGTGTGATATGGAGGTGCCTCTATCTGAATTTTAGTACAGATCACCACCGCGAGCAACTTTAGCTCTTTCCACAGGTGGGTTAAAGAAGCTCCTTTGCTATATCCTCGACGCTCATGTGCTTGTCCAGCCTCCGCTTGATCCACCGTTCAGCGGCCCGCCTGCTGTTTCCCTTTTTCACCATGCGAAAATCTTACCTGTGGCTGAAAACTTTCGACATAGACGAACATTATTCTCCCTTGAGGAAGGGCCTGTAATTGCTATACCACCCTGTAGGCAAACCCGCTTCACGGCACACCTCGTAGTATTCCCTTATGGCCTGCTGTACCGAACCCGTTCGGGCCTTCCTAGCAATGCGCTCAATTTCTGTCTGGGTGTACTCCCACTCTCTCACTATAATGGCCCCGTACAGCAGCCTGCTCTTATGCTGCCTTAGAAGGCTAAGGAACCGCTTTCTGAGCTGCTCTTCAGGCTTGCATATGGGGCACTCCTCATGGTAAAGGGCCACATGCTTCTTACAGGCTTTAAATGGCTGCCTTACACCATGCATAAAAGCCAGTGTGAGTTCGGCTGTAGCAGCCCCCAACTCATCCGCAGCCCTTACATGCCAACCGAAGGCGTTAGCACGGGGTAACTTAGCATAGAAAGGCAGCACTTGCAGCCTGTTCCACACAGCCCACAGCTCGGGGCAATCGCCGTTCAAGTAGGTTTCTAGCTCTACATCCTCCCTTCGAGGCAGCGCTTCCATCTTCCTCCTTCCCCTGCCACCAGCCAGGAAAAAGGCCAGGACGCATAAGGGCATGAGATAGCGGCTGGTCTCCTCTTCATCCGCCAGCCCAAGCCTTTGCACCAGGGAAGAGAGACCCTCTTGCATGAGCCTGTTTACGAGCGGGACGGCGAAATGCCCCAGCTCCACACGCTGCCACCTTTCGCCAGACCAGAGATACTCTTGCACGCCTCTTGACCTTATTTGGAAAAACAGCTCCACTTGTCACACCGCCTTCATTCCGTCACATGAGTGACATGACATTTAGTGCACAAGTGCAAGGGATTGATACACATTGCCTTGCTCCGATTGTAACGCATTGCCGAGTGTTTGTCAATTGTGAGGCGGTGCTGCTACAATGTAGGCGAAAAATCTAATGCAGGAGGGTGAAGAGTAAATGCGGCTACTGACACTGAAAGACCTGGAGAACCTGACCGGGATCAAGGCCCGGACCTGGCGCTTCTATGTCCAAACGCGGCGTCTGGAGGCACTCCGCGGGCCTCGGAACAAGTTAGTCGTCACCGAAGACGAGTTGAGGCGGTTCATACTGAGCCTTCCCAGGGCACGGTAAAACAAAAACCTCCGGCGGCGTGCTCCCGGAGGCGAGCGAGGAGGTGAAATACCATGGGTTCTGACCATATTCTACCGGAAAATCCGGAATTCGCCAAGCTGCTCTTCGATACCTACCACGAAGCAGGCTGCGACCGTTTCATACTTATCCAGCCCGGTACCAAAGAGCCGCTCCGTGACCCAGAAACTGGAAGCTGGGCTGTCGTAGATGTCGCCACAGCCTTCCAGCACTGGTTAGGCGGCGGTAACGTCGCAATCGTGCCTACCTGGTACAACATGACAGTGCTTGACTTTGACCCGCTGCCCGGTTGCCGGATCAAGGTTTCCCACGTCCTGGAGGTCCTGGCAAGCGCCGGTATTACAAAAACGCCGATCGTTTTAAGCCCAGGGCAAAAGCATGAAGGTGGGATACACGTCCACCTTAAGGACCCCGGTCCCGAATGGGACATCAAATTGCCAATATTTGACATTCCCAATCTGAACCATGTTGATGTTCGTCGGGGAAATTACATCTTGCTACCACCGAGCACCATTAATGGCAAAAAGTACCAGTGGTATGACGACGGTAAAGAGTTATGGGCACTTGGTACCACGGCCCTTGCGGAGGTTCCTAGAGCCTGGTTAGTCCCGGCGAAAGCGGAAGACGAACTGGAGATACCCACAGCGGGGGTGGACTTGGCAGCAGCCATCGAGAAATTGGCGCAGAAGTGCAGGTCAGGAGATGCGGAATTTGTGAAACAAGCCTTAACCGGAAGCTGGCCGGAAAAGCAGACTGACGGAATTGACCGCTCCGGCGCGGAATACAGGTTGGCCCGTATATGCGAAGAAGCGGGTTTAACCCCACAGGAAACGGCGGCGGTTGTGCGGGTTAGCGCGGTGCACCAGGCAAAATTTGGCAACCGGCAGGACGAGCGTGAACGGCTCAAAGCCGTCGTCGAGGCCGCATTCCAAGACCGTACTGAGCAGCAGTCGCCACCGCGAGTCTCAGTAGGCAAAATCTGGAGTGCGGATGAACTCGCTAGGGCCGACCTACCCGAGCCCTCATGGCTGCTGCCCGGCCTGCTCCCCGCGCAAGGCCTAACGGTACTGGCAGGTAGGCCTAAGGTAGGTAAGTCCTGGCTGGCCCTGGACATTGCCTTAAGCCTGGCCGCGAGCAAACAAGTCCTGGGGATGAGGCCCCCGGCGGAAGCCCCTACCCTGTATATCAGCCTAGAGGATAACCCAAGGCGGCTAAAAAACCGCCTCGAAATGGCCCGCCTGCCTGCACCCCGAGACGGTTTACTCACCACATCGTTCCCGAATATGCCTGCGGCGCTAGAGGAGCTCGACAAGCTTATCCCGCGCTATGGCCTCAAGCTAATCGCCGTTGACACCTGGGCTCGTTTTAGGCCTGCACGGCGTGGCAAGTCAAGCGACATTTACGCCCAGGATTACCAGGAAATTTCCGCCTTCAAGCAACTTCTGGATACGCACGGTATTGCGGGCCTGCTTGTGCACCACCTAAACCAGGCAAAGGACACAGAGCATTGGACGGACCGAGTTCTGGGCACCACAGGCCTGATTGGAGGGCCGGATACCTTATTGGCACTGACACGGGCACCACAAGGGGCAGTCCTCCGGGCTATTGGCCGTGACGTGCCCGAAACCGAGCTGGCTGTGGAATTTAAAGATTACCGCTGGCACGTGCTCGGGGCCGCTGAGCAAGTGCACATGAGCGAGGCCCGCAAACAGGTGCTGGAAGCCCTCCGGCTTTTGAACGGGGCCACAGCGCAGGAGGTAGCCGACTATACGGGTAAGCCACCCAGCACAGTGCGGCGTCTCTTGGCGCACCTCCATAGAGACGGGCTGGTTGTGAAGGTCAAAGGCCGCTACTATCCGGTAGAGGGACTTATCATAAAGCACCAGGGCAAAGTGGTCGAGGTGAATTTTGCACAATTAAATCCCACACGCGGTGAGGATAACACCAATGATGATAACTAACCGAGCACTACGAGCAACATGAACAACATGAGCATAGCGATCAAGGCGATCATAGCGAGCAAAGCGAGCACCCCGAGCACAAGGCGAGCGGAGCGAGCAGAGCGAGCAAGGCGATCATAGGCGAGCGCTCGCCTTGTGCTCGCCCTACCCTGGGAGGGGGCGAGCACTGTGGAAGCTAGATTTTTCAAGGCTTCCAGGGCTCAGTGCTCGCCTGCTCGCCCTGCTCGCCCACATATATAGGTATTATGTAAACTGCCAGAAAGGGGGTTTGTCCGGCTATGGCAATAGTTACCAGGTATTACCCGAACGTCTATCCTGAGGAGGGCGGTGTGTTCTGTCCCCTTATGACCTGCGACTTCTGCGGGGAGGTAATTGAGGAGCACGGGAACGCTACCTGGCCGTGGGATGAACCAGGGCGGGTTTACTTCACCCACAAGCACTGCCAGCGCGCTTTTGAGAGACCCCGCCCGGGCGTGTGGCTTGCGGAGGAACTCGATGTGTTTATCAGCCACCTGGTGGCGAATAGCAAGCTCGCAAACGCTCATAAGGGGGTGAAACGACCATGCGCTACTTCGTAAACCGGCCCTCGAGCCCGTTCCATGAGGCAGTCCAAGCGCTTGAGCGTTTAGCCGGGGAGGAGGGCCTGGAAATGGCAGAGCGGGCCTTTGCCACAGCCGTGTGGGAAAAGCGGAGAGAAGCTTTTGCCAAACGCCTCGGTGTGAAGCCAACTGCTGGGCACGTATGCCTTAACAGGCTGGTGAAGGGCCATTGCAAGGGCACAGGGCTCATGTTTCCGAAATGCTTCTGGCTACCGGTGGTCAATGTTCACGTCTCGCTATGGCTTAGAGACGGGAAGCCACACGTCTATGTTTCTCAGCCTTACGCCCTTACCCTCAAGGACATGCGGGCACTCGTGCAGTTTTGTGATCGCACGGCCTTGACGCTGCCGTGAGCGCCGGGAGCTGGCATTTCCCTGGGAGCACGCTGCTTATTGAGATAACACGCCGGGAAGGCTAGGAGGTGCTAATGTAACATGCTGGATGCTCTGTTAATCGTTGGGTGGGTGTTGGCAATGGCAGCCTGCTACCCATACCCGCTCAAGGCGGTGGCCTGCATTATGCGATGCGAAAGGAGGTGAGGCGGATTGTCTCTCAGGCTCACTCTGGAGCCACGCGCAAAGGGAGCTCACTGGATTGTCTGCCACTTCTGCGAGAAGCCCGCTGCCCGGATACACCTGCGGCCCGACGGTGAAGGCGGCTGGGAGATCCTTCCATCCTGTGGAACATGCGACCCCGGCGGTTACTGGATACCCCTCCAGGACTTCGCCCAGCGACCGCTGGAATGGCTCGGCGCTTTGCTGGAAGTGAACCCCGCTCAGGCGTTGGAGTTGCTTCGCTGGGCCAGCGGCAAGGTGCGACTGCTTGAACGGGCAGCCAGGGGCGAGGACGTTGGTATGACGCGCGAGGCCGTGCTGGAATGGCTGGGGAAGCGTTAGAGGCCGCGCCTCCGCCGCCACATCTCCAGCTTCCTGGCAAGGGCGCTGCCGTAGCGTGACCTGCGGCGGCTCCCTCCCCCGCCTGTGCGAGGCTTGCCGGTCCAGAGCAGAATATCGCCATGCTTAAACTTCGGCAGGCAGCTCTCAAGCCCCTCCAAGGGCGTGCCTGCGTAAGGCGAAGGCTTGAGTTTAAGCAGAGGCTATCCCTCCCTTTTGCGGGCTAGGGCGATTATACCACAATGCCGAATGGCGTGCTATAATGTTGACCAAAGGGACGTGGTTGATTATGCCTGTGATGGAAAATTGTGTAAAGCTCTATGCAAATACGTTTCGTGAACACCACAGCCGGGGCCGCATTGAGGGCGGCTGGACCACGGTGGGTTATGTCCTATGGCCGGATAAAGTCAACCTGGTGTGGGCCAGGCGTGCTCAGGTGGTGCGGCGGGTGCGGCTGCCGCTCACCTGCCCGAATGGCGGGTGGGTGCGCTGGTGGCTGTGTCCCACCTGTGGAAGACAGACGCCCACGCTCTATCTTCCACCTGGGGCCATAGCCTTCGCGTGCCGTCACTGCCTTAAGCTCACTTACGGCCTGTGGAAGCGGAACGGCTACTACCGCTGGCCGAAAGATGCAGGTCTGTGGCTAAAACAGTTCATGAGACGTGCGGGGGAGGTGCAAAGGCATGCGGCAGGAGATGGAAAAGGCGAGGCGGGAGGCCGCTGCTGCGATTGAGCGGGCCGTCCCGCAGGTATTACAAGCGCTGGCGGAGCAGGCGGCCGGAGGAGACCGCAAAGCCCGGCGGCTGCTAGAAGAAGTCTTGCGCAATGCGAAAGGAGGCGGCGAGCATGTTCGAGTTTCTGGAAAATATCGGCAAGCGGATCAAGGACGTTGCAACACGGGTTGCCCAATCGGGGACGGCAAAGCGCGTGAGTGCGTGGCTGCGCTCTATTAGCGCCCCGCGTTACGAAGCTAAGACACCGGACGAGCTTTACAAGCAGGTCCGTAAAGAGGCCGAGGCGTACCGGAAGGCGCAGGTGGAAACACTTACCAGAGCCATTGAACGCCTGCCCGCACGGTTGCGCTCCGTTGCATACGGGGCCTTGACTGTTCCCGATTATGCGGCCTTTGGCGCTTTCCGCTCGCGGGAGGTCGGGCAGAAGCTCATAGAGCGGGGCGCACTTACCCCCCAGGCCGAGAAGACGGCCCGTGCGGTTGGTGAGGTGCTTGGGGTTTACCTCCCATTCGCTGGGGCATCCCGGCTGCTGCGGCCCGTAACGCGCATTATAGCCGCCGAAAGCCCAAAACTCGGTCGGATAGCTGCCGCCATCCTAGAGGGCGCTCTTGGCGGCGCGTGGCTGGGCGTTGAAGAAAGCAAGCGCAAGGGGCAGCCCACGGCCCAATGGGTGCAGCGGGAAGCGGTTTCCGGTGCTCTATGGGCAGGTGCCGGTGCAGCCGCAGGCGAAAAGCTCATGCAGGCCGGGAGCAAGCTCTTGCAGCGTGCTGGCGGTAGCCCGGCCTTAGAGCAGATCAGGCGCGTGATGCATGAATGGGTGATTGGCCGCAAAGTGGCCGAAAACAAGCCCAGGATGTTCGAGAGCCTCTTGCAGAAGGCGGCAGGCGGGGATGAGGGCCTCTTGAACCTCGCCCATCTAGCCAGGGCCTGGCTCAAGGACCCGGAATTCCTTGACCCGCAGCACTGGCGCACTACCTTGGCGAGCAGGATTTCCCAGGTGGAGCAGAAGGCTGCGCAGGCGGGCAACCTGGAAAGCGCCGCCTTCCTGCGCTCGCTACGGGAAAAGCTCCCCACTATGGAGGATGCCACCATCCAGCGGCTGGCTAGGGCCACCCAGGACGTGCATAGCCTCAGCGAGCGTCTGAACCGAGTGCTTACCCGCCTGGGTCTTGAAGAAACCTGGCAGCACCCACAAGAAATTTACGTACCGCGCTACGTCGCTGAGACGGCCCTGGCGCAGCGTGGCGCACAACCCACGGGCTCGGCGGCGGGCGCTATGCTGGCCCGCAGGCCGCACCTTTTCAGTCCGCACCAACTGCCCAGGCAGTTGAGCCTGGAAGAAGCGCTCGTTAAGTTCAAGCCGCAAGAACTGACGCTGGACGTGTCGAAAACGTTGCCCTTGCGAATTTCTGAGCACCAGCGGCTATTGGAAAACGTGAAATTCCTCAACCGCATCCGTGCACTGGCCTCGCGGGAGTATGCGCCTGGGGTGAAGGAGATCACACTGCCGGGCGAACTACGCTCCCTGGAGGCACGGCGTATCAAAGAGCTGGGCCAGCAGGCTGCCCGAGGCGCTAAAGCCGCTGCCAAAGCCTTAGAGCGGGAGACGGGGCACCTGTACCTACCGGCGGACGCCGCGAAGTGGTTGGAGGGGCGCTTGGCAGCCATGTATCATTCTCCTGGGCCTGCTGGTAGGGCCTGGCAGGAGGTAATGCGCCAGACCACGCGGCTGAAAGTCTACCTGCCCTGGGATTGGGTAAGCCAGATGGTGTTCGGCGCTGTCGGTCCGGCCAAGGACTTTGTGACCGCCCTCAACCCCGTAGCACGCTTCGCCTATGCATGGCGCACAAGACAGACTGGTGCGGAGGCTTTGCAGAAAGTCTCACCCGAGCTGGCGAAGCTGGTGGAGGCTGGCCTTGATATAGGCGGCAGTGATTGGCACCGCAGGACGCTCGAGGCAGCCACAAAGCCCGTGCGGGAGCCTATCGCCAGGCTGTGGCGCACAATCGAGAGCCGCGTTTTAGAACCTGTGGAAACAATGGCCTTCGGCCCTACGATAGAGATGCGCACCGGCCTGGCCCTGGACCTGTTCAAGCGCTTCACTCAGCAGGGTAAGCCGGAGAGCGAGGCCGCGAAGACGGCGGCGCACCTGGCTAACTTCCTTACGGGCAGCGTTATGACGGAGATGCTTGACCCCACAGCTCAAAAGGCCTTGCGGTATTTCTTCCTCGCGCCTAAGTGGCTCACCCACACCCTGCAATTGCCCTTCCGGGCGGCGGGATTGGTCACGGAGCCAGCGCTATCCCCTGAAGCCCGAGAGCTAGCGCAGCGGTTCCTAGCAGGTTATCTCATGAACAACGTGCTGGCGAATTTTATACTCGCCAATGCCTTGAACAGGCGCATTAACAACGGGCGCAATATATGGGAGAACCCTCCCGGATACCGGCACTTGGTGGACATCACGCCCTTGGTTGGGCTCGGACCGCAGGGGCAAAGACAATACTTTGATCCCTGGTTCTTCTGGCGGGACTACCCGAGGTTGCTCCAATACATCATGGGCGAGGTAAGGCCCGAGCGCTACTTTGTGTACAAGCTCGCGCCTCTGGTGGCGGTAGCTGCGGACGCAGCAGGGTATGACCTCTCCACGGGGCAAGTACGGCCTATGGGCCTTGAGGAGCGTATACGAGCCACTGTGAAGGATATGGTCAGTATGCTGCTCCCCGCCGGTACGTTGGAAATACCCGGTGCTGGTCTCTCGGCTATGGGCGGCTGGTCCGCAACGCCTACAGGCAGGTTCGATTTACCCAGGCAGATAATGGAGTGGGTTGGGCTGCGGACGTTCCCGGGGCAGCGCCCCGTTCAGGGCCGCGGCACCCGATTGTTGCCCGAGGAGCAGGTGAGAATGCGGGAAGCCATGCGCCAGGGCGTTCTTGGGGTGCGGCGTGACAGTAAGGGCGTAATCCGGTTTGCGCTTACCAAAGACTGGTACTATTGGCTGGCCAGGGTACTCGGCAAGGCGCCCAGCGAAGAGGAAACAATCGAGGCCGTGCTTGATGTGCTCGGGCTACCGCCCGATGTAAGGGATAAGGCACTACGGAATATTTTCTCGCCGGAGAGCGTGGAGCTGTTCCGCAAATACTTCAGGGCGAACCCGACACCCAGGGGCCTGTGGATGATCCGCACTATTCTTGCCCAGGACAACCATGCGGACAGGGAGCGGGTGTTACAACGGCTGCTCTCGCAGGATAACCTAAACTGGCTGGCCGAAAAGCTGGGAAGATGGCCCACAGTGGAGGATGTGCTGCGTTATCACAAGACCATGCTGCAACGGGAACTGCCAGACGTAGCAGCCCTGGGCACGGGGGCCACGGCGAGGCGGGCCTTACCACAGTTGTTAGGGAGGTGATCTCCAAGTGAGCAGGCGAACGAGCACCAACCTGGCCGTAGTAGACAATCAAAGCACTGCCCTTTCACCGGAGGTGCTTCAGGAGAAGCGCCAGGCAATAATTGCCAGAGCTGTGGAGGTGGCAGATGAAGTTTTGGGAGCCCTGCTTGAGGAGGCCAGAGCCGGGAATGTGCAGGCGGCTAAACTGATCATGCAGGTGGCGGGGCTGCTCCAAGGTGGTGGGCCGGTAGTGGCTACCCAGATCAACGTGCCGCAAATAACAATCAGCCCGGAAGAGCTTGCGGAGCTGGAAAGGGGCCTGCGGGAGCGCGGGGCAATATAACGGCCTGCGTATGGAAAACTAGCGCGAGAGACGCCCCGCTCACGCAACATTTCTAGGACCGGGGTACCCAGGCCATTAACCGGTTTTCTCTACCTAGGGAAAAATAAGGCCGGGTTTGCGGCTTGCATTAATTGACGGCACTACCCAGCCACGCAGTTGGTCCAACATGGAAAAAGAAAATCCCTGGGCAAATACCCAGGGATTTTCTTGTATTTACACTACACCACCATGTAAAGTTCCCAAGTCGCATAAGTCAATATACTCCTCGACGTCGATCAGCCTATCAATTAGGTTTTGCAGCCTTCCCTCACTGTGGTCGTTTACGTAACACCAAATGTGGCTGTTTTCTTCGCTCCTTAGTTCTCTCCAAAACAGTAACGCCAGTTCCGCTGCCCTTTCCTCCAACTTTTCCCTCACTCTCTCGATGGTCACCCCCTTCTTCACTTCCTGGGTGACTTGGACTACAGCATTGGACATAGGTAAAACCTCCTTTTGAAATGTAGTTTTGGTATCGTTTCTGATTATATTGTATTCGACAGCGACACCTCTGTCAACACTTTTGTAATCGTTAACGGTAAAAACTTATTCAATGCTGTTGCTAAAATGCTCAAAGACGGTTACAATGGTAGTGAAAGGAGGAAATCCGCTATGCGAATAGAATCGAGGCTATCTCACATTCTAGGAGCTCAGCGATTAAAGATGAGTGAAGTCGCTAGGCGGACAGGTATTGGGAAATCGACACTGCTCAGGCTTTATCACGACAGAGCTGAGGGAATACGATTTGACGTTTTGGCTAAGCTATGTAAAGTCCTTAACTGCCAACCCGGCGATTTGCTCGTCTACGTGCCTGACGAGGAGCAAGTCTGCTAATGGGCTTGCCTCACAGGCTCGTGAGCTTGAGCCCACACCGGCTAAACCCAAAGGCGAAGGAGGTTGTTACTGTTATGCGCTTTACGGCTGTATTGACGAAAGAGGGCCAATGGTATGTAGCTAAAGCTGTGGAGGTAGAGGTAGCGAGCCAAGGCAGGACCATCGAAGAGGCCCTTGCGAACTTGAAGGAGGCCCTGGAGCTTTATTTCGAGGACGAGCCTTTGCCGGAGGCCCTGCCTGAACCTATAATCGCCACGGTTGAGGTAGCATTATGAGCCCTAAACTGCCTTTGGTATCCGGTCGGGAGGTCATCAAAGCCCTTACAAAGGCGGGGTTTCGCCAGGCAAGCCAGCGAGGGAGCCATGTGAAAATGCGTCACCCCAGCGGCAGAACGGCCATAGTGCCCTTGCATGATGAGCTTGCTCCTGGTACGTTACGCTCAGTTCTCAAGCAGGCGGGCCTCACTGTGGAGGAGTTCACTGCGCTTTTGCGCTAGGAGGTCAAGCGTCAATGACCGAATACCTCATTGTGATTGAGCGGGCAGGCAATAACTTTTCCGCCTATTCCCCTGACCTGCCGGGCTGCGTGGCTACAGGTGCAACGCTTGAAGAGGTAAGGGCTAACATGGCCGAAGCCATACGTATGCACATCGAGGGCTTGAAGGAAGACGGCCTTCCCATTCCACAACCTGCGACCATAGCTGAGCGCGTAAGTGTGGACCTGGGCCTGCTCGCCTAACAAATACGGCCTTCTAGAAGCCTCTACAAAGGGCGCAAAATGGCCGGGAGGTATAGAAGTATCCCCCGGCCTTTTTCATGGCCTTATAGCGCCTTCTAGAGGCCGCTTTTGGATTAGTGCCTAAAGCCTGCGCTTAGCCCTTTTGCCTAATTGCTGGAGTTTTGCCACAGGTGTGGCCTTCTCATGGATCTCTTTCACGTCTTCTTGCAGGTAGCGCACGTACCTGCGGGTCATGGCAAGGTCCTTATGGCCTAATATGCGCTGCAAAGCGAACGGGTCATTGGCCTCTTTCAAAAACTCAATGGCGAAGGTGTGCCGCAGGCCGTAGGGCGTGACCTTAACACCCGCTTTCTGGCAGTATTCCCTCACCCTTGCAGCCCACTGGCTACGGTCTAAAGCCTTCCCGTTTTCGGTAGCGAACAAGGGCACATCCTCACCCCACCATGTGGGCCGTACTTTGAGGAACTTCGCCAACGCTTGCGCGGTGAAAGGCGAAAGGACCAGAGTCCTTCCCACACGGGTCTTAGCTACTTCCGGGCGTATGTACAGCTCGCGGGCTTCGAGGTTTAAATCGCCTACCCTCACCCGGAATAGCTCTCCGGGTCTTGCTCCGGTGTCTATTTGCACCAGCAAGAGGCAGTAATCCCTTAAGCCTGCATAGCTCCGCTTGTCCGGTTGCTGGAGCAGCTTCTTCAAGGCTTCTAAAGGCACGTGCCTTATGCGGTTTAAGTCTTCCTTCGCTGGCCTTATCCCTGCCACAGGGTTGGCGGGAAGGTAGCCTTGGCTTACGCACCAGTTGAAGAACGCTTTGAGGTGGCGCAAGCGGATGTTGCGGTACCCAGGAGAGCAAGGCTGGCTGAAGTAGCGTATAACGGCTTTCTGCACGGCCTCGTAGGTGTTGAGGTTGGGGCTGGCCTTGAGGAAGGTCTCCACATGGAAGCGGTAGTTCTCCAGCGAGGCGGGCACTATACCATCAGCCTGCTTGGCAAGAAGGAACTCCTCCAGGGCTTGGGATAAGTCCAGCACCTTGGGGCTAAGTTTCGCAATCCTGCCCATAAAAACAGCCTCCTCAGCAACACTAGATTTCTTGAGGAGGCAAAGCCTTGTGGTGCGGGCGAGAGGACTTGAACCTCCACGGGGGATACCCACCAGATCCTAAGTCTGGCGCGTCTGCCGTTCCGCCACGCCCGCAGGCTACGAATAGCTTAGCACAATGAAGATCCCCTCGTCAAGGGGACGACGCTTTCTTTGTGATCCGTCTGTGATATTGTCAGGGTGAAATCCATCAGTGAAAATGTCAGTATGAGCAGGGAGAGGATTACTTTGTCACAGACGGAACTAAATCGCATCCAAGTCTTAGAACAAACTCTGAGAGGGTTAATTACCACTAGTTATGCGGCCTTACTTCTAGGCCTAAGTGAACGGCACGTCTATAGGCTCAAGGCCAGGTTGCGAGAGCACGGGCCCGCTTCCTTGGCCCACGGAAACCGCGGACGTAAGCCAGCCCACACTATCCCAGAAGGTACCCGCCAGCAGGTGGTCCATCTCGCTCAAACTAAGTATAGGGGGTGCAATTACACTTTCCTTAGTGAGTTGCTTTATGAGCATGAAGGTATCTCTTTAAGCCCTTCTTCTGTAGCCCGTATCCTCAAAGCCGCCGGTATCTTAAGCCCTAAAAAGCACCGGCCTCCTAAACTCCACCGCAGCCGCCCACGTAAACCTCAAATGGGCCTTCTGGTCCAAATCGACGGCAGCCACCACGACTGGTTGGAAGGCCGCGGCCCTAAGCTCGTCTTGCTTTTAGCCATCGACGACGCTACCGGCCAAATACTTTCTGCCCTCTTCCGGCCTTCTGAAGATTTCGAGGGCTACCGCCGTCTCCTCTATGACCTAGTAATTAACTACGGTATCCCACTGGCCATCTACTCCGACCGCCATACCCTCTTCTTCCCTCCTAAGGGTGAAGAGAATACTGCTAGTATCGCACAACAGCTCCTGGGCCAACAACGCTCTTTAACCCAAATTGGCCGTATCTTAAACGAACTGGGGATCCAGCACATCCCCGCCCATTCCCCTCAGGCTAAAGGCCGCATCGAACGCTCCTTCCAGACCCTCCAGGAAAGGCTAGTTCTTGAGTTGCGCCTGGCAGGTGCTTCTACCCTGGAAGAGGCTAATGCCGTCCTTAAAAACTTTATCGTGCGCTATAACCAAAAGTTTGCTATACCCCCGGCTAACCCGGTTTCCGCTTTCCGCCCCATCCCCTCCCACTTGCGCCTGGAACATATCTTCTGCTGGAAGGAACACCGGATATTGAACCCCGGCTATACCATCCGCTTCGAGTGCAAGACTTATAAAGTGTTAACTCCTAAAGGTGCGCCTATTATCCCTGTGCGTTCTGTGGTAGAAGTGCATAAACTGCCTGATGGTCGCTTGTATGTGGGATGGAAGGGAAATATATACTCGTTAGAACCTTTGGAGATTGCCCCCTCCTCTAAAACCCGGAGTAATATCCAGCCTGCGCTTACTCCCCAAATCGAGGAAAAGGCGGGCACTACTTCAATTCGTAGGCCCGCTCAAAATCATCCATGGCGTAAGCCATGGAAACCCCGCAGGCCTAATTATACCACTTCTACCCTGACAGAATCACAGACGAGTTTTACCTGACATTTTCATTGACGCTTGACATTGGACGACGCTTTCTTCTGTCTTTAGAAAGGTTTTGAGGGGTCTTCGCCTTTCGGCCGGGGGTGATACCGGGGGTGATATGGGGCCGCCCTCGTACCAACAGCTTCGCGGAGCGGATGCATCCTCTTTAGGAATCGTCTTTTTTCTTAAAAAGAAAAGCCTTACGGGCCAATGGTAAAAGACCTCTCAGGGCCAGTTCCGCCACCGGTAAGACCAGCCTTTGCCGGAAGAAATAATAGGCCAGGCCTCCCACCAGCAGGAGGCCGCCATAGCCGACCAGGGGAAAGAGGAAGGCCACCAGGCGGGAGAATCCCGACTGGGCGGCTATCAAGGCGACGGCGCTGGCGATAACGGCCAGATAGGAAAACCGCCTGCTTTCCGGTTCGGCCAGGCGGGCCGTAAAACCGTAAAGGCTGCTGACGCCGGTGGTATAAATTTCCGCCAGGAGAATTATGCTGTACAAGGTGCGGGCCACGGGAGCGAGGCCTCCCGCTATCTGGAGCATGGGTACTTCCCACGCCGTAACGTCGGGTGCGGCGGCCAGGAGGGCCAAGGTGATGGCCCCGGCTCCCAGACCGAGCCCCGCTCCTCCCAAAATGGCGCCGGGGAGGAGATTTTCCTCCCGGCTTAAGCTCCCCAACGGTGCCAGTACCGCTATAGACAGGACCAGGTTGTAAGAGGCGTAAAGGACGGCGGCCAGGGGCCAGAAGGGTGCCGCGGCCCGGGGCACATCCGACCAGGCGAGATTGGCCACCACAGAAGAAGGATTAGTAAACAGGGCGAATAGGCTTACCCCTAGGACGGTGGCCAGCAGAAGGGGAGCGACGAAGCTAATGGCATTAATAACCTGCGTTATACCCAAGAGTACCGTAGCCAGGGTGGCGGCGATCAATATACTGCTGCCCACAAGGGCGGGAAGGTGGTACTCCTCCCTGAAAATAGCACCGGCGCCGGCGGCCATGACGGCCAGGGCTCCGAAGAGGAAAAAGGTGGTGATCCCGTCCACCACTTTACCCACCAGCGGCCCCCCGGCGTGGCGGATGATGGGTAAGTGGGAATGGGCTTGGAGGCGGTGGCTGAAGAGCAGGACGGCATAGCCGAGGACGATGAAAAGGATGGTGGCCACAACCAAGCCCAGGAGACCCCGGATACCGAAATAGGCGAAGAACTGGAGCACCTCCTGGCCGGAGGCGAAGCCTGCCCCGACTACTGTGCCGATATAGGTCGCAGCAATTTTGAGTTCGGAATATTGTTTAGCGGCCATACTACGTTTATTTTGCCTGTCCGGGAGCCGTCTTAAACATGAGCTTTGCCTAGAGGAACCCTGGCGGGCAAGGCCAGCTGAAGGCGTTTTTCCACTTCCGACCAATCAACTAAGTGCCACCAGGCCTCGACGTAGTCCCGCCGTCGGTTTTGGTAGTCCAGGTAATAGGCGTGTTCCCACAGGTCGAGCACCAGAACGGGAATAACACCCCACTGGGTCAAATCCTGGTGTTTTTCGGCGGTGAGGATCTCCAGCCGCCGCCAGAAGGGTTGCCAAACCAGAAGGGCCCAGCCCGAGGCTTCCACATCTACGGCGGCTTGTGTAAATTGTTCCCGGAAAATAGGCCAGCTCCCGAAATATTTCTCCAGGTATTGACGCACCAGTCCAAAGGGCTCCCGGATACCGCCGGGCCCCATGGTGGTCCAGTAAATGCTATGGAGGATGTGCCCGGAGCCGTGGAAGGCCAGTTCCCTTTCCCAATGCTTTACCAGGGAAAAGTCGCTCTTCTGCCGGGCCTCGGCGAGTTTAACCTCGGCGTTGTTCAGTCCCTGTACGTAAGACAGGTGGTGGCGGTCGTGGTGGATCTGTACGGTGGTAGTACTAATATAGGGTTCTAAGGCGTTGTAAGGGTAAGGTAAGGGCGGCAGGCGGTGGTGCCCCGGCGGAAGATAAGCGGATAAACTGTGGCTTGCGGCCTGGTCTTTCATTTTTAGCGCTCTCCTTCCCCGTCTTAATCTATATCGTATGCCGGCCGTCCCATGCCGTGACATGTCCTTAGAAACTTTCCATTTCCTGCCCTTAAAGCCCGGACCCGCGATCCGGCATAACCCCCAGCCTTTTCCTTTTGGCCGGAAGGACCGGTGAGGTCCCGAGTTGTCGATTTAAGTAGGGAGGATTTGGTTTCTTGTGCTAGAATGTTAAAGGGAGGGGCTTTGGCCCCTTCAGTTCGGGCGAACAAGAAACAATAGATAAAGGTGGTGCCGAGGTGGAGTTAACCGAGCCAAGCCGGAAGGAACTCTTAGACCTCTGCCGCATGTTCCTTTCCATACCCAGCGTTACGGGAGAGGAAAAAGCGCTGGCCGACGCTGTAAAAAATGTCATGCTGCAGTTGGGTTTTGACCGGGCCTGGATTGACGAGAGGGGCAGTGTAGTGGGGGTAGTGAAGGGAGCTCTGCCGGGGAGGAAAGTGCTCCTGGACGGGCATTTGGACACCGTGGGCCCCGGCGAGGACCGGTGGAAGTACCCTCCTTTCCAGGGTACGGTGGTAGAGGGGAAAATATATGGCCGGGGAGCTTCGGACATGAAGGGCGCCCTGGCCGCCATGGTTTACGCCGTAGGGCAACTGGCCGGGCACAGGGAGAATCTTAAGGGGGAAATCTATGTTTCCGGAACGGTCCACGAAGAAACTGCCGAAGGAGTGGCCCTGGGATACGTCCTGCAAGAGGTGCGTCCTGATGCGGTGGTGATCGGAGAGGCCAGCGAACTCAAGCTTAATATCGGCCAGAGAGGCCGGGCGGAAATTGTCTTAGAAACCTACGGCAAGGCCGCTCACTCGTCTCACCCCGAGGTAGGCATCAATGCCGTTTGCAAGATGGTTACAGCCATCGAGGCGCTGTCCCACTTGGAGCTACCCCGGGATGAACTGCTGGGGCCGGCCATCATGGAGCTTACGGACATCATATCCTTTCCCTATCCCGGCAATTCGGTAGTCCCGGGAAAATGCCGGGCCACCTACGACCGGAGGCTCCTGGTGGGAGAGACCCCCGAAGAAGTGGTGGGGGTTATCACGGGTGCCTTGCAAAAGTTGGAAGACGCGGACCCGGCCTTCCGGGGCCGAGCCTTCATTGCCCTTAATGATTTTGCCACCTACACGGGGTTCAGGGTACACGGCCTCCGCTTCGCCCCCGCCTGGAAAATGCCCACCGAACACTGGGTGGTGCGGGGAGCCCTTCAGGCCCTCAGGAAAGCCAACCTGCCACCCGTCATATCTGCTTATTCCTTCTGTACCAATGGCAGCTCCTCCGCCGGGGTGTACGGTATTCCCACGGTGGGTTTTGGCCCCGGACGGGAAACCGAGGCCCACATTGCCGATGAGTATTTGGAATTGGACCAGCTATACAAGAGTGCCGCAGGCTATTACTACCTGGCGGCGGAGCTGGCCGCCGGTGAGGGCATGTAACGGGGTTAAGGCGGGGATCGCCCGCGGTGTAATTTTGGATTGTTGGCCCGGGACTCCCTGCTGCTTGTTGAAAAATGGACGGTAACCGGGGAAAAACCGGGGCGCCGGCGCCCCGCCCTAGGGGGAAGGCTGGAAAAGCATTGAGAACAAGGAAGGTGGTGCGGAAAATGATGAGCGGCCCGTCAGGGGCGGCTTCCCGGGTGGCCGATATCTTAAGGGAGTCCCGCAAGACCATGGTGCTGACCGGTGCCGGGGTCAGTACGGAAAGCGGGATACCGGACTACCGGAGCAAAGGGACCGGCCTGTGGGAGAAGTATGATCCCATGGAGAAGGCCAGCCTGCAAGCCCTGCTTTCCAATCCCGCAGAATTCTACCGGTTTAACCTGCCGCGCTGGTGCGATTACGCGGCGGCCCAGCCCAATATAACCCATCGGGCCCTGTACCAGTTGGAAAGGAAGGGATACATCCACGGCATTATCACCCAGAACATCGACGGACTGCACCGCAAAGCTGGCTCCCAAAGGGTTTGGGAGGTCCACGGGCACCTGCGTACCTGCCGCTGCCTGGATTGCGCCGCCAGTTACCCCTTCACCGAGCTCATAACCCAGTTCAACCGGGGAACTAACCCGCCCCGGTGCCCGCAGTGTAACGGGTTGCTGCGGCCGGATGTGGTGCTCTTCGGCGATCCTATGGGGGACGATTATTACCGGGCCCGGGAAGAAATGCACGGGTGCGAGGTGCTGATGGTAGTTGGCAGCAGTTTGCAGGTATACCCGGTGGCCGACCTGCCCCGCCTGGCGAGGAGGCTGGTCATAATCAACAAGGAGCCCACCCCGTGGGACCCCAAAGCCGAAGTGGTAGCCTATAAAGAGGCGGGCTCCTTCTTCCATAATCTGTTAGAGGCCCTAGGAATTGAAGGACAATGATTAAATGGTAATTGTTATCAAGGGAAGGCAAATTTTGCGGAACCGAAAAGGGGGGAATAACGTCTAAATAATAAACAAGGAAAAGAGGAGCAGACCGGGGTGGGGCAGGTAGTCAAATATATTGTCGATCATTGGTCTTTGACAGCCGGTTTAATGCTACGGCCTTGGGCGGCATGGCGCGCGGGGTTGCTGCGGCTGAGGCTGGCTATGATGGTGGCTGTTCCGTTAGCCCTTCTCCTCCTTTGCAGCGGAGCGGACCGGCAGGCGGCGGGGGCGCAAGGAGGCCCCGTGGGGGGAAACATACATACCATCCAACAGCCCCCTGTAGACCCTGCGCCGGCGACCCGGCCCCCGGCCGGCGGGGCGTCCCCCGAGAGAGGGACAGACGATCATCCCTCTCCCCCTCCGACGCCCCGACCTCCCGTCGATCACCATGGTAGTCAGACAGCGCCGGCTCCCGGGGAGCCGGAAAGGGATGTTTCCCCACCCGGCGCGGATGCCGGGGTGGAACCTCCGCCCGGAAGAGGGGGACAGTTCAAGGGTCAGCCCGTGCGGGAGGTGCCCGGCGCGGGACGGCGGGTGGCCCTCACCTTTGATGATGGGCCCGTTCCCGGATGGACCGAGCGCTATCTTCGGGCTCTGAAGGCCGCCGGAGCTCCGGCCACTTTCTTCATGGTGGGCAGGCAAGCGGAGGCTAACCCTGCTCTGGTGAAGGCCGTTCAGGCCGGGGGTCACCAGGTGGCCAGCCACTCCTGGCGCCATGCTGATCTCACTAAAGCCGCCCAGGAGGAAATCGAGGAAGACCTCCTCCGGACTGCCACAGTACTCCAGGCCATCACCGGCCAGCCGGTGGAATACTTCCGCCCTCCTTACGGCGCCGTGGGTCCCAACTTGATAGCCGCTGCGGCCAAATTAGAGCTAATAATGGTGACCTGGAATATCGATCCCCGTGACTGGTCGAGGCCTGCTCCAGAGGTCATAACAGAGCACGTAATGTCCCGCGTAGGCGACGGCAGCATCATTCTTCTCCATGAATCCCGTCCCGGCACCCTGGCGGCTCTGCCCCGTTTAATCGAAAGGCTCAGGAGTCAAGGCTATGAATTGGTAACCGTATCCGACTTAATTGCTTCTTCCTTGGCCGCGGCCGCCAGGTAAAGGTTATGTTTGTTCCCTTCTTAATCGCGTTTTATGCCCCTTACCAGCACTATAGGGGTGCCCTGGTCGGCCGAGCCGGCCAGGAGATCCGCCAGGGTAGCGGCAATGCTCACCAGCCTTCGCGGTGTAGTGCCGAGGTCGCTCTGCTCCTCCCTTGTTTCTGCTACGAGACGGGCAATCTCTTCGCGGCTGTAACCTTTGTTGTAGAGGGTATCTACCACCAGCTTGAGCTTCTTACCGGTCCTGAGCCTTAAGTCCCGCATTCCTTCGGAAACCCCCAGGGCGGGGTAGGGGTCGGCCAGTTCGTAAATACCGGTATCCGGATCCTTATAAGCGCCGTCGCCGAAAATAAGGACCTCCACGTCCTTACCCGTATCCTTGAGAATCCGTTTCCGTATCTGCTCCGCGGTTCCGTCGGCATCCTCCGGCAAAAGTTTTAAGATGCCCTTTTCATAATCAGAAACATTGGAGCCGATGACCCCCCACGGGGAAGGCCCGAGTTCGTCCAGGGTTTTTACCGGAACTTTAGCTCCCAGGGCCAAAAACAGATCCCGCCGCTCCTGGCGGTTGTGGACTTCACCCAGGACTATACCGTCCAGATACCCCAGTTCGTAGACTTTGAGGGGGTTGTTGGTAAAGATCACGTCGCCCTGGGCGCCGGCTTCTTGGATGACTTCTGAATAAAGCCGGCGGTAGTCGATGCCGGTAATGGGGTGGCAAAACACCTCGTTGGGCAGTTCCCGGCCGTGGATAACCTCCTCTTCCGCAAAAGCGCTCAGCTGCTCGGCAAAGGATACCTGCCGCAACGGCTCCCTGTCTCCCTCCAAATACCGCCGGGCATCGAAAAGGGCGAATTCCTTCCGGCCCAGGTCTACTCCTGCCGCCAGGGCCTGACCGGCCTCCGGCATGTCTTCCAGGATTTCCACGGCCTTCCGCGCTGCCCTCTCGTGTTCGACGAAGGTTACTTCCAGAGGAGCCAGGACGCCTTCAGGGGTGCGCACGGTAATATCGGCGATCCCGCTGCCCAGGATTTTTCTCATGCCCACGATGCTGTAGCCTAAGGATTGAAGGGTGAGGGCAGCTATTACTTCCCGGATGAGGATATTCAAATACGGTGTACTGCCCCGGGCCGAGGACAGATGTTTGTAAAGCATTTTGAGCCCCAGGCGGACCCTGGCCAGCTCGGCGTCTATGACCTGGTTCCCCACTTCATCTGCTGGAACGGGGAAAGCCACTATAACCCTGCCTCCCTGGCTGGCCATGGCTATGGCCTTTAATACCAGGGCAAAGCGATTGCGGCTGGCAATGGGGTACACTACGGCCAGGGTGCTCTTGGGTTTTAGCCCAAAGATATCCTTTACCTGCTCGGCCAGCTCTTCGCAACTCAAGTACCGGTTCTGGGAACGGGCGACGACCGCTTCGGTCACGCAAACTATATCCCCGTCCTCCACTATGCCTCGTACGGCCTCCGCCACCGTAGCGGCGATGTCGTCGTGGGGCAGGATGAGCCCTGTTTTAACCGCTAGTACCTGCGCGGCTACGCGTTCTCCATACTCCTTCACCAAACTCCTCATCCTTTGCCATAAGAATTTTTCCACCATAACTTTACACCTCGTTTCACTCTAAGGCAAGCTCCCTCCTTAAGCAAGTTTTTAAACCTGGAGCCCTCGCGGATTGGGCGGTAGAATATAATTGCGGTTCCTGAATAACGGGTAAACACTTCTGGAAAGGAGTCACGGGTTATGGGCAAGATCGGCTTCATCGGGTTGGGCATCATGGGTAAACCCATGAGCAAGAATCTCCTCAAGGCGGGCTATCAATTGGTGGTTTATAATAGGAGCCGGGCCGCCGTGGAGGAGCTGGTGGCGGCCGGAGCCGAAGCCGCAGGCTCTCCCCGCGAGGTGGCCGAACGGTGTGACAAGTTTATTACCATGCTCCCCAATTCCCCCGAAGTAAAGGAAGTCGCCTTGGGTCCTAAGGGCCTTATCGAAGGGGCACGGCCGGGCTCCATACTCATTGATATGAGTTCCATCGATCCCTACGTAACCCGGGAGATAGCGGCCGAGCTGGCCAAAAAGGGAGTCCGCATGCTGGATGCGCCGGTAAGCGGCAGCGAGCCCAAGGCTATCCAGGGTACCCTGGCCATCATGGTAGGGGGGAAAGAGGAAGATTTTGCCGAATGTTATCCCCTCCTTAAGGCCATGGGCAGTTCGGTGGTGCGGGTAGGGGACATAGGGGCCGGCAACGTGGCCAAACTTGCCAATCAAATAATCGTAGCCTTGAACATGGCCGCCATGTCCGAAGCCCTGGTGCTGGCCGCCAAGGCCGGGGTGGATCCCGAACTCCTTTACCAGGCCATAAGGGGAGGGCTGGCGGGGAGTGCGGTGCTGGATATGAAGACACCCATGGTCCTGGCCGGGAACTTTAAGCCGGGGTTCCGGATAAACCTGCACATAAAGGATCTAGCCAATGCCCTGGCCGCAGCCCATGGAATAGGGGTTCCCCTGCCCTTGACGTCCCTGGTCATGGAGATCTTCCAGTCCCTTAAAGTGGACGGGCTGGGCGAGGCGGACCACAGCGCCATCGTGCGCTTCTACGAAAAAATGGCGCAGGTAAAGGTGAGAAAGGAGCCGGGGTAACGTTGCCAAAGAGGAAAAAGATTACGCTTGGTTTGTCAGATTAAGTGAAAAGTACGGTTTGCTGCACCGGAAGGAAAAAGCGATTTGCATAGGTCCTTAACTAGGCCCTCAATTTTCTTGACACCTGGCGGCGTATTCTGTATGATAAAACTGACTAAAAAAAGAATACGGGGTCTGTTAACCAGAGGCAGGGATCGTCACCGGGGTACCGGGAGTATGCGTCTTGGCTAACAGGCTGAAAGTGTACCTCAGGGTTCCGCGCAAAGGGAGATCCTTTGCGGCCTGGTCCGAGTGGTACAGGCACCTTTTGGTGCCACACCGGAGGGACTAAAAACCCAGGCGGGTAGGTTTCAGCACACTTGGCGACCTACCGGGCCTGGGTTAATTAATTTATAAAGGGGTGATGGGATGCAACAGCCTTTAGTGGGCATTGTCATGGGCAGCGATTCGGACCTGCAGGTGATGAAGCAAGCAGCCGAGGTCTTGGATGAATTCGGCGTACCCTATGAAGTGCGTATTCTTTCCGCCCACCGCACCCCGGAAGCGGCCCTGGACTACGGCCGGGGAGCGGCGGACCGGGGGCTTAAGGTGTTGATTGCCGGAGCGGGGGGCGCAGCCCACTTGCCGGGCGTGCTGGCCTCTGTTACTCCTCTGCCGGTGATCGGCGTGCCCATTCACACTCCGGCCCTGGGAGGGCAGGATTCCCTTTATTCCATAGTTCAGATGCCCCGGGGAGTCCCGGTAGCCACGGTGGCCATCGACGGGGCCGCCAATGCGGCCTTGCTGGCCGTCCGGATACTGGCCGTGAAGGATTCCTCCCTGCAGGACGAACTCATAGCCTATAAGGACCGGCTGGCCCGGGAAGTACAGGAGAAGGATAGGAGATTACAAGCCTCGGGGCAGAATAGGTGTGAAGGAGAGGTGCCGGCCGATGATTGAGCGCTACACCTTGCCGGAAATGGCCCGCATCTGGGACGAGGAAAATAAGCTGCGCAAGTGGCTGGAGATCGAGATCTACGCCTGTGAAGCCTGGGCCGAGCTGGGAAGGATCCCGCCGGAGGCGGTGGCGGCAATTAAGGAAAAGGCCGCCTTTGACGTGGCCCGGGTCAAGGAAATAGAGGCCACGGTCCGGCACGACGTCATCGCCTTTTTAACGAACGTTGCCGAGAGGGTGGGAGAGGCCTCGAAGTATATCCACCTGGGCATGACCTCCTCGGATGTCCTGGATACGGCTCTCGCCCTGCAGATGCGGGAAGCGGCCGACCAGCTCCTGGGAAGGCTGGAGGGCCTGCGGGGGGTGCTGGTAGAAAGGGCCAGGGAGCATAAGTTCACCCTTATGATGGGACGCACCCACGGCATTCACGCCGAACCTACCACCTTGGGCCTCAAGCTCGCCTTGTGGGTTACGGAGGTGGACCGTAGCCGGGAAAGACTCCGGCAGGCGCGGGAAATGATCAGTGTAGGGAAAATTTCCGGCGCGGTGGGGACCTTTGCCCACGTGGATCCCTTCGTGGAAGAGTATGTCTGCCGCAAGTTGGGACTTAAGCCCGCCCCTGTTTCCACCCAGATCCTCCAGCGCGACCGCCACGCCCAATACCTTACCACCCTGGCCGTTATAGCCGGATCCCTGGAAAAGATGGCCACGGAAATCCGCAACCTCCAGCGCACGGATATTCTGGAGGTGGAAGAGCCCTTTGCCCAGGGGCAGAAGGGTTCTTCTGCCATGCCCCACAAGCGAAATCCCATTATGTGTGAGCGGATAGCGGGCCTGGCCCGGGTGGTACGCGGAAACGCCCTGGCAGCCCTTGAAGATATGAGCCTCTGGCACGAACGGGATTTAACCCACTCTTCGGTAGAGCGGATCATTATTCCCGACACCACCATCCTGCTGGACTACATGCTGGCCAAATTCACGGAAATAATGGCGGGTCTGACCGTTTACCCGGAGAACATGAGGCGGAACCTGGAACGGACCCACGGCCTCATCTTCTCCCAGCGCGTCCTGTTAGCCCTGGTGGAAAAGGGGATGTTGCGGGAAGAAGCCTATGCCCTGGTCCAGCGCCACGCAATGCAGGCCTGGCGGGAGGGGTTATCCTTCAAAGATTTGCTCCTGCGAGACCCCGAAGTTACCTCCCGCCTGAGCCCGGAAGAAATAGAGGGGGTGTTCGACTACAACTACCATCTGAAACATGTGGATTACATTTTCCGGCGCGCCGGCCTGGAATAAAAACATCTTTATCTATCCGGTCGAAAGGGGACAAGCCAATGGGCATGCGAGGGGAGCTCCTTTACGAGGGCAAGGCCAAGCGGGTTTACCGGACGGAACACCCCGACCTGTACCTGGTGGAGTTTAAAGACGATGCTACCGCCTTTGACGGGCTCAAAAAAGGGGTTATAGCCGGCAAGGGAGAAATCAACGCCCAGCTTTCTGCCCTCCTTTTCCGGAAGCTGGAGAAGGAGGGTATAGCCACCCACTTCGTGGAACTGGTGGGCCCGCGGGAAATGCTGGTCAAGGCCCTTAAAATCCTGCCGGTGGAGGTGGTGGTACGCAATATAGCCGCGGGCAGCCTTTCCCGGCGTTTGGGGCTGGCAGAGGGTACCCCCTTAAGAACGCCGGTGGTGGAATTCTATTATAAATCCGACGAACTCCACGACCCCATGATTAACGAAGATCATATAGCCGCCTTGGATTTGGCCGGCCCCGATGAGGTAAAAGAATTTAAGGCACGGGCCCTGAAGATTAACGAGGTATTGACCCGGCTCTTAGAACCCGCCGGCCTTGTCCTGGTGGACTTTAAACTGGAGTTTGGCCTGCACCGTGGCCGGCTGCTCCTGGGGGATGAGATTTCTCCCGATACCTGCCGCTTCTGGGACCGAGATACCGGGGAAAAGCTGGATAAGGATCGCTTCCGGCGGGATCTAGGAGGCGTGGAGGAGGCCTACGCCTCCGTGTACGAGCGTATCAGCAAGGTGGTGGGTTGAAGTGTCCAAGTTGTACCTGGCCCGGGTCCACGTGACCCTGAAGACGGGCGTCATGGACCCCCAGGGGGAAGCGGTGAAGCAGGGGCTGTTGACCCTTGGATACCAAGGGGTAAAAGAGGTCCGGGTGGGTAAATACCTGGAAGTGCGCCTGGAGGCCCCGGATGAGGAAGAAGCACGGCACCGGGCAGAGGAGATGTGCCGGCGCCTGCTGGCCAATCCGGTCCTTGAGGATTACATCGTAGAGGTGGCCGAAGGATGAGGTTCGGAGTCATCGTATTTCCCGGCTCCAACTGCGATCAGGACGTCTATTACGCCCTGAAAGAAGTCCTCGGGCAACCGGTGGACTACCTCTGGTATGCCGAAACCCGCCTGAAAGGCTATGACTGCCTGATACTGCCGGGGGGATTTTCTTACGGCGATTATTTGCGGCCCGGGGCCATTGCCAGTTTGTCCCCCATCATGACGGCGGTAAAGGATTTTGCCCTCGAGGGGGGCCTGGTGCTGGGCATCTGTAACGGGTTTCAGATTCTTTTGGAAGCGGGGCTGTTGCCCGGGGCCATGCTGCGCAACCGCTGCCTCCAATTCCGCTGCCAGGACGTCTACCTTAAGGTGGAAAACAATACCACTCCCTTCACCGGCCGTTTTGCCCGGGGGCAGGTGCTAAGGATGCCCATTGCCCATAATGAGGGGAATTATTACGTCGACCCCGCAACCCTGGGGCGTTTAAAGGAGAAAAATCAAATTGTCTTCCGGTACAGCAATCCGGAGGGGGAGATAACCCCTGCGGCCAACCCCAACGGTTCGGTAGACAATATTGCCGGAGTCATAAACGAAGAGGGAAACATTCTGGGCCTTATGCCCCACCCGGAGCGCTGTGTGGAGGAGCTCCTGAGCGGCACCGACGGGCGGGAGCTCTTTGCTTCCATTGTGGACTGGTGGGCGCAGCAGGGCTTGCGCGGTCTGTCTAACAGTTTTTGACGAAGGAGAGAAACCCATGAAGGAAGAGGTCTGGCGGCAGATGGGCCTGACGGACGAAGAATACGAGCGCATTAAAACCCTCTTGGGGCGGGAGCCCAACTACGTGGAACTGGGCATGTTTGCCGTCATGTGGTCCGAACACTGCGGCTACAAGCATTCGCGCCCCTTTTTAAAAATGTTTCCCACCGAGGCCCCCTGGGTCCTGCAGGGCCCGGGAGAGAATGCGGGGGTTATAGATATCGGCGACGGCCAGGCCGTGGTGTTTAAGATGGAAAGCCATAACCACCCGTCGGCCATCGAACCCTTCCAGGGCGCGGCAACCGGCGTGGGAGGTATTGTGCGGGACATCTTCGCCATGGGTGCGCGGCCCATAGCTCTGCTGGATTCTTTGCGCTTTGGTCCCCCAGACAACCCCCGGAACCGCTACCTTTTAAGCGGAGTGGTAAGCGGAATATCCTTTTACGGAAATTGCATCGGGGTTCCCACCGTGGGAGGTGAAGTAGCCTTTGCTCCCTGCTACTCCGGCAACCCCCTGGTCAACGTTATGTGTGTGGGTCTGCTGGAGCACGGCCGGGTCCAGCGGGGCCGGGCCGACGGGATAGGGAATGCCGTTATGGTAGCAGGAGCCCCCACCGGCCGCGACGGCCTCCACGGTGCCACCTTTGCCTCCGAAGGGTTGGGCGAAGCATCGGAGGAACGCCGGCCCTCCGTACAGGTAGGCGACCCCTTCCGGGAGAAGCTGTTGATTGAGGCCTGCCTGGAGGTGGTGAAGGAGGACCTCCTGGTGGGCATGCAGGACATGGGAGCTGCCGGCCTGACCAGTTCCACCGCCGAGATGGCTTCCCGGGCCGGTACAGGAATGGAGATCGACGTGGAGCTGGTGCCGCGGCGGGAAGAGGGCATGACACCCTATGAAGTCATGCTGTCGGAATCCCAGGAGAGGATGCTACTGGTCCCCAAAAGGGGCAGAGAAGAGCGGGTGAAGTCCATTTTTGCCCGTTGGGGCCTGGAGGCCGCGGTGATAGGGCGGGTGACCGGTGACGGCGTGCTGCGGGTGAGGGAAGGGAACCGCGTGGTGGCCGAAGTGCCCGCGCGCTATCTCACGGACGAATGCCCGGTTTATGTGAGGAAGCGGGAACGTCCCCCATATCTGGCGGAGGTGCAGGCCTACGACTGGTCGGCCCTGCCGGAACCGGTGGACTACGGCGATACCCTCCTCAGGCTTCTCTCTTCTCCTAACATTGCCAGTAAGGAAGGGGTCTACCGGCAGTACGATTATATGGTACGCACCGATACGGTGGTAAGGCCGGGTGCCGATGCAGCCGTGCTGCGAATTAAAGGTACCCGGAAGGGGTTGGCCCTAACCGCCGACGGCAATGCCCGTTACTGTTACCTGGACCCGGAGACCGGGGGAGCCATTGCCGTGGCCGAAGCGGCTCGCAATGTTTCCTGCGTAGGCGCCCGGCCCCTGGGCCTGACGGACTGTTTGAATTTCGGTAACCCCGAAAAACCGGAAGTAGCCTGGCAGTTCTACCACTGCATCGCGGGGATGAGCCGGGCCTGTAGGCGCCTCAACATTCCGGTAGTTGGGGGCAACGTCAGCTTTTACAATGAAACCGGGGGGAAGGACATATACCCCACACCGGTGGTAGGAATGGTGGGGCTGCTGGAAAATATCGAGGGCCGGTGCACCCCCGGTTTCAAGGCCGAAGGCCATGTGGTGCTGCTCCTGGGGGAAACCCTGGACGAGTTGGGCGGAAGCGAATACCTGGCCTTAATCCACGGTGTGGTGGCCGGCCGGCCGCCCCGGCTGGATCTGGAGCGGGAGGCGGCCGTGCAGGAAACGGTGCGCCAAGCCATCGGCCGGGGGCTGGTAGAAGCAGCTCACGACTGTTCGGACGGGGGTCTGGCCGTGGCTCTGGCAGAGATGTGCATCCTGGGCCGCGTAGGGGCCCGGATCCACTTGGAAGAAGTAGGGCGTGTCGACAGCCTCCTTTTCTCCGAAAGCCAGTCACGGGTTATCGTAAGCGTTCGGCCGGAAAAGGTGGCCGCAGTGGAGGCCTTGGCTCGGGCGAGGCAGGTGCCCCTTAAAGTCCTGGGAACCTGCGGGGGGCAGGTCCTGGAGATTAGGGTAGGCCTCGTTAAGGCCGTAAACCTCACCCTAGAGGAGATGGAAGCAGCATGGCGGGGGAGCCTGGCCACATTTCTGGAGGGTTAGCCAAGTTCCGGGAAGAATGCGGTGTTTTCGGTATTTATGGTCCGGGAGCCGAGGTGGCGCAGCTTACCTATTACGGCCTATTTGCCCTCCAGCACCGGGGGCAGGAAAGCGCCGGTATGGCCGTAAGCTGCGGCAGCGAGATAGAGGTGTATAAAGGGTTGGGCCTCGTGGCGGAGGTCTTCCGCCCCGACCATCTGCAGACTTTAAAGGGAGAGGTGGCCATAGGCCACGTTCGTTATTCCACCACCGGCTCCACCTCCCTGGTCAACGCCCAGCCCCTGGTGGCCAGCACGGGACAGGGGATGCTGGCGGTGGCCCACAACGGCAACCTGGTAAACACCTCCTCCTTGCGCCGCAAACTGAGCGCGGAGGGCTCGGTTTTCCAGACTACTACCGACAGTGAAATTATTTTAAACCTGCTGGCCCGTTACCGGCATCATCCCCTACCGGAAGCTATAAGGCAGTGCATGGCCGAATTAAAGGGAGCTTACAGCCTGGTCATAATGACGGAGAAACGACTTTTCGGTGTGCGGGATCCCCACGGGATAAGGCCCCTCTGTTTGGGTAGACTGGGCACCTCAGTTGTACTGGCCTCGGAGTCTTGCGCCCTAGATGTCCTGGGGGCAGAATTAATACGGGAAGTGGAGCCGGGAGAAATTATAATTATTGACGAACATGGTATTTCCTCCCTCCAGGGTCCCCGGGCGGACCGTCCGGCCCACTGTATTTTCGAGTTTATTTATTTTGCGCGGCCGGACAGCACCCTCGAGGGGATGAATGTTTATGCCGTAAGGAGGGAGCTGGGACGGCGTCTGGCGGCCGAGTGTCGGGTGGACGCCGACCTGGTCATTCCGGTGCCCGATTCGGGAGTTGCGGCAGCCGGCGGGTATGCCGAGGGATCGGGCCTACCGCTGGTGGAAGGCTTGATCAAGAACCGCTACGTGGGCCGGACCTTCATCCAGCCGACCCAGGAGAGTCGGGAACTGGGGGTGCGCTTGAAGCTCAATCCCATCCGCTCCCTCCTCCGGGGCAAGCGGATCATTATCATCGATGATTCCCTCGTAAGGGGCACTACCAGCCGACACATCATCCAGATGCTGCGGGAGGCAGGCGCCAAGGAGGTCCACCTTCTAATCGCGTCTCCCCCGGTACTTCACCCCTGTTATTACGGCATCGATACCAGCGCCTACGGGGAGCTGATTGCGGCTCGCTGGCCGGTGGAAAGAGTAAGGCGTTACGTGGGGTGCGATACCCTTTATTACTTGAGCTTGGAAGGCCTCTTGAGCGCCTTCGGCCCCCAAAGGGACGATTACTGCACGGCCTGTTTTACCGGCTGTTATCCGGTGCCCCTTTAGGGGATTATGGTTCGGCAGAAGTTTTGAGCCGGGATATACGGCGAATTAAGATATGTATTAAGGAGGCCTGGGCGTTGAGCAGGCGGAACTGGACCTATGCGGCGGCGGGAGTCGATATCGTTGCCGGCAGCCGCGCGGTGGAACTGATGCGGGAGCACGTGCGCAGTACGTGGCGGCCGGGGGTTTTGGGGGATATCGGAGGCTTTGGGGGCCTTTTTGCCCTTAAGGGGACGTACCGGGAGCCGGTGCTGGTGGCCGGGGCCGACGGGGTTGGTACCAAGTTAAAAATTGCCTTCATGCTGGACCGTCACCATACCGTCGGCCAGGATGTAGTGGCCATGTGCGTGAATGACATCCTGGTTCACGGGGCGGAACCCCTTTTCTTCCTCGACTATCTGGCGGTGGGCAAGCTCGACCCGGAAAAGGCAGCCGCTATCGTTAAGGGTGTGGCCGCGGCCTGTCGGCTGGCCGGGTGCGCCCTCCTGGGAGGAGAAACGGCGGAGATGCCCGGCTTTTATTCCCCGGGCGAATACGACCTGGCGGGATTTGCCGTAGGCGTGGTGGAAAGGAAGGAACTTCTGGACGGTACGGCCATCCGGCCCGGTCAGGCTGTAGTTGGGCTGGCCTCGTCAGGGCTCCATTCCAACGGCTTTTCCCTGGCCCGCCGGGTGCTCCTGGAAGAGGCCGGCCTGTCCCTCGGCGGGGAAATACCGGTGCTGGGTTCCACCTTGGGAGAGGAAATGCTGAAGCCCGCCCGCATTTATGTAAGGGCCCTGCTGCCCCTGATCCGGGAAGGGCTCATCAAGGGCCTGGCCCACATTACCGGCGGCGGCCTCGTCGAAAACCCGCCGCGCATTCTGCCCCCGGGGGTGGCCCTGCGCCTTTACCGGGGAGAGTGGCCGGTCCCCCCTATCTTCAATTTGATCCAGGAAGCCGGGGGCATTTCTGACCTTGAGATGTACCGCACCTTCAATATGGGCCTGGGAATGCTGGCGGTGGTAGAAAAAGGGCAAGTCCCTTCCGTCCTCACCCGCCTGCGGGCGGCCGGAGAGCTCCCTTACCTCGTGGGCGAAGTGGTGGAAGGGGCAGGGGAGGTGGAGTTCGTTCCGCCCCTGGAAGGGTAGTTAGGCAGCCACCCCTTCCTTACTTCGGCCCGGCGAGGCAAGGCAGTTTACGGTGGCGGGGCGGAGGAGGCGCCGGCAGGTTGGGGTCTAAAAGGAGCATACTGCTGTGGTAGGGGACCTTTCCGGAGATACGGGAAGACCCCGCGGCCGGCCATGGTAGAGAGAAAACAAATTAAGGGGGGAAAAGGATGTCCCTACCTATTGGAGTACTGGCTTCGGGCCGGGGCAGCAACCTGGAGGCCATTATACGGGCCCGGGAGGCCGGGGAGCTTCCGGTAGAGCTCAAGGTGGTCATAAGTGATAAAAGGGAGGCCCGCGCCCTCCGGATTGCGGCCGAACACGGCATCCCGGCGGAATTTCTGGATCCCCGGGCTTTTCCCGACCGGGTGAGCTATGATTTAGCCCTCGCGGCCCGCCTTAAAGAAGCAGGGGTAGAGCTGGTGGTCCTGGCGGGTTTCATGCGCATCTTGAGTCCGGCCTTCCTGGAACAGTTTCCCCTGCGGGTGATAAATATCCATCCCGCCCTTTTGCCGGCCTTTCCCGGTTTGGAAGCCCAGCGGCAGGCCTGGGAATACGGAGTAAAGATCAGCGGCTGTACGGTCCACTTTGTGGATGTCGGCGTGGACACCGGCCCCATTATCGCTCAGGCAGCCGTGACCGTAGAAGATGGCGACACGCCCGAAACCCTGGCCGAGCGCATACTGGAGCAAGAGCACAGGCTGTTGCCGGAGGCTATACGCTGGATAGCCCAGGGACGCGTTCGAGTCCAGGGCCGCCGGGTATACGTGGAGAAATAGACCTGCAGAATACCGAAAGGAGGAAACGGACGTGACACGCAGAGCCTTGCTCAGTGTTTGGGACAAGAGGGGCCTGGTCGACTTTGCCAGGGGGCTTGTGGAGCTGGGATGGGAAATCATTTCCACCGGAGGGACGGCCAAGGTCCTGCAAGATGCCGGCCTGCCCGTCACCCCCGTCCAGGACGTGACGGGTTTTCCGGGCATACTGGAAGGTAGAGTCAAGACCCTGCACCCCATGCTCCACGGCGGCATATTGGCCAAGCGCACGCCGGAGCACCTGGCCCAGCTGGATGAGCTGGGAATCAAACCCATCGACCTGGTAGCGATAAACCTTTATCCCTTCCAGGAAACCATCTCCCGCCCGGGCTGTACTATAGAGGAGGCCATTGAAAACATCGATATAGGCGGGCCGGCCATGGTGCGGGCGGCGGCTAAAAATCATGAATATGTCACGGTGATTGTGAACCCCGAGCGTTATGAAGAGGTCCTGGCCTGCCTGCGCCAGAACGGCGATGTGGACCTGGCCACCCGGAGGAAGCTGGCAGCCGAGGCCTTCGCCCATACGGCGGCCTATGATGCAGCCATCGCCCTTTACTGGCAGGGCGAAGCCTACGGCCAGGAAAGTTTCCCGCCCGCCTTTTTCCTGGTGGGGTTCAAGGTCCAGGACCTGCGCTACGGCGAAAACCCCCACCAGGGTGCGGCCTTTTACCGGCTGCCCCGCGTACCGGCCGGCAGCCTGGCCGGCAGCCGCCAACTCCAGGGGAAGGAACTTTCCTACAACAATATAATGGACCTGGATGCCGCCTGGAACCTGGTAAGGGAGTTTAAGGAGCCGTTGGTGACCATTATTAAGCACACCAACCCGTGTGGGGCGGCCAAGGGGGGAACGGCCGCGGAGGCCTACCGGAGGGCTTACGAAGCGGACCCCCTTTCGGCCTTCGGCGGCATAGTGGGTTGCAACCGGCCGGTGGACCGGGAGATGGCCGAAGAGCTGGTCAAAACTTTCCTGGAAGCCGTTATTGCTCCCCTCTTCACCCCCGTAGCCCTGGAAATCCTGCGGTCCAAGCCTAACATGCGCCTGGTGGCGGCGGGCGAGGGGCAGGCCTCCGCTGGCTTTTGCCAGGTGCGACCCGTAAGCGGCGGATTTCTCGTGCAAGAGCCCGATCTCCGCGAAGTGCGAGGGGAAGAGCTGAAAGTGGTGACCAGGCGCCGTCCGAGCCCCGAGGAAATGGAAGACCTCCTTTTCGCCTGGAAGGTAGTTAAACATGTAAAATCCAACGCTATTGTAGTCGCTAAGAAGGGTGTTACCCTCGGGATAGGTGCCGGGCAGATGAACAGGGTGGGCGCCGCCCGCCTGGCCCTGGAACAGGCGGGAGAAAAGGCCCGGGGGGCAGTACTGGCTTCGGATGCCTTCTTCCCCTTCCCCGACACGGTGGAGGCCGCCGCGAAAGCCGGGATCACGGCGATAATCCAGCCCGGGGGATCCATCAGGGATAAAGAATCCATAGCCTGCGCCGACGAATACGGTCTTACTATGGTCTTCACCGGCGTGCGCCACTTCCGGCACTAAGGAAGGCGGGCCGGTTGCGAAGGCGAGTATATTTTCCCTTGAAGGGGGGATAGCCGTGAAAATCCTGGTGATAGGAAGTGGCGGGCGGGAACATGCCCTGGTGTGGAAATTGGCCCAGAGTCCTACGGTCACCGAGATCTATTGCGCTCCCGGCAATGCCGGTATAGCCAATCACGCCTACTGCGTCCCCATATCCTCCGACGACATTGAAGGCCTGGTGGATTTTGCCCGCAAGGCCGACATCCAGCTGACGGTGGTGGGACCGGAAGCGCCCCTGGTGGCCGGGGTGGTGGATGCCTTTGAGGCAGCCGGTTTGAGGATATTCGGCCCGCGGCGGGAGACGGCCCTCTTAGAAGGCAGCAAAGCCTGGGCCAAAGAATTCATGGCTAAAGAAGGCATCCCCACCGCCCGTTATGCGGTAGTGGATAACCTGGAGGACGCCCGCCGCTACCTGGACAGGGAAGGGGTGCCGGTGGTAATCAAGGCCGACGGCCTGGCCGCCGGCAAGGGCGTGGTAGTAGCAGAAGACGAAAGGGAAGCCCTTCGGACCATCGAGGAAATGCTGGGCGGCCGCTTCGGCCCTGCGGGGCGACGTCTCGTCCTGGAAGAGAAGCTGGAGGGAGAAGAGGTAAGCGCCATGGCCCTGTGTGACGGAGAGCACATCCTCCCTTTGTTGCCGTCCCAGGACCATAAGCGTCTTTTGGACGGGGACCGGGGCCCCAATACTGGCGGAATGGGTGCCTACGCGCCCGTTCCCTTCTATGACGGGGGCACGGCAGCGGAAGTGATGGAAACCATCTTACAGCCGGCCGTACGCGCCATGGCCGCGGCCGGGAGGCCTTACACCGGCATCCTATACGCCGGATTAATGCTGACTGCCCGGGGGCCCCGCGTCCTGGAGTTCAACTGCCGGCTGGGGGATCCCGAAGCCCAGGCCTTACTGATGCTCCTGGAAAGCGATCTGGTGGATATTATGCTAGCAGCCCTGGAGGGCCGGCTGGACCGGGTGGAAGTCAAATGGCATCCGGGAGCCGCAGCCTGCGTGGTCCTGACGGCTCCGGGATACCCCGGCGCGTATCCCCGGGGTGAAACCATTAGCGGGCTGGACAAGATCCCGCCAGGGGTAGAGGTGTTCCACGCCGGTACGGCCCTGAAGGGGGGACGCCTGGTCACCGCCGGAGGGCGGGTGTTGGGGGTTACGGCCCGCGACGAAACCCTGGAGGAAGCCTTAAAGAAGTCCTATGCCGCGGCGGAGCTTATTGACTTTCCTGGAAAGCACTACCGGCGGGATATCGGTCAGCGGGCGTATAAACTTTCCCCCGCAGGCCAATCTAAATAAGAGTAGATACGAAGTCAGTTCCGGTACTGCTCAAATGCAAATAGGGGGGAAGCCGGTGCCTCGCCCCTTCCGTAAACCTCTCCGCGCAGCCCTTTGGCGCTTAAAGAGCAAGGCAGGTGAAATTGGTGCTTCTGGGGGGCCAGGGTTAAAATACCCCTACCCCCCTCTAGAACATTACGTTTTTACTTCTGAGCTGAAGCTAAACCTGCAACAGCTGGAGGAGATATTCAACCAGAGCGGCGACGTAGTAAAAAGGGACTTTTTCATCGGCGGCCGGGCCCGGGCGGCTATCATTTATGTTGACGGGCTGGCCGACAAGACCCTCATCGAGGATACCCTCTTGAGAACTTTGCAGCGCGCACCTGCGGATTTAGCCCAGGCCTTGGTGGACAAAACTGCACCCCTGGATCGCCTTTTAGAAATCATCGTACCCATGGCCGACGTTGATTTTGTGGAGAAAATGCCGGATGTGGTCAATCATGTGCTTAACGGCGATGCAGTTCTCTTGTTTGAGGGCTACCACAAAGGCCTGGCTACCAGCACCCGCTCTTGGGAACACCGCAGTGTCAGCGAACCCCTCACCGAAAGCGTAGTACGGGGGCCGCGGGAAGGCTTCGTGGAGAACTTGAGGACTAATACGGCCCTAATACGCCGGCGTCTGAAGACGCCGGACCTCGTAGTGGAAAACCTCCTGGTCGGTCGCTACAGCCAAACCAACGTATCTCTGGCCTATCTAAAGAGTCTGGTCAATCCGGCTCTGCTCCAAGAAGTACGCCGGCGGCTGGACAGTATTGATGTAGACGGGATTTTGGAAAGTGCCTATATCGAAGAGCTCATTGAGGATAACCCCTTTTCACCCTTTCCCCAGATCGACCATACGGAACGGCCGGACAAGGTGGCGGCCGCCCTCCTGGAGGGGAGGGTGGCCATTCTCCTCGATAACACTCCCTTTGCCCTCTTAGTGCCTACCTTGTTTGTCCAGTTCCTTCAGGCCAGTGAGGATTATTATGAGCGTTACTGGCTGGCGAGTTTCTTGAGGCTAGTGCGGTTCGTGATCTTAAACATTGCCCTCTTGTTGCCCAGCGCTTACGTGGCCGTCAGCACCTTTCACCAAGAAATGCTGCCCACCAATTTGTTGGTGCGCCTGGCCGCCCAGAGGGAGGGGATCCCCTTCCCCGCCCTGGTCGAGGCGCTGTTGGTGGAACTGGTCTTTGAAATTTTGCGCGAAGCAGGGGTGCGTCTCCCCCGCTTGGTGGGCCAGGCGGTAAGTATAGTGGGCGCCCTGGTTATCGGTGAAGCGGCAGTGAGCGCAGGTCTGTTTTCCCCGGCCATGGTGATTGTGGTAGCCCTGACCGGCATCAGTTCCTTTGCCCTTCCTAAGTTTTCCATGGCCATTACCATCCGCCTGCTCCGCTTTATTATGCTGGTTCTGGCCGGGGTACTGGGATTTTACGGCATCATGCTGGGTTTGCTGGCCGTTTTGGTGCACCTCACCACCCTGCGCTCTTTCGGAGTGCCCTACCTGGCGCCGGTGGCTCCCTATCATGGGCGCGACTACAAGGATGTTTTTGTACGCGCACCGCGCTGGGCGCAAGATTCCAGGCCTACGGAACTCGTCTACCGCGATCCCAGGCGGCAGACCGAGGGATTGAAACCGGCCCCTCCCGGTAGAGATAAGGGAGAGCCGGGGGGAGGCCGCTAGCCGTGCTGGGTAGCCGGGAAGAAGGTTTTATCGATCCATGGCAGGGAGCGATTTTGCTGTGGTTCAGCGTCTTGCCCACGGCCATTCTTTTTCTACCGAGCCTTCTAGTTTCGAGGGCCCAGCAAGATGCATGGATAGCCGTCGTAGTGGCCACTCTGCTCACCGTACCCCTAGCGGTCCTGATTGGTTGGTTACTGGGTCGGTTTCCGGGAAAAACCCTTTTTCAGGCCAGTGAGGCCATCCTGGGGAAAATCCTGGGCAAGGCCTTTGCCTTATTCTATGTCCTGGCCTTTGTGCAATTGAACGCCATTGTCCTGCGGGAGTTCGGCGAGTTTCTGGTGACCGCCGTCATGCCCGAAACCCCCCTCATCGTTTTCACCGTTACCCTTACCGCCTTGACCATTTACGCGGCCCGCAACGGCCTGGAAGTAATCGCGCGGTCGGCCCAGTTTATTCTTCCCCTCATGGTCAGCTTTTTCGTTATTGTCCTGGTGCTAGTTACCCCTAAGATGTCCCCTCGCAACCTTTTCCCCCTCTTCGAAGGAGGCCTTGGCTCCCTTTTATTAGGCGCGTTCATCGCCTTGGGGTTTACAGGGGAAATCATCGTTATGGCCATCATTGGCGCCTTTATTCAACCTACCCAGGGGGTGAAGAAAAGCCTGGTTCTGGGCCTGGCTGGCATCCTGTTATTCTTGACTTTAACCGTGATAGGAGGCCTTCTGGTCTTCGGCGCTTCCGAGGCGGCGCGCCTCACCTTTCTGGCCTTCTCCCTCGCCCGGGTGATAAGCATCGGCAATTTCCTGGAACGCATCGAAGTGCTCTTTATGGCCATTTGGGTGGGAGGAGTCTTTATCAAGGTTACTCTAAACCTGTATATTGCAGCTTTGGGCCTGGCTACGGCTGCCAATTTGACCGAATATCGTCCCCTCTGTGCACCCCTGGCTGCCCTGACGGTCGTCCTGTCCACCTGGCTTTTTGATAGCCTTACCCGCGTGTTCTTTTTCGTGGAGCAAGTTTTTCCTATTTGGGCTTTAATATGGGAATTCATCATTCCCTTTAGCTTGGGCTTTATGGCGCTGGTCAGGAAGGTTGAGGGGGGAAGACCATGAGGAGATACTTCCGTCCCTTGTTCCCCCTCCTTTCCCTCGCCCTCATAGGCCTGGTGCTGGCCGGGTGCTGGAGCCGGCGGGAAATCGAAGAACTGGCCCTCATAATGGCCGCTGCCCTGGACGCGGAAGAAGAGAACCAGGTTCGCTTGAGCGTCTTTATCATCAACCCCCGCGAAATCGGCGGCGGGCAGCCCATGGGAGCCGGGGGCGGGGGCGGCACCAGGATGCCGGGAGAAATTGTTACTGCCGTGGCCGACAATTTTGCCGAAGCCACTCGCCGTCTGGAGGAACATATTCCTCGCCGTGTTTTTTGGGCCCACAACCGGGTGATCATCCTGGGGGACGGGCTGGCACGCAGGGGCTTACAGAGTTTAGACTGGTTTAGCCGCGACCGCCAGATGCGCCTGGATACGGTGGTCATCATTACCGAGGGCGAAGCACGTCGCGTGTTGGATTTGCCCCCTGGGATCGAGCTCAACCCGGGGAGCATCATCACCGGCATCTTGAACAGCCATGTGATTTTAAGAGTAGAGTTAAAGGATCTATTTGCCATGTGGCAGGCCAAGGGAGATAATCCGGTAGTGCCGCGGGTGGTTCTGCTTTCTCCCGAAGAACACAGCGGGAGCAAGACCCAAGGCGGAGGGGACCGGCAAGGCGGTGCAAGCCAGGGAGGCGAAGGCGGGGGAGAGGGTCGTAAACAGGATCAGGACGGCCCGGCAGCCATACGTTTCGATGGGGCGGGAGTTTTTAAAGATGATAAACTGGTAGGATATCTCAATCATTTGGAGACCCTGGGCACCATGTGGTTGCGGGGGGAAGTGAGGGAGGGCGTCATTACCTTTAATTGCCCTGCTCATCCGGAGGGGCAGGTGGCGGTCCGCTTCTACCGCTCCCAAACCAAGGTCAAACCCCAGGTAGCGGGCAACAAAATTAGCTTTCTGGTCAAAATTACGGCCGAGGGCGACCTTACCGAGCACACGTGCCCCGATTCCCTAAAGGACCCGGCCCAGCTTAAGGTCATGGAAGATGCCCTGCGCCGGGAACTGGAGAGGAGGGTGCAGGCCGCCTTGAATAAAGCCCAGAAGGAACTGAAAGTGGACATGTTCGGATTCGGTGAAGTCCTCCACCGCGAGCAACCTAAATTATGGCGGCAAGTGCAGGACAATTGGAACGAAATCTTTGCCGGAGTCGAGGTAAGGGTAGAGAGCCAGATGGAGGTGAGGAGGGTGGGCATGACCTACGCTTCGGTAGAAGCCATCCGCGGCAACACCAGCGGCAAGGAGACTTCTCCGGGGGGCAGGTAAATGTTCATTTTCTTAATCGCCGTGGCTTTTCTCCTTATCGCCTACGGGGAGGCCGTCCCTTTGTATCGACAGAAGAAGTACAGTGAACTGGCAGTGATGGGCGTGGTGTGGTCCCTCGGACTGGCCCTGAGCCTCGCCCTGGTCTTAAATTTGCCGTTACCCAATCCTACCGATTGGATGGAACGCCTCATGGTACCCTTATTCCGGCTCTTGGAGACATTTTTAGGATCGCTGTGAATAATCTTGGGCGGCTTGTTAAGAAGGAAGATATCTTGGACGTCCGATATTATCGTAAAGCCCTGGCAACATGGATTTTGATTTAGCTCTGTTCCGGCGTGATGTGGCAGAAGCATGGTTACAAAAATGCTTTGACGTGGCTATACGTTGTGATATACTGACCTCGGTGGCGGCTACCTTCTCAGAGTATATTTACGATTTTTGGGACACCCCACACCAGGCTTAGAGGCTTGCTTTGGTGTAGGAGGGAAGTTAAATATGCCCGGAAGCTCGTTATCTTTTGTTCGGATTATTATTGTTGCAATAATTTTTTCAACAGGCTTTTTCTGGTTGGGCCGCCGCTCTGTTACCCCTATCATTCCCGGGCCGGAGGACATTTCATTCAATGCTAAAGTCTATCCCTTTAGCTCTGTTTTTGGATATCGTTCCTATTTTGGCCTAATAGACCACGGTCGTACAGATGATGAGTATGAGGACGAAATGAAACGGGCGATAGAAGTAGCCGTCTATTGGGAACTAAGTCCGCAAAAGCGTCTCGAAGATGAGAACAGACTTTATTATCCACCATATATCATCATTATTCCCGATCAAGAGTACTGGACATATGCGGGCACCATGCGTAGTGAAATTAAACTGCATACCGTTAGATCTTTACCTCACGATATTATCGACAAGGTTTTAAAATATCATCCAGAATACAACTGGGTCAAGCACAGTGAAGAACGTTTTGCATGGGTGCTGCATGCAACCTCTTTTGAACAAGGTTTCACCAGCCTGGCATTTAGAAAAAGAAGCAATTCCGGCCAACCCCAACCGTTCAAGATCTGCTTTGTTTACTACGATCCGGTGCTCCAGAAAGGGTGGGCCAAATCCTTGGAAGTTGGGGTTCCGGTAATTTGAGAGAGCAGCTGCCGGAAGCCGCGGGGTGGGGACTTATAAGGCGTTCCCGGCAGGAATTCTTCGGCGGGAAAGAGAATAATTGAGGCCAACAAGACAATTAAAATGAGTGAGGAGGCGTTTTAATTATGCCCCTACCGCCCTTTGTTGAAGCTTTAGCAGAACGGGATCCCGAGTTTTACCGGGCCGTCAGAGCTGTGGCCGAAGCGGCCATGGGCCCTGGTGCCCTGGACGCCAAAACTAAGACCCTGATTACCCTTGCCCTGGACGCCGCCCACGGCGCCGGCGAGGGGGTAGCCGTCTTGGCCCGGCAGGCCCGCCAGCTGGGCGCCAGCGAGGAGGAAATCCGGGAAGCCCTGCGCCTGGCCTACTTTGTGGCCGGCAACGGCGTTCTGGTGGCGGCCGATGCGGCCTATCGGTAAATGGGCGGCTCCTTCGAAGATGGGACCATGCTCCTGAAGCGGGAAGACCTCCTCGGTTTATTAAAGACCCAGGGGGTCTTACCTTACCTCATCACAAGGACGGGGACTCCCGCTACGGTTGTTGACCACCCAGGGTATGGGCGATACTGGGCAGGCTTGCATTATTCCTCTCCGCTGTTCCTTCCGCAATTTCCACAGCGACCGTGACCGTGGTAGAGTCTTCCCCTTTAATGTCAGCAGATTTGCCGGCCTAGTAGGGAACGACGCCTCGTCACCCAGGGATTGTCGTGCTGTTAACCGTCTTGGCCCTTCCCATAATTCCCGCTTCAGATGTGATCCAGATCACAAAGAACCGTGACAATTTTTGGGTTCCCAGAGTGATGTTCCTCACTCTCCTCTTTTGGGAGGTGCTCTATAATAGGGGCCAAAAAGAGGGGAGAGATACTTATGTTAACGGAGACCCTGGTAAGGCAGCATAAGGAGATTATGGGCCTCTTGGGCGACATTGAGGAGATGGGAAGGGAGCATATTTCCGGCCGGCCGTTCGAGCTCCTCATTAAGCTGGGGGAGCTTTCCGGCAAGGTGAAGGTCCACCTGGCCCAGGAAGATCGGGGGCTGTACCCCGTTCTCCTCAAACACCCGGACGGGCAGGTGCGGGAAAAGGCGCAGAGGTTCATCCAGGAGATGGGCGGCCTCAGGGAGGCCTTCGAGCGCTTTAGGACTAGGTACGCGTCTACCGGGGCCATCAAAGAAGATCCGGCCCGATTCCTGGCCGACGTAAGGGACCTCGCCTCGGCCTTGACCAAACGCATCCGCCTTGAAGAGGACGAGCTGTATCCCTTGGTTAAAAATCTATAGAACCCCCTTCACAAGGCAGGGCCGGTTAAGGGCCGGTAGGCGCCCGGCCCTAAGAACCCTCCTTGCTCAGAGCCGGGATATTCCTCGAATTTGCCGCTTCTGACCGAAAATCGTAATACAGGAAGGCCGCCGTCAGCAAAGTGGAGCCCAAGTCGGACACGGGTAGGCTCCACCATACCCCGTGCAGGCCCCAGAACCGCGGAAGAACGAGAAGGAGGGGTATGAGCAAGAGAACCTGGCGCGACAGGGTAAGCAAGGTGCCTTGGAGGGGCTTGCCCGTAGCCTGGAAATACCCCGAACCCACAATCTGAAACCCTATGAGGGGGAGTACGAAAAAGAGTATGCGCATGGCCTCGACGGCCAGGCTTATTAACTGCGGGTCCTGACGGCCGAACAAAGCAACGAGTTCTTCCGGCCATATCCTGGTGACGGTATAGCCGACACCTATAATTACCGTGGCCCAGAAACTGGCCAGCTTGAGGGCTTCTTTCACCCGGTCCATTCTCCGTGCCCCGTAGTTGAAACCGATGATGGGCTGGGCGGCCTGAGAAATGCCCATGACGGGCATAAACATGAAAGTTCCCAGACTGAAAACGACGCCCACCGCGGCAATGGCCAAATCCCCACCGTAATGGGAGAGGCCCCTGTTAAAAATTACCTGCTGCAAGCTGTGGACCAATTGCAGGGCGAGATGGGGGAAGCCGACCGAGAAAATCTTCAGGCAGGCAGAACGGCGCAGGACAAGGTTGCGTACGGAGAGTCTTACCACGCTGCGCCCGGAAACATAGTAGTACATAGCCCAGGCAGCAGATATGCCCTGGGAGACGACCGTAGCCAGGGCCGCGCCTTTGATGCCCATGCCCAGGGAGAAAACTGTTACATAGTCCAGAATGATGTTACTTAGGGCCCCTACGATGTTGATAACCATAGCCAGGAACGGCTGACCTTCGCCCCTGATCATGCTGCTGAGGCCGAACCCCACGCTCATGAGCACATTGCCTAGAAGTATTATGCGCGTGTACTCCAGAGCATAGGGTAGGACGTTTTCCAGAGCGCCAAAACTTGAGAGCAAAGGCCGGAGGAAAGCAAGGCCGACCGCGGAAGCGCTAAGGGCCACCAGCACCAGGAGGGTCAGGGCGTTCCCGGCTACGACCTCGGCCTCTTCCTTTTTCCTTTCTCCCAGGCGGATGGAAATGAGGGCAGTAGCTCCCATGCCTACCAGCATGGTAAGGGCCATAAGCACCATCATCAGGGGAAAGGCCACGGTGGTCGCCGCTATGGCCAGCGGCCCGACTCCCCTTCCCACAAATATCCTGTCTACGACGTTATAAAGGGCGTTCACCAGCATTCCCGCTATGGCCGGGAGCGAAAATTTCCACAGCAAGCGGCCGACCGGGGCCAGCTCCAGTTCACGGGCTCCCCTCGTTTTTTCCATATTAGCTCTTTCACTCCCCTCTTCTAATTGGAAATCCGGCCGTTCCCGCGGCGGTAACGAAGGGTTGTTCGGCATTCGTATGGCAAGACTTTTAACATAAATAAAGATAAAAAGCAAGCCAGAGCCGAGGGGTTAAAGGAGAAATCGGAACTGGGAGGTTAAAAGCATGAGGAGATCTCCTCCGGCTGCCAGGCAAAATGGCCCTTGCCCCTTCTTTAGGCTAGGTGATATTATTACGGTAGCAGTATACCGGATTCAATTTTATTCCGAGGTGAGGCCGCTTTGAATCTTAACCGACAACTGCAGTTGCCCGAGGGGGTTGATGATTTTCTCCCCGGAGCGGCGGCGGCCAAACGGGATTTGGAATATAAACTGCTAACGCTTTTCCAGGGCTGGGGTTACCAGGAGGTGGTAACCCCAACCTTTGAGTTCGTGGAAGTTTTCCAGGCCGGACAGGCCAACGGCAGCGAGGATGTGCTGTATAAGTTCATCGACCGGCAGGGGAGGGTTTTGGCCCTGCGGCCGGAGATGACCGCGCCTATAGCCCGCCTGGTAGCTACCCGCCTCAAAAGGGAGAAGCTTCCCTTGCGCCTCTGCTACAGTGCTACCGTGTTCCGGTATGAAGACCCCGCCCGCGGCCGGCGTCGGGAGTTCAATCAGGCCGGCGTAGAGCTCCTGGGGGCCAGCGGCGTGGGAGCCGACTGTGAAGTAGTGGCCCTGGCGGTAGAGGCCCTCCTGCAAGCTGGCCTCAAAGAATTCCGGATAGGTTTGGGACAGGTGGCGGTGACTAAGGGAGTACTGGCCGAGCTGAACCTGCCAGGGGAGGCCTTGGCGAGGGTGAAGGAAGCCATGGTGGGCAAAGACTGGGTGCGCTTGAGTTACCTTTGTGAGGAATACGGCCTCAAGGGCGATGCCCGGCGGTGCCTGGAACTGCTCTTTACTCTGCACGGTGGCCGGGAGGCCCTGCGGGGAGCCGGTCCTCTTAGCAAAATGAAGGCCGCCCGGGAGCCCCTGGAGCATTTGGAAGAAGTTCTGGCCGTCCTGGAACGCTACGGTCTGGGATCCTACCTCTTCATCGACCTGGGCATTTTGAGGGATTTCGATTATTACACCGGCCTCGTATTTGAAGGTTATACGGCCGGCCTGGGGTTTCCCGTCTTGGGCGGGGGCCGATACGACGAGCTGTTACAGGAGTTCGGCTATCCTTGCCCGGCTACCGGATTTGCGGTGGGGCTGGAGCGGGTGTTAACGGTGAGGAACGGCCTGGGTTCGCCCCCCGAGGAGAGCCCTACCGGTTACTTGGTGGCCGGGGAGGACCTGGCGGAGGTTCTCCTCCGGGCCCGGGAATTGCGGCTTACCGGGGCACGGGTGCAACTGGCTTGGGGCCTGAAGACCCCGGAAGAGGCCGCCGGGGAAGCGGCGGAACGGAAGCTCACTCCCGTGTGGGTATCATCCAGGGGTGAAGGGGAATGAATGACGTGGTGGTGACCTTAGCCCTGCCCAAGGGGAAGTTGGGGCATGAGACCTTAAAACTTTTGGCCGTCGCAGGCTTGCCGGTAGAGGGGGTTTCCACAGAAGCGAGGCAGCTCACTTTCAGTTTTCCTCGAGAATCCCTGCGCTATATCATCTGCCGGCCGACTGATGTGCCTACTTATGTGGAACATGGGGCGGCCGACCTGGGGATCGTAGGGAAGGATACCCTGGTGGAAAGCGGAGCCGATGTATTCGAACTGGTAGACTTGGGGTTTGGCTACTGCCGCTTTGTAGTTGCTGCTCCGCGACGGCAGTGGGAAGAAGCCGGGGGTTCCCTGGAAACCCTGCTGGCCGGGAGCCGCCGGGTGGCCACCAAGTTTCCCCGGGTGGCGGCCCGCTTCTTTTCTGACCTTGGGCAGCAGGTAGAGATCATTAAGCTGCATGGAAATATCGAGCTGGCCCCCCAGGTGGGCCTGGCGGACCTCATTGTGGATATCGTTTCTACGGGTAGGACATTAAGGGAGAACGACCTGGTGGAAGTAAAGCCTATCTTTCAGGCCACAGCCCGGCTTATTGCCAATAGAGTGAGCTACCGCATGCACCACGAGCGGCTCCAGCCCCTGGTGGAAAGGCTGCGGCGGGCGAGCAATAATCTGGGCGAAAAAAGGGACTTCCAAATTTTATCAAGTTAGTTTATGATTCTCCTTGAAAGGCATTAATTAGTATTCCTTTGACAGCAAGTCCCCAATCTCGCCTTTCTCGTCCTAATTTCGATAGAGGACGCGCGCAAGGGCCGTGGGAAGAAGACCCTCGCGGCGACGCCGACCCGTATAAGTCCGGACGTCCCGCCGGTACCGTATCATTTTATTACCCCAGAGGGAAGGGCTGGTGTTTAGTTTTGGGTTACCCCTCCCGGGATGAAAAACAGTTTCGTGTCATCTATGAAAGCTTTTATGGCCAGGCCTTTTACACGGCCTGGGCGATACTTAAAGATTACAACCTGGCGGAAGATGCTACCCAGGAGGCCTTTATCGAAGTTTTCACCCATTTCGACAAGTTGCCCGGAGAAGATAATTTCTTGCGGTGGCTCAAAACGGTTACCGCTCGCAAGGCCATCGATCTGTGGCGCAAACACAGGAAGTCACAGGCGCGGGAGCAGGCTGCGGCCGGAAGGAGCTCACAAGACTCCGGTTTTCTGGCCACTGAAAATAAAGTCCTGATATACCAATTGTTGCAAGAATTGCCAGCCACTTATAGACAAATTATCTATCTGCGTTTTTACTGCGATTTTTCGGTGAGAGAAACGGCCGAGATTATGCAGGTTAAGGAGGGTACGGTGAAATCACGATTGCACCGGGCCCTAAGCTACCTTAAACGCAAATGCGAGGTGGCCCGGGAAGTGCGGGAGCTCAGGAGGTGTTGACCCTGGAGATGGCTCACGAGGGCTATTGGGAGCGGCTGTTAAAAGAAGTCATCATCCGGGAGATAGAGAGGCAGTCTCTTCCCACACCCACCGATGACCAGTGGGCCGAGGTTTGGCGGGCGGTCCAGAGGAGGCGCTCACAAGAGAAAAAGAGTCGCCGGAGGCGGTATTTGGTCGCCGCGGCCGTTTTGGTATTCCTGTTAGCCGGTGTACCGGCCGTTTTTTATCCTGATGGGATTGCCGGTTGGGCCCGCCAAGTCTTGGGCTTGGCGCAAGGGCGGGACACGATGGTGAACGAGGGGCAGGAGGGAAGCAGCGCTTTGCCCCGTATTACCCAAGGTGCTCCGAAAATTACACTGGACCAGCAAGGACCTTTAGCAGCCGCGGCGCCGGAGGCAGGAAGGGCGTTGCGCGCCGAACTGGAGGATAAAGAGTTTCCCTTTGCCGTAAAGCTGCCGGCCTACTTGCCTCCGGGATTCGAGCTCAAGGGTGTGGAAGTGGACCCGGCGGAAACCGAAGGGGCTGACGTCGGCCGCGTTAGGCTTCTTTACGGAAAGGGTTCCCAGACGGTAGAAATCCTTCAGACTAGAGCGGCGGAGGAAGGGAGTGCCTTTTCCGTCGGCCCCGGGGCTCAGGAGGAGATCATCACCGTTGAGGGCCGGGAGGCGCGGTTAACTTCGGATGGGCATTCTTACACCCTGTATTTTCAGGATGAAGACCAGGTAGCCGTGCAGGTAAAGGGGAACATCGCGAAAGAAGATATCATTAGAATTGCGGCTTCCCTCGGCAAGGCCCCGGGTCCGGCACAGGAGTGAGCGCGTGTCCCTTCCGCGGGGCAGAGGTGGCGCATTTCCTCCGGGAGAAGGGTTTGGGGGTCAGATGATGGGTTGCCCGGGGGTTAGAGGGAAGAGAACAGGCCCCCGGCAAAAACGCCGGGGGCCTGGCCGTTACTAGCCGCGTTACTATTTTTCCATATTCAGGGTTCTCGCCAGGGCTACGGCAGCTTCGGCGCGGGATACCGGCTCCTCGGGCCGGAATAGCCGGCCGTCCCCCTGCAGGATGTCCAGACCATAGCTCAAGGCCACGTAGCCGAGGGAATCGGAGGGTATCTCTCCGGCGTCCGCGAAGGGCACCCTGTAGATGTCCCGAGCCCGGGCCGCCCGGTCGAGGCCCAGGAAGCGCACCATCAGGCGGGCCAGCATCTGGCGGCTCACCTCATCGCCCGGTGCCAAGTTCTCCTTTACCCAGCCGCGCAGTCTGGCCCTGTCCAGCACCTGTTCATCGGACAGACCGGCGGTGGCCGGCACGCCGTCCTGGGCGCCTATCATGGCCCGTAGCAGTTGGGCTGCCTTAATCCTTTCCTGGGGGCGGAAGGTATTACCATACTCGCCGAACAGACCGGCCTGGCCGAGGAGGGAGATCTCCTTCTCCGCCCAGTGACCCGCGATATCGGTAAAGCGGTAGGGCCGCGGCTGCTGGGCCACCGGTTTTCCCTGCCAGTCTAAGGCTTCGCCCGTCTTGGCCTCGATCATGGCCGCCCCTACGGCGCCCGGAAGAACTGTAGGACGATATACCAGCTTTATCTCCCGGTCTCCCCGGGGGCGATAAATCTCGACGTAGCTTAAGGTTAGAGGCTGGCGGGAGAGATACCGTTCGACGGCTTCTCCGGCAGATAATATCCCCTCGGCCCGCGGGAAATCCAGATCGGACCAGGCGAGGTTATAAGAAGTAATATCGCCGGTGGCCGCATCCACGGTAATACTGAAGCCGTCCTCCGGGTAAGGGACGTCATTTACCAGCCGGCGGTAGTAAAAAACGTGGTAAGCCGGAAGTTCTTCTTCCAGGGGACGTATGGGCCCCAGATACCGGTCTTCCACCAGTTCCACCTGGCGGAAGCGTTCGGGCTGGATCTTCTGGAGGAAGGCCTCGGCCTTGGCTTGGGCCTCCTTGCGGGTGAGCTTCCGCGCTTCTTTCTCGCTTTCACCGGGAGAGGGGCCTATATGGAAGCTCAGCAGTTCACCGGTGACGGCGTTAACCCGGGCGTGAACGTAGCGGTAGTTGTCGCCGTCTTGTTGTGTGCTCCAGGAGAAGTTCCAGGTGCGCAGGGGCGGATCCGTCCAGGTGTCGGCCGTTAGGGCGGCATTATCAAGTTTGCAATCCTGGGGGATGCTAACCCATTGGCGTACGACGGCCTCGGCCTCCTGCTGGGAGATGAGCCTGGTGGTTTCCTGGATCTCCCGGATCTCTTCCGGGGTAAGGGGAGTGGAGGGCTGTTCAAGAGCCTGTTTGGCGGCCCGATCGTAGGCCCCCATGCCGTCCCCACCGGGGCTTCCCATCCACCCGCCGTCCAGGTCTACGGGCTCTCCCGTCAAGGCGTCTATGGCGCCGCCGGACGGATGGTCCAAGCGGTAGACGAGCATTACCGGCATTTTCTTTTTGGGCTCGGTGGGATACGGGCGGAAGTACTGGAGCTTGAGCATTCCTGCCTGGTCAAAGGCTTGACGGGCCCTTTCCGGGGAAATAGCTTTAGTAGCATCGGGAAACTCCGCCCGGGTCCACCGCAAATTGTAAGAGGTTACCTGGCCCGTCTGGGCGTCCACGGAGATAGAGACGCCGTCGGCAGGGAAGGGGATGCCGTTAACCAGGCGTTGCCAGCGGAAACTGTAGGCGGATTGTTGCCGGGCCCATAAGGGTAAAAGCTCTTCTTCACCGGCCTGCAGGCTCAATTCTTCTAGCCGCGAGGGGTGCAGGCGGCGCAGGAGTTCCTCGGCGGTCTTGAGGGCCTCCTGGCGGGAAAGGGACGGAAGTTGGGCCCCGGTTTCCGGCCTGTGGCGCCACAGGTACATACTGAGGATCTCGCCCGTTTGAGCGTCTACGGCGGCGTTCATGGTCCCGCCGGGTTCTTGGGCCCTTTGCCAGGTAAGGTGCCAGCTTTGCCCTTCTTCGTCCTGCTGGTAGCTGGAGGAGAACTGGGTGAAGTCCCCGGGCACTTCGAAAACGGCTTTAACTTTCTCGATGGCCTGTTCCAGGGTCACCGCGGGTTGGACCTCCGCCCGGGCGGTTCCCGGTAGCAGCGCCAGGCATGTCCAAAGGAAAGCGGCTGCCAGCAGCGTACCCTTTATGAGACCTCGGTCAGGCTTGCCCACTTCTTGCCGAACCTCCTTAATTTTCGTGGATCTATTCAAGGGGGCGCCCTCTGGGTACTTCTTTACCTCCTTTCCCGGGCCTATTTTCCCCTGACATCTATTGTAACGGTTCGGGCCGGGAAAAGGTTCCCTGGGTTGGTATTTTCTTAGAGGGCCAGGGGTGCTTCCGACAGGAGAAGAGTATTTTCCCTTAATTTCTTTTCTGTTATAATGTTCCCGTAGTCGGCAACTGCCCTTTATATATTTTTTCTGCAGTGGGGAAGAGAGGTAAGGCCCGTGGTGCTACGCCTTATAGAAGGGGAGGATGCGTCCTGGCAGGGCTTGTGGGAGGGTAGGCTGGCTGCCCAGGAAGAGGCCGCCCGGCAGGTACGCTCCATTGTGGAGGCAGTTCGCAGCCAGGGACAGGTTGCGGTCTTTGCTTACACTCGGGAGTTAGACAGGGTTTCTTTAACTGAGGAAACCTTCCGCGTAAAGCCAGAGGAAATTGAGGCCGCTTATAAGGAAGTGGAACCCGGGCTGCTGGCCGCCATCCGGCGGGCCAGGGCCAACATTATTGAATACCACCGGCGCCAGGTGGATAACTCCTGGATCACCACTGATGAGGCCGGCAACGTCCTCGGACAGCTCTGCCGCCCGCTGAGGCGGGTGGGGATCTACATACCGGGGGGATCGGCCGCTTATCCTTCTTCGGTGCTCATGACCGCTTTACCGGCGAAGGTGGCCGGTGTTAAGGAGGTGGCCCTGGCCACGCCTCCGCGGCCGGATGGCAGTGTGCATCCCCTGGTCCTGGTGGCGGCGCGGGAATGCGGGATAGAGGAAATCTATAAAATGGGCGGGGCCCAGGCCGTGGCTGCTCTGGCCTACGGTACGGAATTGGTCCCCCGGGTGGATAAGATCGTGGGCCCGGGCAACCTTTACGTCACCCTGGCCAAGAAGGAAGTGTACGGCCGGGTGGATATCGATATGCTGGCCGGGCCGAGCGAAATTGTGGTGGTGGCGGACGCTACGGCCCGGCCGGACTGGGTGGCGGCCGATCTTCTATCCCAGGCCGAACACGATCCCCTGGCCGGTGCCGTGCTCGTAACACCGGTACGGGATCTGGCGCAGGCGGTTATCGCCGAGGTGGAAGGGCAACTCAGCAACCTTCCCCGCCAGGCCATTGCCGCCCGGTCCCTGGAAAATTACGGGGCCGTCATCCTGGTGGAGGATATGTATAAGGCGCTAGAGGTAGTCAACGGCCTGGCTCCCGAGCACCTGGAGCTCTATGTGGCCGATCCGTGGCGGTGGCTGGGTATGGTTACCAATGCCGGAGCTATATTCCTGGGTCCGTATTCACCAGAACCCCTGGGCGATTACCTGGCAGGTCCCAGCCATGTGTTGCCCACCGGGAGTACGGCGCGTTTTTACTCCCCCTTGAATGTGGATACCTTCCTTAAGAAGAGCAGCTTAATCGCCTACAGCCGTGAGGGTTTAATTAAAGCAGCGCGAGACGTGGAGAAACTGGCCGAGGCCGAGGGCCTGACGGCCCACGCCCGGGCGGTGGTTCTGCGACGAGAAGAACTGGAAGGGAGTAACGCTGGTGGGAGAGATGGAGGGTCTTAGCCGGCGAGGAGCGGTGACCAGGCAGACCGGGGAGACCGACATCAGGGTGGAGCTCAACCTGGACGGACGGGGCGACTTCGAGGGCAGCAGCGGTATTGCCTTTCTGGATCACCTTCTGGCCCAGCTGGCTAAGCACGGCCTTATAGACCTGAAGGTGGAGGCTAAGGGCGACCTGGAGGTGGACGGTCACCATACGGTTGAAGACCTGGGCATATGCTTGGGGCAGGCACTGGGGCAGGCCCTGGGGGCTAAAGAAGGTATAACGCGCTACGGCACCGCCTTTATTCCCATGGATGATGCCCTGGTGATGGCGGCCCTGGATGTGAGTGGCCGGCCCTATCTGGCCTACGAACTGGAATTAACCGTCCAACGCCTGGGAGGTTTGGATGCGGAGCTGGTGGAAGAGTTCCTGCGCGCCTTGGTCAACCATAGCGGTTTGACCCTCCATGTGAGGAAGCTGGCTGGCCGCAACAGCCATCACCTGGCCGAGGCCCTTTTTAAAGCCTTGGGACGCGCCCTGCGCCAGGCGGTAGGCCGGGACCCCGGGGCCCAAGGGATCCCGTCGACCAAGGGAGTATTGTAGCCATTAACGTACGAGGGAAGGGAAAGGGTTTGCAGCCGATCTGTATCATTGACTACCGGATGGGCAATCTTTTAAGCGTGCAAAAGGCTCTGGAGGCCGTGGGTTTTCCTGCCAGAGTTACCAACAGCCCCGAAGAGGTGCTGGCTGCCCCGGGGGTGATCCTTCCGGGGGTGGGGGCCTTCGGGGATGCCATGGAGGCTTTAAAACAGAAGGGCTTGCAGAAAGCCATAGTAGAAGTCTGCCGTCGCGGTACTCCTTTTTTAGGCATCTGTCTGGGCATGCAGCTTCTTTTTGAGGCCAGCGAGGAGGGCGGCAGGGTTGAAGGTTTGAACCTGCTTCCCGGTGTAGTCAAACGCCTGCCCGGTGGAGTAAAGATACCCCATATGGGCTGGAACCAGGTGGACTTTTGCCGGACCAGTCCCTTGTTTAAAGACATACCTTCGGCGGCCTTTTTTTATTTCGTACATTCCTACCACGTTGAACCCGCCGACCCCGGCGTCACCGTGGGCCGGACGGAGTACGGCGGCCGGCTGGTAGCCGCCGTTCAGGCTGGTAATATTTTCGGCGTCCAGTTCCACCCAGAAAAGAGCAGTACCCTGGGCCTGAAAGTACTGGCCAACTTCGGGGAGCTGGTCTACCAATGATCGTTTTCCCGGCTATTGACTTGCGCCGCGGCCGCTGCGTCCGCCTATACCAGGGAAGACCTGAAAAGGAAACGGTTTATTCTGGAGATCCGGTGGCCATAGCCCGGAAATGGGTACAAGAGGGCGCTTCCTGGCTGCATGTAGTGGACCTGGACGGCGCCTTTGCAGGAAGGGTACAGAATCTGGGCGTCATTCGAGAGATCATCAGGGCCGCCGGCGTTCCCGTCCAGGTGGGGGGAGGAGTGCGTACCCTGGCGGACATAGAAGCCTTGCTCGAGGCCGGAGCGGCCCGGGTGGTCTTGGGCACGGCGGCGGTGGCCGATCCCGACCTGGTGGCCGGGGCCTGCCGGACCTACGGAGAAGCCATCGCAGTAGGTATAGACAGCCGGGATGGACTGGTAGCCATCAAAGGCTGGCTCGACCTTTCCCCGCGGCGGGCGGTGGACCTCGGGCGAGAGATGGGCGACCTGGGGATCCGCAGGATTATTTATACCGATATCAGCCGGGACGGCACCCTTCAAGGGCCCAACTTGGAAGCCATCCGGGAGATGGCTGCGGGCTGCGGACTGCCGGTTATAGCCTCGGGGGGCATAGCGGAGTTGCGGGATGTAGCTGCCCTCCGGGAACTGGAACCCTCGGGGGTGGAGGGCGTAATTATCGGCCGCGCCCTTTATAACGGCCGGTTCACCCTGGCCGAAGCATTGGCCGCGGCCGGAGAGGTAAAGGTGGCCTTTAAGGCCGGAGGTGAAACCCGGTGCTGACCAAGCGTATTATTCCCTGTCTCGATGTAAACCACGGCAGGGTGGTAAAGGGTGTAAACTTCTTAAACTTGCGCGATGCCGGGGACCCGGTGGAGCTGGCGGCCGCCTACGATCGCGCCGGTGCAGATGAACTGGTGTTCCTGGACATAACGGCCTCGGTTGAGGGCCGGGATATTATGCTAGAGGTGGCCCGCAAGACCGCCGAACAGGTATTTATCCCCTTTACGGTGGGAGGAGGCCTAAGGAGCCTGGAAGACATCCGACGGATGCTCGCGGCGGGGGCGGACAAAGTATCCATCAACACTGCGGCCGTGGAAAATCCTCGCCTTATAGAAGAGGCGGCCCGTCGTTTCGGCAGCCAGTGCATTGTGGTGGCCATCGACGCCAAGAAGCGTGAACCTGGCCGCTGGGAAGTGGTGACCTACGGCGGCCGGCGACCTACAGGTAAGGATGCCGTGGCCTGGGCGCGGGAGGCGGCTGACCTGGGGGCGGGGGAGATCCTGCTTACCAGCATGGATGCTGACGGTACCCAGGATGGCTATGACCTGGAACTCACGGCCGCCGTCAGTCGCAGTGTAAATATACCTGTCATAGCCTCCGGCGGAGTGGGCAATCTCAAGCACCTGCTGGACGGTTTAACCTTGGGAGGGGCCGATGCCGTGCTGGCAGCTTCCATTTTCCATTTCGGCACCTATACCATTGCCCAGGCTAAGGAATACCTGGCGGCCCGGGGCGTACCGGTGCGCCCGGTGTATGCCGCCCGGAAAACGAGGTGACCTTTCCATGGAGATTTCCTTACCCGCGGAGCTCAAATTTAATCAAGAGGGCCTCATCCCGGCCATCGTACAGGATGTAGAGACGGGAGAGGTCTTAATGCTGGCCTACATGAATCGCGAAGCTCTGGAGCGTTCCCTGGCCAGCGGCCAGATGTGGTTTTATAGCCGCAGCAGGCAGGAACTGTGGCATAAAGGGGCTACCTCCGGTCATTATCAGCACATCGTCAGCGTTTCCTATGACTGTGACGGGGACGCTTTGCTCTTTAAAGTCCGGCAGGAAGGAGTGGCGTGCCATGAAGGCCGCTTTTCCTGCTTTCATAATCCCCTGCCCCGCGGGGGCGATCCTTCGGTGCCTGAGCCGCCTGCCAAGCTGGGAGCCGTGCTGGAAGGACTTTTCGCGGTGATCAGGGAGCGTCAAGCTTTGCTGCCCGAAGGTTCCTACACAGCCTATCTTTTTAAGGAGGGTCAGGATAAAATTTTAAAGAAGGTTGCCGAGGAGGCGGGAGAGGTGATCATCGCCTCCAAGAACCAGAGTGAAGCCGAAGTTCTCTACGAACTGGCCGACCTGTACTATCATACCCTGGTTCTCCTGGCTTATCACGGCCTGGGACCGGACCGGCTGGCCGGGGAGCTGAACGGCCGCCGGAAGTAATAAGTTCTCGCAACTGCCTACACCATGGAAACCGGAAGTCTTTCCACAAAGGAGGGTAAGGCATGAAGCTTTCCCTGCGCGGACATTATAAGGTGGTGCTGGCATACTTTTTCTACCTTCTAATCTTAACTCTGCTACCCACTATTGCCGGTGCCCTGCTCACCGCCCGGCAGGGCGTAAGCCTGGAGCACTTTTGGCTGGCTGCCCTGGCAGCGGTGCTGCTGGCAGTTATCCTCAGCTTGTTAACCTTCTTTCTTCTCTGGCAGAAGTGGATCCGCCCCCTGGGTAGGTTGGAAAGCTTTCTCCAGATTCTAGGAGCAGGGGATCCGGTTAAGGCAGAACGATTCTTTTCCCAGGCGGGCTCCAGTGGGGCCTTCAGGCAAATGGGGCAGGCTGTTTTGGACAGTTTTTTCCGAATTATAGGCCATATGCAGCGTAGCTCGGATCAATTGAATCACTTTGTGGGCGTACTCCACAAGGGAACTGCGGATATCCAGCGGAGCTTTCGGGAAATCAGCGGCGCCATGCAGGAAATTGCCGGGGGGGCCGATGAGCAGGCTGCTGCTGCCCAGCGGGTGGCGGAAAACGTGGGGGTTCTAACCAACCTGGCCGAAGAAATTGCCGAACAGGCGCGCTCCGGTACCCTTCTGGCGGCCGAAGTGCAGAAAAAGGAACAGGAAGGAAGGAATCTTTTGGAACAGCTCCTGCAGGAGATCCAGGAGGCAGCCGGTTCCAACGAGCTGGCAGCCCGGCAAATGCATCGGCTGGAAGAACAGATGTCCCAGATCAGTGAATTCGTGCGAGTGGTAACGGACATAGCCGAGCAGACCAACTTGCTTTCCCTCAACGCGGCCATTGAGGCTGCGCGAGCTGGGGAACAGGGCAGGGGCTTTGCCGTTGTAGCCGAAGAGGTGCGCAAGCTGGCCGAACAATCGGCCCAAGCGGCTCATAATATCACTCTCTTGGCCGCGGCCATCCAGAAGGAGGCCAGGGAAACTGCAAACCAGGTAGAGAAAAACGTCCAGTTGGTCAAAGGGAATATCGAACGCGGTCAGAATGCCCGGGTATCCTTCGTGGCCATCGGCCAGGCCATCGGGCAGGCGGTTAAGGCCATGGAGGAGATAAATAACCGCGCCCAGCAGCAAGTGGAGCGGGTACGGGCCGTCAATGAGGATGCCAACCGCGTGGCGGCGGTGGCCGAAGAAACGGCGGCCAGCATTGAAGAAGTCACGGCCGCGACTAGCGAACAACAGGCCATTATGGGTCAGGTACAGCAGAGCATGGAACAACTGGCCAACATGGCCCGGAATTTTGCGGCGCTGGCTGCCGATTATACCCGGAGCGGCTGGGATGAGGCTACGTGCAAGGAGTTAATCGGCCGGGGGCACAAAGTGCTGGAGGAGCTGGCTTTGAAACCGGAAGTACAGGGAATGGAGTTAAAGGAGATGGCCCCTTTACTGGATAGCACCTTTGACCGACATCCTTTTATTCAGACCCTTATTGCTGCCTTGCCGGACGGTACAGCGGTTTACAACCGGCCTTCCACCGGTATTACTAACTGGGCCTTCCGGCCGTGGTTTCGCGAGGCTATAGAAGGAAGGTATTTCGCCACCGAACCGTACATAACCCAGGCCACTAACCGCCTGTCCATCACCGTTTCCGTACCTATCAAGAAGGACGGTGAGATCGTAGGGGTGCTGGCCGCCAATGTGGTGCCCGCCTAAGGAGCATAAGCGTGGGGGAGGGGGACGCCTTACCCTCCCAACCGGCTTTTTTTGGGGACACTTTTGCGGCCCTGTACGAATAAAAATGGAAAGGGGGTCAGAACCGCCCATAGTTTCGAGGGAAGGTGATCACGGTGAACGTTAATTTAGAAGAACTGCGTCGACGCGTGGCGGCCGCGGGTGAAGGTAAGGCAAACCTGCTAGAGATGCTGCGGGTCATGGGCCTGTCTCCGGACAACCAGGCCGTCCAGCAGTTACTTTTGGAAGCGGGTTTTCGATCGGAAGAGCTCGGCAGCGAGGAAAAACTGGCTGAACTCGTGAAGCAGGTGACCCAGAACCTTACACCGGAAGCGAAGAAGAACATTGCCACTCTTTATCAGCAGCTGGCCAAGGACATGGGGGGCGAAATTCCCCAGGCCGTGCAGCAATTTTTGGCGGACTGGCAGAAGGAGTAGGGCGGAGTCTTAAAAAGGGCGGATTTGACGCACCGGGCTACCCTGGCAGGGCTTTGGTTTAACCAGAGCCCTGCAATTTTGGTTGCAATATCCCGCAGAAGGCGGTGCAGGAACCTTCGACCTCCCAATATCAAATTGTTCGGCGTGCAACGTCCAATTGTTTAGGGGCTGCGGGGTGCAGTGGTAAAATAGAAATAATGGCAGGAAATCGACTCCGGCGCGGCGAAAACACTTATAGTTTTCTCAAGGGGTGAAGCCTTTGCTGGACTTCTTGGATACCCTAAACCCCCAACAGCAAGCAGCCGTATGCCACCGGGGAGCCCCCTTGCTGGTCCTGGCCGGCGCCGGCAGCGGCAAGACGCGGGTCCTGACCTACCGGGTAGCCCACTTGTTGGTCGAAGGGGTGCCACCGGAGGCCATTCTGGCGGTTACTTTCACTAATAAGGCGGCCCGCGAAATGCAGGAACGGCTGGAGAAAATCGTAGGCCCCACGGCCCGTTACCTTTGGGTAAGCACCTTTCACTCCGCCTGTGTCCGCATTTTAAGGCGGGATATCTACCTGTTGGGCTATAAGCCCGGCTTTGTGATATACGATACCGACGACCAAGTGGCCGTGTTACGGGAGATACTGCGGGAGCTCAACCTGGATGAGAAAAAATTTCCCCCACGCTCGGTGGCCGCAGCCATCAGCAGCGCCAAAAATGCCCTGTACTCCCCTGAGGACTACGAGGGAATGGCCGGAACTTATGCCGAGCAAAAAGTGGCGGCCGTTTATCGCCGGTACCAGGAGAGGTTAAAAGCCCTTAACGCCCTGGATTTTGACGACCTGATCATGCTTACCGTGGCCCTTTTTCAGGAAAACCCCCTGGTTCTGCGCCACTACCAGCAGCGTTGGCAGCACATTCTGATAGACGAATATCAGGATACCAACCACGCCCAGTACGTGCTGGTAAGGCTCCTGGCAGGAGACGGTCAAAACTTGTGCGTGGTGGGGGATCCGGATCAATCCATATACGGGTGGCGGGGAGCGGACATCGGTAACATCCTGGCCTTTGAAGAGGATTATCCCAATGCCAGGGTCATATTGCTGGAGGAGAACTATCGTTCCACCTGGCCCATCCTCCAGGCGGCCAACGAGGTGATCAAGCACAATACAGGTCGCAAGGAAAAGCGCCTTTGGACACGGCGGCGGGAAGGCGAGCTCCTGCATGTTTACGAGGCACAGAGCGAAAGGGATGAAGCCGCCTTTATCGCCCGGGAAATTTACCGCCGCCACCGGGAGGAAAACCGGCCCTTTGGTTCTTTTGCCGTGCTCTACCGCACCCATGCCCAGTCCAGGGCTTTAGAGGAAGCCTTCATCCAATTGGGGTTGCCCTATGAAATTGTAGGCGGCCTCAAATTCTATCAGCGTAAGGAAATCAAAGATGTCCTGGCTTATTTGCGGGTCTTAGTCAACCCGGCCGATTCCTTGAGCTTAAAACGCATCATCAACGTCCCGCGGCGGGGAATTGGCGAAGGAACCTGGCTGCGGCTGGAGCTTTTCAGCCGGGAACAGGGCATCACCCCTTTAGAGGCCCTGCAGAGGGCCGAGGAAATTCCCGGGCTCATGCCCCGCCAGCTTTCCGCCTTAGGAGAATTGGGAAAGCTGCTGGATAATCTGCGGCAGGCAAGGGAGACACTACCGGTAACGGCCCTGGTGGAGAGGATTCTGCAGGAGACGGGCTATCAAGCAGAGCTGGAGGCGGAAAGAACGCCCGAAGCCCAGGCGCGCCTGGAAAACTTAAGGGAATTGTTGACCGTCACCCGAGCCTACGACGCCCAGGAGGAGAAGGGGCTGGAGGGCTTTCTGGCCCAGGTAGCTTTAGTGGCCGAGGCCGACAGTTACAGCGGGGGTGACGCCGTGGCTTTAATGACCCTCCACACGGCCAAGGGCCTCGAGTTCCCCGTCGTATTCCTGGCCGGTCTGGAGGAAGGAGTCTTCCCCCACTTCCGCTCGACCACAGATCTGGAAGAACTGGAAGAAGAACGCCGCCTCTGTTATGTAGGCATGACCCGTGCCAGAGAGGTCCTGTACCTTACCTATGCCACCACCCGCAACCTGTACGGTACCACCTTGAACAACCCTCCATCCCGTTTCTTACAGGAAATACCTCCGGAGCTGGTACAATCCGGGGGTGGGCCGGAGCCGGAGAGGATGCCTGGAACGACCCTTCAGCGGCCGGAATTAAGGGTGGTGCCCGGGGGAAAAGACAAGGGAGCAAAGAGACAAGCCTACACCGGCAACGGAACCCCCGCTGCCCTGGCGGTGGGGGATAAGGTTCGCCACGCCAAGTTCGGTATCGGCGTCATTGTCCGCATCAAAGGCGAAGGGGAGGACGCCCAGGTAACCGTAGCCTTCCCCGAACTGGGATTAAAGGAATTGCTACTGCGCTACGCACCTTTGCAGAAGGTATGAGGTGAAGGGTATGGCTGTAAGCAGGGAGCAGGCTCAAAGGCGCCTGGAGGAACTGCGGCGGTTAATTGAAGAGCACAATTACCGTTATTTTGTCCTCGATGCGCCTATCATAAGCGATCGGGAATACGATGAGCTCATGCGCGAGCTGCTGGAGTTGGAGGCAACCTTTCCCGAACTGGTTACCCCCGATTCCCCCAGCCAGCGGGTGGGAGGCGCCCCGCGGCCGGAGTTCGCTGCAGTTCGCCACCGCCAGCCTTTGCTTAGCCTGGCCAACGCTTTTTCTCCTCAGGAAATCCTGGACTTCGATCGGCGGGTGCGGGAGCTGGCCGGAGCTCCGGCAGACTACGTAGTAGAACCCAAGATCGACGGCCTGTCCGTAGCCCTGGTTTACATAGATGGGGTGTTTACCACCGGTGCTACCCGCGGAAACGGCGAGGTAGGAGAAGATGTCACGGCCAACCTGCGCACTGTGCGGGCCCTGCCTTTGCGGCTCAAGCGGCCTGTAGCGCGGCTGGAGGTGCGGGGGGAAGTCTATATGCCCAAGGAAGCTTTTGCGCGCCTGAATAAAGCAAGGGAAGACGCAGGGGAACCCGTCTTTGCCAATCCCCGTAATGCCGCCGCTGGCTCCCTGCGCCAGCTGGACCCTAAGGTTACGGCTTCCCGGGCTCTCGGCCTTTTTGTCTACCAAGTTTTGTACACTGAAGAGGACGAGCCCCTTACCCAAATGGAAGCCCTGGAATATCTGGCCGGGCTGGGTTTCCCCGTTAACCCGTACCGAGTGCACTGCCGCCATGTTCAAGAAGTGCTAAATACATTGGAGGAATGGACCCCGGAAAGGCGGGCGGCCTTGCCCTACGAAATCGACGGACTGGTAATCAAGGTAAACAATTTGGGCGTGCAGAGGGTCCTTGGTGCCACGGCCAAAAGCCCGCGGTGGGCGGTGGCCTATAAGTTCCCCGCCGAACAGGCCGTCACCCGGGTGGTGGACGTTATTGTGCGGGTAGGGCGTACCGGAGTCCTCACTCCCACCGCCTTGCTGGAACCCGTGCGGTTGGCTGGGAGCACCGTCAGCCGGGCCTCCCTGCACAACGAAGACATTATCCGGGAAAAAGACGTGCGCATAGGAGATACAGTTGTAATCCAAAAGGCGGGGGACGTCATTCCCGAAGTGGTCAAGGTTTTGCCCGCGCGCAGGACCGGGGAGGAAAAGGAATTTCATTTCCCGGAGAGGTGCCCGGCCTGCGGGTCCAGGGTGGTCCGCGAGGAGGGCGAAGCGGCCCGGCGCTGTACCGGCGGCCTGGCCTGCCCCGCCCAGGTAAAGGAACGGATTATCCACTTCGCCTCCCGGCCAGCTATGGACATCCAGGGCCTAGGGCCGGCTATAGTTTCTCAGCTCCTGGATGCCGGCCTCATTGCCGATGCAGGGGACCTTTATTATCTCAAGGTGGAGGACCTGCTGCCCCTGGAGCGTTTCGCCGAGCAGTCGGCCCGCAATTTAATTTCCGCCATTGAGGCCAGCAAGGACAAGGGGCTGGAGAGGCTGTTGTTTGCCCTGGGCATCCGCCACGTGGGCGAACGGGCAGCCCGCACCCTGGCCCGCCACTTCCGCTCCCTGGATCGCGTGCAGGAGGCCGACTGGGAGGAGCTCACCACCTTGCCCGACATCGGCCCCAAAATTGCAGCCAGTATTAGGGCCTTCTTCGATGAGCCCCGCAACCTGGCGGTTCTGGAGAAGCTCAAGAAGGCGGGGGTAAAAACCGAGGCAGAAGCCCAGGCTGAAACCGTGGGGCCCCTGGCCGGTAAAACCTTTGTCTTAACCGGTACCCTCCCTGGCCTGAGCCGTCAGGAGGCGACCGACCTAATCGTGCGGGCAGGGGGCAAAGTGGTCGGCAGCGTTAGCCGCCGTACGGATTATGTGGTGGTGGGTGAAAATCCCGGTTCTAAGTACGATAAGGCCCGGGAGCTAGGTATTCCCCTCCTGGACGAGGAAGGACTTAGGAGGCTGTTGAGAGGAGAAAAGTGAAATAGAGTTAAGGCAAGAAATTACTTCGAGCGTAGAAGGATAAAGGGAGACGGCAGGGGAAAGCATGCTATAGCGGACCGAAGCCGATAAAGTTATACTAGTATCAACACGGCATTAATACGAAGGGAGAGGAGGGTAATGGCATGGCCGTTGACACACTTTTTGTCCGACGGTTGACCGAGCTCTTGCGGCTGGATACCCAACCTGTGGGGGTGAAACTGTATCGCCGTAAGGAGGAGCTGCCACGGCGCCCTTACAACTGGAAAGTAAATATATGCCAGCTGGTCTGCCAGGCGCGGTACCGGGGTAAATTTGCTTCCGGCACGCCGGACCTGATGATCTGCGCCATCGGGGCTGCATGTACGGGATTGATTAGAACACCTGACCGGTTTACCAGCGGCCAGGCGGCCGTAGGTCGGTATGTGGCCGACCTGGCAGCGGGTCGCAAGTTCATGGCCAACACATATAAGCTGGGGGATCGCGGTAAGCTTTATGAAGGCATTTACGTAGGGCCCTTGGTCGGCTTCAAAGATGGAGACCCAGACGTGGTAGTAATTTATGCCAACCCCGCCCAGGTCATGCGGCTTATCCATGCCAGTGTGTTTGAAACCGGTGAGGCAGTAAAGGCCGATACCGTGGCGGAAGCCGCCCTGTGCTCTTCCATCGGTTTTGCCCTGGGCGAGCAGAAACCGGTGATCGGTTTTCCCTGTGCCGGCGACCGCACCTTTGGCGGTACCCAGAAGGACGAGCTTTTGTTCGCCCTGCCCTTTAGTTTATTCCAAACCGTGGTAGAAAACTTGGAAAGCCTGCAAATGTCTGCGGGCCAGGTTTATCCGGTTGGACCGTTCATGAACTGGACTCCGAGTATGGTTCCGGCCTATACCCTTACTCCAGAAGATCTTGAGGAAGGAAAATAGAACATGCCTCGACCGCCCAAGTGTCGCAGGGTAGAGTTTTTGCCCCAAACCACTTACTTTAAGCCTGCAGGCGTACCTCTCCACGAACTGGAAGAGGTGACCCTGGCGGTTGAAGAACTGGAAGCCATTCGCTTAAAAGACCTGGAAGGGCTGGAACAGGAAGATTGTGCTGCCCGGATGGAAGTATCCCGCCCGACCTTTTTCCGTATTCTTAATTCGGCCCGGGCCAAGATTGCCGAGGCCCTGATCAACGGAAAGGCCATTAAGGTGGAGGGAGGATGCTTTCGCCTCAGCCTGGGCAAGGTGCGGTGCCGCTTTTGCGGCCGGGAATGGGCGGTGAACAGGGGAGAAGAGGACGTAGGGGTGGAGTGCCCCCACTGCCGAAGGAGATTTGTGGCCGGGCCGCTGCGCCGCCAGTGCCGCCGCGGGTGGGAGGAGGGAGCTCCCCCTGCTGAAGATTGACTTACCCGGCCGGGAGATCACCCTTGACCATGTAGTCCTCGATTTTAACGGCACTTTGGCCCTGGACGGCAGCCTGCTGCCCGGGGTGAGGAAAAGGCTGGAGGATTTAGCCCGCAAAGCTGCCCTTTACGTCTTTACTGCCGACACCATTGGAAGCGCGGCCGGAGAGTGCGCCGGTTTGCCGGTGGAGATGGTGCGGGTGAGTCCCCAAGAGGGCGGGGTCGATAAGGCGCGGTTGGTGGAGCGCCTGGGGGCCGATAGGACGGCGGCCATCGGCAACGGCCGTAATGATGCCTTGATGTTGCAAAAGGCAGCTTTAGGCTTGGTAGTTTTAGGGGAAGAAGGGGCCGATGTCGGCGCACTGCTGGCCGCCGACGTGGTATTCCCCCATATTTTGGCGGCCTTGGATTTTCTCCTCAAGCCCCGGCGGGCGGTGGCCACCCTGCGGCCCTAAGGGCCCGCCGGGTCTGGTGAAGGGTTGTGGTAAAGGAATATGGGGATTTATCTGGACAATGCCGCCACCTCTTTTCCGAAGCCAGAAACGGTATACAAGGCCGTGGATGATTATCTGCGCCGTATAGGGGCCAGCTCCGGCAGGGGGGCTTATAGGAGGGCCCTGGAGGCCGGCCGAGTGGTGTACGAAGCCCGGCATAATCTGGGCCGCCTATTTAACGTGCGGGATGCCAGCCGCATTGTTTTCACCTTCAACGTTACGGAGGCTCTGAACTTAGCCCTTAAAGGGCTCCTTAAAGAGGGCGACCATGTTATAACTACTTCCCTGGAGCATAATGCGGTATGGCGGCCCCTTAAACGCTTGGAGCGGGAGAGGGGAATACGGGTGACTCCCCTCCCCTGCCCCGCAGGAGGTCCCTTCAGCTTACGAGATCTGGAGGACGCCCTCCGGCCGAACACCAGGATGGTCGTTATGCTCCATGCTTCCAATGTTACCGGAGCCTTGATGCCGGTGGAGGAAGTGGGAAGAATAACGCGCAGGAAGGGCATAGCCTTCCTGGTGGATGCCGCCCAGACGGCGGGTGTTTACCCCCTTGATGTGGAGGCCATGAACATCGACCTTTTAGCCTTTACCGGACACAAAGGATTAATGGGCCCCCAAGGGACGGGCGGTTTATACATCCGGGAAGGATGGGAGCCGGAACCCCTTGTAGAGGGGGGCACCGGAAGCGAGTCGGCCCTGGAAGAGCAACCCCCGTCCCTACCTGAGCGCTACGAAGCGGGTACCCAGAATGTAGCGGGGCTGGCGGGCCTGAAGGCTGCGGTGGAATTCCTCCTGGAAACCGGAGTGGAAAACATCCGGAAAAAGGAAATGGAGCTCCTCGGGTATTTGCAGGAAGGTCTGCAGGGGATACCCGGTCTGGAGATCTACGGGCCTCGCGACGTTAACGCCAAAGTTGGCGTGATATCCTTTAATTTGGCTTCGGCCGGCGCCGGGGAAGTAGCCTATGTCCTGGATGAGGTCTACGGGATTGTGGTGAGGTCCGGGTTGCATTGCGCTCCTTGCGCCCACCGCACTATCGGCACCTTGGAGCGGGGGGCAGTACGGGTAAGCCTGGGTTATTTTAACACCCGTGACGATGTTGATACCCTTCTGGCCGCTTTAAGAGATATCTCCGGGCGTTTAAAAGGGTGATGTTTTGAGGGTTTCGCCCTTTATCGGCTGCAGACAATGACTTTAAAGCCCGGCTGTACTTGACAGGGATCGCGGTTGCTAAAATGAAGAGCAAGCGCAGATAAAGGGTGATCGAGCTCGCCGTACAATTGCCTTTGGCTGATGGCTCCTACAGGAATTTGTCGGTCCTGGAGGAGCCTTTTATTTATTTTATTGCCCGGAAGCAAAAGACCACATAGCCGCAGCAAAGGGGGGGGTTGAGTAATAGGGGAGACTCTGTTTAAGCGAACTAAGGCCTAAAGGGGAGGCTTTCATTACTTCCACTACCGAAAGAAGGGCGAGGTGCAAAATATGGAACACATCTTTACGTTAGCCGCCTTATAGTTGGGATTGGCCGTTCTTTCTGCTATCACCTCTTATCACCTGAAGATTTCCATTGCCTTGGCAGAAATATGTGTAGGAATAATTGCAGCCGCCGTAGCCACTGCTTTCGGCAAGGTAGAGGCTCTAGATTCGAACCAGGAATGGCTGTGTTTTCTGGCCTCTTATGGAGCCGTCCTGCTGACCTTCCTGGCCGGTGCGGAACTCGAGCGTGACGTAATGCGAAAAAGCTTAAGCCTATTCCGCCGCGAACCCCATCACCGGGTATGTTGATGCCTTTCAATGCCTTTCAGGACCGGCCCAACAGGATGAGGCTTAGTTGGGTGGTCGCATCCTTTGGACAAAAAAATCCGGATTTAGTAAAGTAAAACTATAGGGAGGGCGCGGAAATGGACTTTTTTAGGAAGTTCAGCTCTGTTATGCCCGTTCTGATCCTTCTCCTGTTCATGGTGATCATGAGCGGATGTAGCCGAACATCTGCGCCTTTTATTGATCTTACCAGAATTCAGGACGTAACGCCAGGGGAAGGGTTGGGGGAGAGGCCGGTTAGGGTGGCTATTTCTTCTATTACGTCGCCCAGTTATGGCCGGGCCTATTACGAAGAACTCTTGGCATATTTATCCCGCCACCTACATCGCCCGGTGCAAGTAATACAGCGCAGGTCTTATGCGGAGGTTAACGACCTGTTGCGGGCCGGGGAAGTGGACGTAGCTTTTATCTGCACCTATTCTTACGTAGCCGGACATGACGAATTCGGTTTGGAACTGTTGGTCGCTCCGCAAATAGACGGCAAGGTGACCTATCGCTCGTATCTAATAGCCCGGGCCGACGGCTCTATCCGTAGTTTCGACGACCTGCGGGGCCGTCGGTTCGCCTTTACCGACCCCATGTCTACCACGGGGACTCTTTACCCCCAACTTTTGTTAAAGGAGCGAGGGGAAACGGCAGAAAGCTTCTTCCGGTCCCATTTTTATACCTACAGCCACGATAATTCTATCATGGCTGTGGTAGAAGGCCTGGCCGATGGTGCCGCCGTCGAAAGTGAGATATTTAATTTTCTGGCGGCGGAAAAGCCGGAGTTGACGGGCCAGCTGGAGATAATTCACCGCTCTCCTGAGTACGGTATGCCGCCGGTAGTAGCCAGGCCCGATCTGGAGGCCGGGACCAAGGCTGGGGTACGGGACATCCTGATGGCCATGCACCTGGACGAGGACGGCCAGATTATCTTACGGCGACTCCATATTGAGCGTTTTGTGCCGGTAGAGGATAGCTTATACGAGGGAGTACGTGAGCTTGCGAGGTCGGTGAGGAACGGTGCGGCATCAGATTTTGCAGAAGATAGGCTTGCGCACTAAATTTATGCTGGTAGTACTGGTATTGATACTTTCGATAAGTGGGGCCTTTATCAGTGAAATAAGAAAGGCTCTTCTAGAAAATATGCGCCAGCAGCTGGACGAACGGGGGGTCTACCTGGGCAGCACGGTAGCGGCTCAGAGCGTAGACCTTATTTTTACCAATAACCTGTACGCTATACACCAGTTGATTAAGATAACCATGGAGGGCAACCCGGACATACGCTATTTATTTATAACCGATACTTCCGGGGAACTTCTAGGCAATTCCTTTGGGCAAGGGCTCCCGGAAGGCCTGCTGGAAGCCAATCTTATCCAAGAAGGCAGTAATAACTTTCAGGTGGTCCGTTTGTACACCAACGAAGGCCTCATTCATGACGTGGCCGTTCCCGTATGGGAAGGCAAGGCGGGAACGGTGAGGCTGGGCTTAACTGAAACAAGTATTTGGGCCAACCTGCGGCATCTGACTTGGAAGATGGTGGTGGTGGCCGTGCTGGTAGCCGTTCTGGGCAGTGGGGCTGCTTTTGCCCTGGCCTGTTTCTTGACGGCCCCTATCTCTCGCCTGGTCGCCGCCGCCGAAGGGGTGGCCAGGGGGGATTTGAGCCGGAGGGTAAAACTGGGCTGGGCCAGCAAAGAGGCCCATCTCCTGGCGGAAACCTTTAACTTTATGATGGATAACCTGGAAAGGTCCACTCGGGAGATACGGCGGCAGAACGACGAGCTTAAGAACTTATGGAAAGAGCTGAGGGCCAAAGAGGAGATGCGGACTTATCTGTTGCAAAAGGTGATATCGGCCCAGGAAGAAGAGCGCAGGCGCATCGCCAGGGAGCTCCACGACCAGGTGGGCCAATCCGTGACCTATCTCATGATCAGCCTGCAGGGGCTGAAGCAAACCGCACCGGAAGCGGAAGGGAAACTGGAAGAATTACGGCAATTAACGGTAGAAGTGTTACAACTCCTGCGCGACCTGGCCTTTGAACTACGGCCTTCCCTGTTGGACAACCTGGGCCTGAAAGAAGCCGTGGAGCGCTATTGTCAAGATTATGCTCGCAGATACAAAATAAAGGTGGATATCCAGGCGGAGGGGGAGTGGAAAACCCTTCCTCCGGAGACGGCCATTGCCCTTTACCGGGTAATACAAGAAGCTTTGACTAATGTAGTCCGCCATGCCCGGGCCTCCCAGGTGAGCCTGGTCTTGGAGAGGCGCGAGAACGAGGTCCTGGCCATAATCGAAGACGACGGTTGCGGCTTTGTTCCGGAACAAGTCCTGGCCGGGAAGCAGGGAGGGAAACACCTGGGATTATTCGGAATGCAGGAGAGGGTGGCCCTGGTGGGAGGGACCTTGACCATAGAATCTTCGCTGGGACAGGGAACCACGGTTTATATCAGAGTGCCGGTACCTTCGCAGTGAAGGATGAAAGTACCCGAGAAGCCGGCACAAAGAGAACTCGGGTCGAGCCAGTAGGATGCCTGCACCTGAACCCCGGAGGGGAAGGGGAGGTTTGAGGGAGTGGGAGATAAAATACGCATATTGCTGGCCGATGACCATGCTGTTTTGCGGGGGGGCCTGAAGCTTTTACTAAATACACAGCCGGACATGACGGTAATAGGTGAGGCTGCCGATGGCCGGGAAGCCGTGGATCTTTGCCGGGCCCTTAAACCGGATGTCTTGCTGCTGGACTTAAACATGCCGGGGGAGGGGGGCCTTAAGGCCCTGGAAGAGCTCAAGGATACCGGAACGCGCATCCTCGTGCTCACCATGTACGACGATGTGGCCTACTTGTGCCAGGCGGTGGAATCGGGAGCGGCAGGGTATATTTTAAAGAGCGCGGCGGATGTAGAATTGATCGCCGCCATAAGGGCCGCGGCCAGGGGCGAGTCTTATTACGATCCTGCCCTCACTAAACCCCTGGTTGATTATTTTGTCAATAAAAGAGAAAAGCAAAGGGGTTCCTCCAGGGCCGTGGATCTCTTAAGCGAGCGGGAAAAGGCAGTGTTGCGGCTGGTGGCTCTGGGTTATACTAACCGGCAGATTGCCCAAGAACTCACGATAAGCATTAAAACCGTAGAGGCCCACAAAGCCAATATCAGGGAAAAGTTGAAGTTAAAAGGCCGGGCTGAACTGGTGCGTTTTGCCATGGAGCAGGGGCTTTTGTCCCGACAGTAGGGGAATACTAGGGATTTACCCCAACCCCGCCCCCATCAAAATAGGGTTTTACCCCAATTTCTGAATTGGCAGTCTAAAAGTAAAATTATTGAGGGGAACAAGCTGAAAGAAGGGGGTTTCGGGATTGGCTAGTGAAAGTACAGACATTCTGGTCGCCTTAAGTCGGCAACTGGAAAAAGCTCTGGAAAAGCCTAAAGAACGGCGCCGCTGGGTCATGGTTATCGACCTCAAGAAGTGTGTGGGGTGCAACGCTTGTACCATCAGCTGTAAGGCGGAAAACGTGCTGCCGCCCAATGTAGTTTATCGGCCGGTCCTGGAAGAAACCTTTGAGGAAAACGGGAGCGTGGGTCGTCGTTTCCTCCCCCGGCCGTGCATGCAGTGCGATAACCCGCCCTGCGTGCGGATATGCCCCGTGAGGGCGACCTGGAAGGAAGCCGACGGAATAGTGGTAGTTGATTATAACAAGTGCATAGGTTGCCGTTACTGCCTAACCGCCTGTCCCTACGGTGCCAGGAGCTTTGACTTCGGAGAATACTATACGGAGAATACCCCGGAGGTCATGCTCTACGAAAGGGCTCCTGCGTGGGAATACGGCCGGCCATGGGTAAGGGAAAAGAAGAACTCTCCAGTGGGCAACGCGCGGAAATGCCATTTCTGTCTGCACCGCGTGGAAAAGGGGCTCCTTCCCGCCTGTGTGAACACCTGCATGGGCCGGGCCACCTACTTTGGTGATGCAGAAGGCAACACCCTGGTTTCCCAGCTCATCGTTTCACCGCGGGTAATGCGCCTTAAGGAAGAACTGGGCACCGAACCGCGGGTCTATTATCTGCTGTAAAGGGGGTGTCACATCATGCGGAAAACCCTACCCTGGGCGGTCACCGTTGCGGCCTTAGTAGTCGGTTCATACGGGTTGTACAGCCGCTTATTCTACGGACACGCCGAGAATTTCGGCAATTACGTGACCTGGGGAATTTGGGTCAGTACCTATTTGTACTTTATAGGCCTCTCGGCAGGAGCTTTTCTCGTAGGGACGGCTTTCAATGAACTCAGGAAGCTGTCGCGTGTAGTTGCCTTGGCCGCCTGCACCGGGGGGCTGCTGGCCATTTGGCTGGATCTCGGGCACATGGAACGCTTTTACCGCACCTTGATAGTGCCTAATTTTTCCTCGCCGATATCATGGTTGGTGTGGTTCTATACACTATACTTCATCCTTCTGGGGTGGTCTAACTATAGGAATCTCTGGAGGGGTGAAGAAGAGAGCCAAGGGTTAGGCTGGGCGGGAGTAGTCCTGGTCCTTGGCATTATTCTCAGCAGCAGTTTCCTCTTTGCCTTAAACACGGCCAAACCCTTCTGGAACACCGCCGTATTGCCCCTCCTGTTCTTGGGCGCGGCCGTAACCTCGGGCGGTGCTTTGTTAACCCTCTTAAGTAGCATTTTGCGGCCAGACGATAAAGAGCTTCTGACCCGGCTAAAACAAGTAGTTCTCGGCTCTCTGGCCCTTACGGCCTTCCTGGAGTTTAGCGAGATTTTCCTGGCAGTTAAAGGGGGGGCGCCGGAGCACTACGAAGTAGCCCGCTCCCTCCTAGTGGGCGCTTATGCTCCGGTCTTTTGGATAGGGGTGGTGCTGGTGGCCTTCATAGTGCCGTTAATCCTTTTACAGCCCCTCCGCTCCGGCGGGAAAAAGACCCAATGGGGCTGCATATCCCTTCTGGTCGGGTTTTTCGCCTTACGGTACTTGTTTGTGATTTCCGCCCAGGGGGTGCCTTCTCTTAAAGGCCTCGAGACGGCGGTCAGGGAAGCTCGCTATTCCTTTGAATACGTTCCCTCAGCCGGAGAATGGTTCACGGTAGTCTTTCTCTGCGGCCTGGTGGCGGCCCTAGTGTTGACCGGCCTAGCCAGGATTGAGGAATTTAAGGTGGCCGGAGAAAGGGAAAAGGAGGCGAAGATCAATGCCTAAGGGCTTTCTTCTAAGCCGGCGGCAGTTTCTTAAGACTTCTGCTTTGGTAGGAGGTTCTGCCCTCTTGCTTTCCCGAGTGGATAAGGCCTTCAGTGAAGTAGCGCAGGCCGAGGGCAAGGGAGAATATCCTTTGACGGGCCCGGCAAGTTATATACCCACCGTTTGTTTGCAGTGCAATACGGGGTGCGGCATAAAGGCCAAAATTTATGACGGGGTGGTAGTCAAAATCGACGGCAACCCCTTTAACCCCTGGACCTTGCATCCTCCTTTGCCCTACGGCTCCAGTCTAAGGGAGGCGGCTAACATCGACGGGGCCATATGCCCCAAGGGACAGGCGGGCATCCAAACCTTATACGACCCCTACCGCCTTAGGAAAGTCCTGAAACGGGCGGGGAAACGCGGGGAGAACAAGTGGGTTACCATTCCCTTTGAACAAGCGGTAGAGGAAATAGTTAACGGCGGTTATCTCTTTAAAGACGTTCCCGGAGAGGAGAGCCGGTACGTACCGGGGTTGAGGGAGATATACGCCTTGCGGGACGCCAAACTCAGCAAAGATATGGCCCAGGATGTTAAGAAGATATGGGCCAAAGAAATGACGGTGGAACAGTTCAAAGATAAATATCGAGATCATTTAAAGCTGCTAATAGATCCCGACCACCCGGACCTAGGGCCCCAAAATAATCAACTGGTGTTTATGTGGGGCCGCCTCAAAAAGGGTCGAGAAGAGTTTATCAAGCGCTTTGTCCAGGACGGCTTCGGCTCCCTAAACACCCACGGTCATACCACGGTATGCCAGGGTTCCCTGTATTTTCTATGCAAGGCCATGAGTGAGCAATATGTCTTCAGCGAAAGCGATGGAAAGATGAAATGGGCCGAGGGACAAAAATTTTACTGGCAGGCCGACCTGGCTCATGCGCGCTTTGCCCTTCTGGTGGGAGCCTCTCCCTTTGAGGCCAACTACGGTCCCTCTAACCGAATTCCCGACATCACGGAGGGGCTGGCCAGCGGGCGGTTGAAATACGCCGTCATCGATCCCCGTTTTTCCAAGACTGCTGCCAAGGCCTGGAAGTGGCTGCCCAATAAACCCGGCACCGAGGCTGCGCCCGCCCTGGCCATTATTCGCTGGATGATCGATAACCGGCGTTTTGACGAAACTTATGTGCGCAACGCCAACAAGGCGGCGGCCCAGGCCGACGGCGAAGCCTCCTGGACCAACGCCACCTGGCTGGTGAAGGTGGAAAACGGGAATCCGGTGAGGTTCCTGAGGGGTTCGGATCTGGGATGGCCGAAACAAATTAGAGAGGCCGAGGTGAAGGGGCAAAAAGTTAAATACGAATTCGACCCCTTTGTGGTCCTGTCTTCCGGTCGGCCGGTACCTTGCGATCCCAACGATGACGAAAACCCGGTGGAAGGGGACCTCTTGGTCGACACCGTGCTAAACGGCCACCGGGTTAAGAGCTCCTTGCAACTCCTTTACGACGAGGCCAGGAAGAAATCCTTTGCCGAATGGGCCGAAGTGGCCGGCGTTGACGCGGGCGACCTGGAGGAAATAGCAATAGAATTGACGTCCTACGGGAAGGCGGCGGCCGTCGACGTCCACCGCGGCGTATCCCAGCACACCAACGGTTTTTACAATGTCTTTGCTTGGATGTGTGTTAACGTCCTGCTGGGCAACTTCAACTGGGCCGGAGGCATGGTGAAGGCCACCACCTACGATCACTTCGGGGATAAGGAAGGGAAGCCCTATAAACTTAAAGAGCTGAATCCCGGCAAGCTCTCTCCCTTCGGAATAAGCATTATTCGCCATGAGGTAAAATATGAAGATACTACCTTGTTTGCGGGCTACCCTTCGGCCAGACCGTGGTATCCCCTTTCCAGCGACGTATACCAGGAAATCATACCCTCCTTAGGCGACGGGTATCCCTATCCGGTTAAGGCCCTGTTCTTATATATGGGGTCGCCGGTGTACTCCTTGCCTGCGGGTCAGACCAATATAGAGATACTGCGGGATCCGCAGAAGCTGCCCCTTTTCGTGGCCATAGATATTACCGTGGGCGAGACCTCCATGTATGCCGATTATATTTTCCCCGATCTCACGTACCTGGAGCGCTGGGAGTTTCACGGATCGCACCCCAGCGTGTTGCCCAAGGTACAGCCCGTGCGCCAGCCGGCGGTGGCGCCTCTGACGGAGACGGTTAGGGTGTTCGGCGAAGAGCAGCCCTTAGGCCTGGAAGCCCTCCTGTTGGCTCTGGCGGAAAAGCTCGGCCTGCCCAACTTTGGCCCCGACGGATTTGGCCCGGGCCAAAGGTTTACCAAGCCGGAGGATTTTTACCTTAAGATGGTGGCCAATCTTGCCTTTGGAGACAAGGCAGATGGCAGCGAGCAGGTGCCTGACGCCGACCCGGCAGAGGTAGAGATATTTTTGGCCGCCCGCCGGCACCTGCCGCCTACGGTGTTCGACCCGGAACGATGGGAGAGGGCGGCCGGCAGGCCCTGGTGGGGGAAGGTCGTCTATGTACTCAACCGCGGCGGCCGCTTTGAGGATTACCCCCTTCTTGCGTCGGGGCAGCAAGTCAAGAACAAATATGACAAACAGATTAATATCTTCCAGGAAAAGACGGCAACATCCAAGAACAGCATGACGGGTAAGAACTTCGTCGGTGTGGCCACTTATATAGAACCCTATACGGACTGCCTGGGCCGGCCCCTCGGGGATGGGGAACAGGGTTATAACCTCAAGCTTATTACCTTCAAAGACATCCTGCACACTAAGTCCCGGACCATGGCCGATTACTGGCTGCACGGGATTATGGACGAAAACCTTTTCCTCGTGCACCCTCAAGATGCTGCCGGTTTGGGTTTGAGGGATGGAGATGTCGTCAAGGTAGTCTCGGCCAGCAATCCAGAGGGGATTTGGCCCTTGGCCGAGGGCCTGCATAAACCGATAGTCGGCAAGGTAAAGATAACGCCCATGATAAGGCAGGGCACCGTAACCTTCAGTCTGGGCTTCGGTCACTGGGCCTACGGCGCCGGTGATATTACCATCGATGGCCATGTCGTTAAAGGAGATCCTCGGCGGGCCCGGGGCGTGCATGCCAACGCGGCCATGCGTGTCGATCCCGTACTCAAGAATACCTGTCTTACAGACCTGCCGGGCGGCAGCGCCGTCTTTTACGATACCCTAGTTAAACTCGTAAAGGTTTCCTGACCGCCCTTGGAAGTAAGACCAGAAAGCCCTGCCTAAAGCGCGGCGACCGGGGAAGGAGGACATAACGCTTCCCCGGTCGCCCCCTTTTGGCTCCGTCTATTCTTCGATGGGGATGTTCCTGCCGCGCCGTAACCCCGCTTCTTTTTTAGGAAGCTTGACGGTTAAGAGGCCATTCTTATAGCTGGCCGTAATTTTGGCCTCATCCACACCTTCTAGATAGAACCGCCGCTCAATGCTGCCGCTCCTGCGTTCCTTGCGGATGAAATTTTCCCGGGTTTCGTCGATAATGGCTTCCTGCTTCACCGAAATGGTAAGCACATTGTCATCGTATACAATCTGGATGTTCTCTTTTTCCAGCCCCGGTAGTTCGGCCTCTACCACGTATTCCCTTTCAGTTTCCTTGACATCAGCCCTGAAGGGCTGGGCCCATACCGGTACCAGGAAAAGATCTTCATTGAAAAAGCGCTCGACAAAGCTTTCCAGGTCGGAGAATATCGGCCTTAAGCCCCTCCTCTTACCGTAAAAGGGAACCAGACCAAACACTTTACCCACCTCCGTTTTGCTTTGTTATTCTATACCCACAACTCAGCTTGCATCTTCATGCTAAAGGAATAGTCAACAAAAGTCAAAGTCAAAAATTCACGTTAGAAGGCTCTGAAAGGCAATTGGTGCCCATGAGAGTTATTTTTTTCCTTAATAATGAGCCCTGGGCTTTAATTTAGGGCTTCTTACTTTTTCATAATCTGCCGTTAGAATCCTCCCGGCGGTGTATAAATAGGTCTTTATGGGGTACTCTATCCTATCAGAGGAGGTGATAAAGGTGCCTCGTATCAAATGTTCGGTGGGCGATTGCCTCTACCAAGAGGGTAATGAATGCAAAGCTTCCAGTATTCAGGTGCGTCCAACGGCTATGGACACCATGATTACGGTCTCCGACGATACGGCTTGTGGAACTTTTATACCGAGACATACCGTTGCCCCGAAAAAATAATAGAGAGGCCCTGTCCCCCGCGACAGGGCCTTTTCTTTATGGTCCCTGGCGGAGGGGTGCGGAAGATCCGGTCCCTAAATTGGGTAAAACCTCGGGAGCTCCTGTCCCGAGGCCGTCTAATTATAATCGGTAAGATTTGTTTGACCCGATGCGTAGTAATTTTATCACTGTAGTACGCTATTCACATAGAGGATCTCAATGCCTGTTCCAGGTCAGCCTTAAGATCCGCGGCATCCTCCAGGCCTACCGACAGGCGTACCAGGTCGGGGGTAATCCCCAGGCGCTCTTTAAATTCTTCCGGGAGGCTACCATGGGACATGGTAGCAGGCAGAGAAATTATGCTCTCTACTGCGCCCAGGCTGGAGCCGATGATCGGCAGGCGCACCTTATTGATTACCTGGCGGGCCAGCTCTGAAGTGGCTAGGCGGAAGGAGAATACACCTCCGGCGCCAAGGGCCTGCCGGAAATGAACCTCCCGGCCAGGATGGCCTTCCAGGCCAGGATAATAAACGGCCTTTACTTGCGGGTGCCCGGCCGGCCCCGCTGGCGCGCCAGGGCGACAACGGCGGCAATGTCGGTGATTTTCATTAAGGGATTGGTAGGTGTCTCCAGGAAGATGCCTTTCGTATTGTTTTTAATAGATGCAGCCAGGGCAGCCAGATCAGTAGTATCTACAAGGGAAAATTCCAGCCCCCAGGGAACCGCTACCTGGTTGAGCAGCCTGTAAGTACCGCCGTATAGATCTTCAGAGACTAGCAGGTGGTCGCCGGGCCGGAAAAGACAGAGAACGGCAGTAATGGCGGCCATGCCGGAGGCAAAGGCCAGGGCGCGGCAGCCTCCCTCCAGCCCGGCGAGGCCTTCTTCCAGGACTTGACGGGTAGGGTTACCCGTCCGGCTGTAGTCAAAACCGGTACTCTGTCCCAGAGCCGGGTGACGGAAGGTAGCAGACTGGTAGATAGGCGTACTGATAGCTCCAGTGTTTTACTATCGTATCCTACTCCCAGCTGGACCAGCTCTGTAGCCAGGTGCATTTTATCAAACTCCCCTCATGACAAAATAAAAGCCCTTCGCAGAAGAAGAGCTTTTTTTAACTCTCATCTGCCAGGAGAAATCCTGCAGGAATTGGCACCGTACCTGGTTCTAACAGGCCGGTTGCCGGGCTTCATTGGGCCAGTCCCTCCGCCAGCTCTTGATAAGAGTTTCCGCCTATTTATTTTTAGTTATCTAATCGGTTTAGTTATATTTATTATAGCTTCTAAATCCCAACCGTCAAGGGGAGCTGAGAAAAATTTTTTCCCCGTGCGGGGTTAACGCCGGCTTAACCGGGCGACAATCCGGTCGCCTACAACCTGGATGATCTGGACCATAATGATCAATAAAACGACGGTAATAACCATAACGTCATTTTGGTAACGCTGGAAGCCGTACTGATAAGCCAGGGTACCCAGGCCGCCGCCGCCGACTACACCGGCCATGGCGGAATAGCCAATTAAGGTAATGGTAGTTAATATAAAACCAGATACCAGGGAGGGTTTGGCTTCCGGAAGCATCACCCGGACGATAATTTGCCACGGAGACGCTCCCATAGATTGGGCCGCCTCAATCACTCCCCAGGGTATTTCCCGCAGGGAGTTTTCCACCAGGCGGGCGACAAAGGGTATGGCGGCGACAGACAGGGGGACGATAGAAGCAGTTGTCCCGATAAAGGTGCCAACTACGAGGCGGGTAAAGGGTATTATAGCGATTAGTAAAATGATAAAAGGGAAAGAACGGCCGATATTGATTATCGTACCCAGGATATTGTTGATGAGGGGGCTGGGTTTAATATGCCTTTCACTGGTGATAAGCATAATAACGCCTAAGGGAAGACCGAAGAGATAGGCTATAAAAACTGATACAAAGACCATATAAAGGGTTTCCAGGGTTCCCATGGCTACCATGGGAATTATTTGGTTTAGCCAGTTATTCATTGCCTTTGTAACACCTCGATATTTAATTGCTTACCCTGGAGGAAAGCGAGGGCCCTTTGCAGATCATCAGGCTGACCTAATAAATCCAAGGTCAAAGTACCGAAGGGGGTATCTTTTATGTGATCAATCTTACCGTAAAGGATGTTGGCCTGAACGTTGTACTCCCGAATCATGCGGGAGATAATAGGTTCACCGGCAGAGTGGCCAATGAAAGAAAGGCGTACCAGCATGTTTGTTCCATTATGCTTGTACCCCGCCAGCACCTGCTCCGGAATGGAAGTATCAAGGATACCCTTAATTAACTCCCTGGTAACAGGATGCCGGGGAGCAGTAAAAATATCCAGGACGGAACCGGCCTCAACAATATGCCCCTGGTGAAGGACAGCCACCCGGTCGCATATTTCCTTAATTACCTGCATTTCATGGGTGATAATTATAATTGTTAGACCCAGGTTTCTATTGATATCCCGGAGCAAACTCAGGATGGAGGCAGTCGTCTGGGGATCCAGGGCTGATGTCGGTTCGTCACATAAAAGCAACCGGGGTTCGCTTGCTAAAGCCCGGGCAATTCCTACCCGCTGCTTTTGACCGCCCGACAGTTCCGCAGGGTAATGTCCCGCCTTATCGCTTAGTCCCACCAGTTCCAGGGAGCGTTTAACTTTCTCCTGGATAATCCGGCGTGGCAGGCCGGCAATTTCCAGGGGAAAAGCTACATTTCCAGCGACATTGCGGGCCGAAAACAGGTTAAATTGTTGAAAAATCATGCCTATCTGCTGGCGGGCCCGGCGGAGCTGCCTTTCAGAATAGGTAGTAAGATCCCGCCCGTCAATAATTACCCGGCCGGAAGTTGGCCTTTCCAGCATGTTGATACAGCGGACCAGAGTGCTTTTCCCAGCACCGCTACGGCCAATGATGCCGAATATCTCCCCTTCGGCAATATCCAGGTTGATATTTTCCAGGGCCTGTATCAGTTTGCCATCTTTGGTTGTAAAAGTTTTACTAAGGTTTTCGATTTTAACCATACCTATCACCTGAAGGGGTAAGTGCTAAAACACGCGAATCTTTCTTGTCAAATGGTAACAAAGGGCTTAGATACTGTCAATAAGATTGAATTCGGGAAAAATTTTTCCCTCCGCCCCTTGACAAAAAAATCAAGTAAACCTATTATCTTAATAAGCTATTTCAGAGGAGGTTGATAGTCTTTGAAAAAGATCCTTGTTCTGATTCTCGCATTATTAACGCTAGGGGCAGTTTTAACAGGATGCAGCCAGCAACAGAAGGCATCCCCGGGAGAAGCTGCCAAAAAAGAAATAACTGTCGGTGCTACTGCTCGTCCCCATGCCGAAATCCTGGAAAAGATTAAACCTGTGCTGGCCCAAGAGGGAATCACCCTGAACATTAAAGTCTTTAATGATTATGCCCAGCTCAACCCCGCCCTGGCAGATAAGCAAATTGACGCCAATTTCTTCCAGCACATACCATACCTTGAAGATTATAACCAAAAAACAGGTAAGAATTTGGTTTATATTGCCAAAGTCCACATCGAACCCATGGGGATTTATTCCCAAAAAATTAAGAGCGCCGGCGAATTGATAAACGCCAGAAGTATTGCCATTCCCAATGACGCTACCAACGGCGGCCGGGCTCTGATGTTGCTGGCCAAGGCCGGGGTTATTAAGTTAAAGGAAGGCGTGGGCATTTTGGCGACTAAAAATGATATTATTGAGAAACCCGAGGGGTTGACAATCCGGGAACTGGATGCCGCCATGCTGCCGCGGTCTTTAACAGACGTTGACGCCGCGGTCATAAACGGCAACTATGCCCTGGAGGCCAACTTGAATCCGGTCAAGGATGCCCTCTTTCTTGAGGATAAAAGTTCTCCCTTTGCCAACGTCCTGGTGGTTCGCCCCGAAGATAAAGACAATCCAGCTTTAAAGAAACTGGCAGAAGCGCTAAATACAGCTGAAGTCAAGAAGTTTTTAGAAGAACAATATCAGGGAGCAGTTATCCCGGCTTTTTAAGGCGGCCGGCGAGGATAACGGATGCTGGTAACCTAAGCTAGCAAATCCGCAACCCTGAGGGAAGTTATAACCATGAAGGAAGGCCCCTTCTTCCTGTTAAGGCAAAGGGGCCTTTTTGCGTATTGTTTCCAACGTGATAACAGGCATCAGGTTTTGATGATTTATGCGCTTTATTTACATCCCAGGTAAAGGTGAGGCTCATGATCGTCTATGTCAATCAAGCATTAAAAGGGATCCCCGTTTTATTTGTAGAAGCCAGAAACCTGACCATAAAAAGGAAACATCGCGAACTGGAAAGGATAATTAAGGCGGAGATGGGGGAGTTAATGATCCTGTACGAAAGACACCGGCCCATCCTGGCCGCCTACCACGACCTGCACGCCAGATTCGGTGGTCAGGTCCATATCTCCGCTCCCGAATACTTATATGACTTTATAAAACAACGATCCAGGCTGATGCAAATTAACAGCCTGGTGGATGCGTACAACTATATTTCCCTGAAGTATGCCCTGGCCCTGGGAGCCCACGACCTGGATAAGGTGGAGGGTAACATCACCAGGGAAATCCTCTGCCGGCTGGAGGTCAAGCAGTGCGAGAAAACCAAAATCACTCCGCAAACGACAAATTCCTTCTTTATCATCCAGGGAAACACCGCCACCCCCATGGATTATTTATACCGGGCGGCGGATGAGTTGATGGGCCTTATCGCTACCTACTGCCAGGGGCAGGTTAGCCTGGCTACAATCGAGTATACCGGCTCAAAGTAAACTGTAACTGAGATACAGGGCTTTTACATTTTCTTCGCCGGAACCTTTCGGCCGGGTAAAAGCCCTGGAAGTAGTGGCCAAGGCTTCCTGGACGCCGGCCGGAGCCGGGACGCTGTTTTTAAAATTACCCCCGTGGTCAGATAACAGCTTGTCATGATGCCTTTTTGATCGCCGGCGGAGAAGATACCGTTATGTTTCCCGGCACCTGCCTTCATTACTCACGTTTGCTCGGCTCCGGCTCCCTACCCAGCCTGATCTTCTCGGTATAGTCAATCTGGACTATACGACCATCTTGTATAATAATAGTAATAGAACCATATCTCACCTGGCGTAAAGCCTTAAGTACCTCGCCCAGAACTTTCTGCTCCCTGGTGGAAAGCCCTGTCTGGCACCGTGTTTCTGTTAAAGGCTCTTGAGGCATCTGATAATCCCCCTCCATCCTAATTTCTTATGGGCTACCCGGCAAAGTTAAAGACCATTTACCCAGAGATTTATAACAGCAGAATAGTTCATTCCCACCCCCCATTATGCAGTAATCATATCTTTTTAGTATGATTTGATTTTAACTTTCCAGGCATTCCATGTCAAGCATTCTTAGGGATATCTGGCATCCTGAGATGTCTGGCCGTCCATTGAAGACACCAGGGATAAATGTTAATCAGGCGTAAGAAAACCGGCCTATTAAGTAATAAATCCCTTGACAATAATGTAGACTAAACCTATAATAATAGTATATATTAAGGATGGGGATGCTGACCAGACAACTGGAGGCTCCTTTCCCTCAGGGAAAAGGGGCCTCCTTAATTTTTAAAAACACACGCCTTTTCCTGGAAAGCTATGCTATCAGCAGGTAAGGCAGGTGGTTATAATGATACTTATTATTTGAGCTGGAAATTAACAGGTATTATATACCGTCCCTATGCAGTTAGTGAAATGATGTGGTGAGTTAGACGATGCAGGATGACTTACAGTTAATTTAGTTCTTAACAGGAGGGATAACCAGTGGCTTCGAAAGCAAAGATCGCACGCTCACCGCTGTTGCAAACTGAAGACTGGTGGGCGGTATGGATTGGCCTATTTATCGTTTTTCTCGGCTTGCTGAAGCTGGGCAACCTGGACTTAATCGGCTGGGCCGTCAAAACTAATATGTGGCTTGACCTCTCCAAGGCTCTCGCCCCTGTATCCGATGTTTATAAAGGTGTTCCCGGCATTGTTTCTTTGATTCTTACTTATACTTTTCTGACGGCGGTTTTAAGTATCGCCGTCGCCGGCATGGGCGGCAACGTCCGCCGTTTTGCCGCCGGTTTCACCATCATCTTCTTCATCACTTATTTCTGCTGGATGCTTGGCAACTACGCCTTTATCGCCGCCACCCCCGACCAGATGGCCAAACTAAAACTTCCCTGGTCCCTGCGAATGACGGGGGAGTCGGGCTTTATTATTGCCTTGATCGCAGGATTGATTATCGGCAACTTCTTTCCTGGCCTGACCAGGTACTTGCACGACGCTACCAAACCGGAGTGGTTTGTGAAGACGGCCATCGTAATTCTCGGCGCGCAGATTGGCCTGAACGCGTTGCAGTCAACGGGGCTCACAACCCAGGTGGTTCTCCGGGGCCTCTTCGCCATAATCGAGGCCTACTTAATCTATTGGCCCCTGGTTTACTTTATTGCCCGGAAATACTTTAAATTTACCCCAGAGTGGGCGGCGCCCCTGGCCTCGGGCATTTCTATCTGCGGTGTGTCGGCAGCCATTGCTACCGGCGGCGCCATCAAGGCCCGCCCGGTGATACCCGTCATCGTCTCGTCCCTGGTGGTCATCTTCGCCGTGGTGGAGCTGATCATCCTGCCCTTTGCCGCCCAGGCCTGGCTCTACAAAGAGCCAATGGTCGCCGGGGCCTGGATGGGCCTGGCCGTGAAGACCGACGGCGCGGCGGCGGCCAGCGGGGCCATGGTGGATGCCCTCATCCGCAGCAAAGCTATGAGCGCCCTCGGCGTCAAGTGGCAGGAAGGCTGGATGCTCATGGCCACCACCACCGTCAAGGTCTTTATCGATATCTTCATCGCTATCTGGGCCTTCATCCTGGCCATAATCTGGTCCTGGAAGATCGACCGGCGGGAAGGGGAGCAGGTAAACGCCGGGGAGATCTGGCTGCGGTTCCCGAAGTTCGTCCTGGGTTACGCCGGCCTCTTTATCCTGGTCATCCTCCTTGGCGTCGCCCTTAAGGGTACGCCTGGTCTCAAGCTCCTGAATGCCGGTATTGGGCAGGCGGGCAACTTCCGGGGTATCTTCTTTGCCCTGACCTTCTTTACTATCGGGTTAATGTCCAACTTCAAGAAGCTGTGGGAAGAGGGGATGGGCAAACTGGCTGCGGTCTATGTTCTCTGCCTGTTCGGGTTTATTATCTGGATCGGCCTGATTATTTCCTGGCTCTTCTTCCACGGTATTACCCCGCCGGCAGTAGGCTGAAAAGGAGGGAGATGAACATGACGAAAAAAGAACATTTACCGCAGGAGGAAGAATGGTTTGATTTGCTGCCGGCTGAAAAAAAGCTGATCGGCTACAGTCTGGGCCCGGGGATAGTCCTGCTGGTCGTCCTGGTGTTGGCCACCCGCATTATTTAGAAACATCTCTGCCACTGCAAGTGTCTCTTGACCACCCTGGGGGTCCCTGGTATAATCTAAGAAAAACCGATATATTTACTCCAAATTGGAGGGCTAGTAATGGTCTTAACCAACGAAGAAATAGAACGTTACAGCCGGCAGATTATTTTGCGCAACGTCGGCGGCCGGGGTCAGGAAAGGCTTAAACAGGGAAAGGTATTGATTATTGGTGCCGGCGGCTTAGGTTCCCCGGCAGCTTACTACCGGCGGCTGCCGGTGTAGGTACAATCGGTATAGTTGACAGTGACGTAGTAGATATATCAAATTTGCAGCGCCAGATCCTCCACAGTACTGAACGCCTGGGGCGGCCTAAAGTAGAATCGGCCCGCGAGACATTGCTCGCCTTAAATCCTGCCGTGACAATTAATACTTACCATTTACGTTTGGGTAAAGATAATATTTTAGACATCATCCGTGATTATGACGTGATCGTTGGCGGCGTCGACAACTTTCCTACCCGTTATTTGTTAAACGATGCCTGTGTCATGACCGGCAAAACCCTGGTCGAGGGCGGGGTGCTGCAATGGGACGGCCTCGTAATGACTATCAAACCCGGACAGGGGCCCTGTTACCGCTGTATTTTTCCCGACCCACCTCCGCCGGGAGCCGTACCTAGCTGCCAGGAAGCAGGGGTTATCGGTACAGTGCCGGGGCTTATCGGGGCAATTCAGGCCACGGAAGTAATCAAGATTTTACTTGGGGTTGGGGATACCCTGACCGGCCGGCTCCTGATTTACAACGCCCTGGAGATGCGCTTCCGGGAAGTTAAGGCCGAACGCAATGGTAATTGCCCTGTCTGCGGCGACAACCCGCGCATCCGCGAACTGGAAGAGTATACCTTTGTCTGTGCCACAAAATGCGAAGGGTGAAAACACCATGAACCTGGATTTTCATGAACTCAAAAAGGGCGGCTTTATCAAACAACAAGGCCGCGATCTTTTCCTGATGCGCCTGCGGACCATTGGCGGGTATTTAACATCAAGGGATCTGGAGAATATCGCCGGGATTGCGGCTAAATATGGCCGGGGGGAGGTCCATTTGACCACCCGCCAGGGGGTGGAGATACCCGGGGTCAGGCTGGAAAAATACCAGGAGTTGATTGCCGAGATCAAGGCCTTGAACCTGCTTCCGGGGGCCTGCGGCCCGCGGGTGCGATCCATTGTCGCTTGCCCGGGTAAGGAAATTTGTCCTAACGGGGTAATTGATACCCGGGCTATTGCCGGCCAACTGGACCGGGCCTTTTTTGGCCGCGATGTCCCGGTGAAACTAAAAATGGCCGTAGCCGGGTGTTATAACGCCTGTACCAAACCCATGGAAAATGATGTCGGTTTACGGGGTGTTGTTTACCCGGAATTGGTGGCCGAGCGCTGCAGCCTTTGCGGATTGTGCCAGTCCATCTGCCCCGGTGGCGCCATTAAAATAATTAATGATCGGGTGAGCATGGATAAGAAAAGTTGTTACGGCGATGGTGCCTGTATAGCTTCCTGCCCGAACAATGCCTGGGTAACGGCGGCCACAGGTTTTGTAGTTTACGTTGGTGGAAAAATGGGCCGCAATCCCCAGCTGGGGTATAAAATGTTTGACTTGGTCCCGGAAGATGATATAGGCCCCCTGATTAATTCTATCCTGGCGGTTTATGAAGAGAAAAGGAAGGGGCAAGAACGCCTGAGTGATGTAGTCAGGCGCCTGGGACCGGAAGTGTTCCGGGAATTAATCCCTTACCCCGGCCGGAAGGAGGTCGCTGCCGGTGGCGGAAATTAAAGCGACTAAACGACTGGATATTACCGCGGACTGCTGCCCCATAACCTTCGTTAAAACCAAGCTGGCCCTGGAAGAGATGCAGCCCGGGGAAATCCTGGAGGTTTTATTAACCGGGGGAGAGCCATTAAGTAATGTGCCCCGGAGCCTGAAGGCAGAAGGCCATAAAATCCACCAGGTAAAGAAAGTCGCCGCCAATATATATTCATTAATCGTTGAAAGGGGAGAGGAACAATGAAGATTATTTTCAACCGGCAGGAAAAAGAAGTCCAGGAAGGTATTAACGTAAAGGAATTAGTGGAGCCGCTTAATTTTGACCCCGTTACCGTCGCAGTTGAGGTAAACGGGCGCCTGTTACTAAAAGAGGAGTATAGTAATCCCCTGCAAGAAGGTGATAAAGTAGAACTGGTCTTAAATATGGGCGGGGGAGTATAATGAAAAATGTAAATGCCTTGCCAGGTTTTACATTTATTTGACCCGGCAAGGCAAATCAATCAAGGAATCAAGGTGACCCCCTGTTGGGAGAAAGAGATTACTACCTGGCAGAAGCTCAAAACCTCAAACCGCAGCTGGTCGCCTGGCGGCGGCAGCTGCACCAGTACCCGGAACTGAGTTTTGAGGAAAAAGAAACTGCCGCCCTGGTGGCCGGGGTGTTAGAGCAACTGGGTTTGAAGGTCAGGACCGGCATCGGTGGTACCGGGATTGTCGGTATCCTGAACGGGGCGGAAGAAGGCCCTGCCGTGGCCTTAAGGGCCGACATGGACGCTTTGCCCCTCCAGGAGGCTACCGGGGCGGAATATGCATCCCGCTGCCCGGGCCGGATGCATGCCTGCGGCCATGATGCCCATATGGCTATCGTTTTAGGGGCGGCGACGCTGCTGGCAACCCACCGCCGGGAGCTACCCGGCCCGGTAGTTTTCCTTTTTCAACCGGGGGAGGAATTACCTCCTGGTGGGGCTCGCTTGCTCATAGAAGCCGGGGCCCTGGACAACCCGCCGGTCAAGGCCATCTTTGGCCTCCATGTAACTTCGGCCCTGCCGGCAGGTACGGTAGGCATCCGGCCGGGAGCTGCTATGGCCTCGGCCGATAACTTTACCATTAGGATCAAGGGGCGTAGCAGCCACGGTGCTGCACCCCACCTGGGCGCGGATGCCATCGTCGCTGCTGCCCAGGCGGTCCTGGCTTTACAGTCTATTGTCGCCCGCCGCATTGATCCCGTGCAGCCGGCCGTGCTGACCATCGGTACTATTAACGGTGGTGAGAAGGAAAATATTGTCGCTGGTGAGGTAACCATGACCGGTACTACCCGGGCTCTAAACGCGGTTACCCGGCAGCAGCTGGAAAAAGATATGCGGGAGATTTTGGCCGGGGTGGCGGCCGCCAGCGGGACGGAGATTGACCTCGATTACCTGCGGGGTTACCCGCCGCTAATAAACGATGCCGGGCTTACTGAACTCTTTCGCCGGGTAGCCGGGGAACTCCTGGGGCCGGAAAAGGTTTTCGAACTGGCAGCCCCCTCCATGGGCGCCGAGGATTTTGCCCGCTATGCCGAAAAGGTCCCGGCAGTATATTTCAACCTCGGGGCAGCCATCCCGGGAGAGCTTCCCTTTCCCTGGCACCATCCCCGGTTTAATATCAACGAAGATTGCCTGCCCATTGGCAGTGCCTTGCTTTCCCGGCTGGCCCTAAAGGCCCTGGCTGATTTCTGACGGCTTACACCGGCCGCGGATACTCCTATAGAAAAAGCGCAGCAACGTCGTGATGCGTTGTTGGCTTTTTGTTTAACCTGTGTTGCCGCCTCGAGGCGGGGTATTATGTATGGTGGTAAAGTTAGCCTACAAGGCCGATTCCGACGGGAAAGGGAGGAAGTAGCATGTTGAGGAAAAGGTACATGATAAGGCCTGTAGCTCACTGCCGCGAAGGGCATTAGCTTTTGGTCCTGGGCAAGACCGTAAACTGCCTCCTACTTTAGCTCTAACTTCTAGGTATCGCCCCGTACCAAGACAAAAACCCTTGCGCTCTGGTGCGGGGCATTTTCTTAATTAAAGCTTATTAGAGCATACTTGAAGGGTAGGGTCATGGGAGATGGTATCTGTATAACTTCCGAATAACCTGCGGATGGGACACCGCAAAGGAGCCGTTAAGCCTGCTGTTAAGGAGCTGTAGAGACGCAGGGCACAATTCTTTTCTTCCCTGCCAGGTATGTCAAACCGGGTAAATAATGTTTTCACCCAGGGGATAAAATAAAAATTAACTATGAGAGGAAAATCTTGACGGCCCTGCGGAAAAGACTTATACTGAATTGAGGATACCCCTACGGGGTATATAGCTGCCAAAGGAGAGATTTCTCGTGGCAACAGAGGCGGCTGCTACCAGGATAAGTTTACCGGTAGAAGGTATGAGTTGTGCCTCTTGCGTAGCCAAGGTAGAAAAAGCCCTAAAAAATATTCCGGGTGTACAGGCTGTTCAAGTCAACCTCTTGACCAGGAAGGCTACGGTAGAATACAACCCCAGAGAAACTCATGTTATGGACCTGATTAAGACCATACAAGAGCTGGGTTATAACGTTCCCCAGGAAGAGGTTTTATTAAACGTCAGGGGGATGAGCTGTGCATCCTGCGTCGCCAAAGTAGAAAGGGTGGTGAAGAGTCTCCCGGGGGTAACGGAGGTTGTGGTCAACCTCCCGGCGGAGTCCGCCCGCGTGCGCTTCTACCCCGGGTCTGTTAGCAAAGGCGAAATAAAAAAGGCTATCAGTGAGCTAGGATACGAGGCCAGTGAGAAAGTAACCGGTCAAGAAGCTTTGGATCGGGAGAGGGAGGCCCGGCAGCGGGAGATCCGGCGACAGGCCCGCAACATGTGGATCGCCTGGCCCTTGAGCTTGCTGGTCATGCTGGGCATGTTCCGCGATGTCTGGATCTTTCCTTATTTTGTTCCCGAGTTCTTGCACAACACCCTAGTCCTGTGGTTCTTGACCACTCCGGTGGTCTTCATCCCTGGCTGGCAGTTCTTTGTGAATAGCTGGAAGGGCCTTAAGAAGGGCGCCACCGATATGAACTTGCTCTATGCCACCGGTATCGGAGCGGCCTATATCATCGCTACGATTAATAGCCTCTGGCCTGAGGCCGGATTTGGCGGCAAAGGAGCCACCTTCTTTGAGTCCGCTGCCCTCCTGACTGCTTTCATTGTTTTGGGCCGTTACCTGGAGGCTTTAACCCGCGGCCGCACCTCTGAGGCCATTCGCAAGCTTATGAGCCTCCAAGCCAGGACGGCCAGGGTTATCCGCGACGGCCAGGAAATAGAAATCGCGGTGGATGAAGTAGCCATTGGCGATATCGTGGTGGTGCGTCCGGGAGAGAGGATTCCGGTGGATGGTGAAGTGATCGAGGGCTATTCGGCAGTGGACGAATCCATGATCACGGGAGAGAGTATCCCGGTAGAAAAGAAAGTGGGCGACCAGGTTATAGGTGCTACGATTAATAAGACGGGCTCTTTCAAATTCCGGGCCACCAGGGTAGGGAGCGAGACGGCCTTGGCCCAGATCATCAAAATGGTGGAAGATGCCCAGGCTTCTAAAGCGCCCATACAACGGCTGGCCGATTTTGTGGCTGGGCATTTTATAGCCGGGGTGCACGTCCTGGCCCTGATCGTGTTCCTTTTCTGGTTTTTCTATGGCTTTGACCGCTATTTCCTCCCGGATAGCCGATTTATCCTTTCGCCCTACAGCCTGGCGGAAATCGGGGTCTTCGGCTTTGCCCTGCTCCTCTCCGTTACCACCCTAGTCATTTCCTGCCCCTGCGCCTTAGGTCTGGCTACCCCCAGCGCTATGATGGCCGGTACGGGTAAAGGAGCGGAAAACGGCATTCTCTTTAAAGGAGCCGATGCGGTAGAGGCCAGCGCCAAGCTCAATGCCGTGGTTTTCGATAAAACCGGCACCCTTACCAAGGGCGAGCCCGAAGTGACCGATGTGGTGGCCGCCAGTGGCTGGGATGAAGAGCGCGTGTTGCTTTACGCCGCTGCAGCGGAAAAAAATTCCGAACACCCCTTGGGCGAAGCTATCGTCCGGGAAGCTAGGGCCCGTGGCTTAGAGCTGGAAGATGCGGCTGAGTTTCGGGCCATACCGGGCCGCGGAGTAGAGGCCTTCTGGCGGGGAGAAAAGATCCTTTTGGGCAACCGGCGGCTCATGGCCGAACTGGGGATAGATATAAACTGGCTTCTTCCCTGGGCTGAAGAATTAGAAGAACAAGGAAAGACGGCCATGTTCCTGGCGGTGGCTGGGAAGCCGGCCGGAGTTATTGCCGTGGCCGATACCCTCAAGGAATATGTGCCGGAAGCCGTCGCACGCCTGAAGGCCATGGGCATCCAGGTGGCCATGATTACCGGCGATAACCGGCGGACGGCTGAGGCCATTGCCCGGCAGGCAGGCATCGACCGGGTGCTGGCCGAGGTACTACCCCAGGATAAGGCCGGCGAAGTAAAGAGGCTCCAGGAACAGGGACTTAAAGTGGCTATGGTGGGCGACGGCATCAACGATGCGCCGGCCCTGGCCCAGGCCGACGTGGGCATCGCCATCGGCAGCGGTACCGACGTGGCCAAGGAGACGGGTGAGATCATCCTTATTAGAAATGATATCCGCGATGTGGTGGCGGCCATCGAGATAGGCCGGGCCACCATGGGCAAAGTGCGGCAAAATCTCTTCTGGGCCTTTATCTACAACACTTTGGGTATCCCTATAGCCGCCGGCATCCTCTATCCATGGACAGGTCTCATTGTGAGCCCCGAGCTGGCCGCTTTCTTTATGGCCACCAGTTCAGTATCCGTGACCTTAAATACCCTGCTATTAAAGCGCTTTGAACCCTCTACGAAGGCTGAAAAGGCGCGGGCGGCGGACAAAGCTAAGTATAAGTACGCTTGAAGTAGTCCTGGATCCGGTATAACCTGCCGCCGAGGCGGTTTCGGCATCAATCAAGTAAGGAGTACCGGCCAAGACGTTGGAAGGGGGGCTGAGATGGCTAATCACCTCGATACACACCGAGCGGCCCGAATCAGCGCGCTGCTTTATACAGGAATTTCCCTGGTTGCAGCTCTGCTTTTTCTTCTGCTAACCTACGCTACAGGCAAAGCCTATACCCCGGTGGCCCGCTACGGCGGCGCGGCCTGGGTTTTCATCCTAACGATGATCATAACCATGCCCTTAGTTATCCCCTGGGTGCAGAAGCGATACCGCAAGTAAACCTTAGGTAGGTTAACCCTGGGCTGCAGACCACGGGCTGAGGCGGCATGAGGCCTGCGGCCAGATCCTGAGGCACGGAAGCTTCATGAGCCGGGACCCCGCCGGAGCTCGGAAATCGAGCGCCAGTCTTGGTCCGCCAGGCTAGTGGGGCAAGGGGGCTAAAGGACGCCTGGCTAAAAGGTGGGGACAGCTTAGACCATGAGACTGTTGCGTCCGGCAGGTGTACCTGTGGTATAATATGCCTTAAAAGGGTTAACACTTTATAGGGGGTTTGGTAATGCGTGGTTATGGCGACAGTAATTGCTAATATCTTCGGCACCTTGGCCTTTTGGTTTCTCATGGTATGGGCAGGAGGTTACCTTACTTTTCAAGAAATTCTGGCGCTCGCCTTACAACCCCGGGTTCTGGCCTGGACGGGTGTTGCCATTTTGGCCTCTATTATTTGGGTTATACATACCCTGCGCAAACTCGATGCCAATCCTCAGGATTTGCCTGCCATACTGGTACAGTATTTGGCAGTAATGTTTTCTTTTTTTATAATCGAAGGCGTATTGATGCTGACCGGTCGTGACTTGGAAAATACCAAGCTGTGGACGGTTCTGTCTTCGGGTACGGGCGCGGCAGCTTTAGTCACGGGCTGCGCTTTTATGTTGGTGGCCTACTTGCTAGAGTGGAAATACAGCCGTCTTTATTTTGCCGGCGGGGGCACGCGTTTGTACCCCATCTGGATGCGCGTGGCCATAGGCACTGTTCTTATAGCAGGCGGCGCTTCCATGTGTTTGTGGGGAGCGGTAGTGGGCTACTTGAACGAAGAGGTGGCCGTACATTTCTTTTTTTCCCATCTTCCACGGGTGAGCGCACTGGTGGCAGGAATGGTGGGGGCCTATTGTGCCTTTTTGTTTGCCAGTATAGGCAAGAATATGCGGGACCTCTATAAGGCCATGATGGTAACTGCAGGAGCACAACGTCCGGATTTGAGCGTTTCTTTGGGAGTGCCTGCTATAGACGAAATCGGGTATGTGACGAATGGTTTTAATACGTTCATAGCGAGAATAGCTGCTCTGGTCGGGGAAATCGGACGGGCAGGGGAAGACCTGGGACGGATGGCCAATCCCCTGCAGGAAGTGGCCGATACGGTTGCCAGAACAGGCGAGGAAGTAGCCCGGGCAGCGACTCAGGTAGCTACAGGAGCTGATGACCAGAACGCACAAATACAGTCCCTCAATGAAACCTCCGAGAGTTTACAGGCCACAGCCAGGGAACTCTTTGAGGCGGCAAACGAAATAAAGGGCGCCGCGAAGGATAGTGTGGAGGCGGCTAAGCGGGGCCGAGAAGAGGCCGAGGTGTTGATTTCTGCGGTCAAATCTTTAGAGGAAATAAGTCTGATTACAACAACTTCAGTAGAGCTTATGGCGAACTCGGCAAGGCGTATTGAGGAAGCCCTCCGAGTGATTACAGGAGTAGCCGACCGAACCAACCTGCTAGCTTTGAACGCCGCTATAGAGGCTGCGCGGGCGGGAGAAAACGGCCGGGGATTCGCCGTAGTAGCTGAGGAAGTGCGCAAGCTGGCCGCTACTGCGGGTCAGGCCGCAGCGGAAATCGCTGCTCTGAGTACTGAGGTGCAGGAGAGAATAGCCGCCGTAGAAAAGGCGGTAGCAGAGGAGAGCAGCTCCGTCAAAGGTTCGGGAAAGGCCCTGGAATCCCTGGCGGCGGTCTTAGAGGAGATACTCGCCCGGTCGGACCAGGTAGAAACCTTGGCCTCTAAGGTGAGGGAAGCGGCCGGGCGGGTAAAGGACGTAGCCGACATTGTGGCCACAGGCGCGGCCGCTCTGTCCACAGTATCCCAGGGAACGGCCGTTTCGGCCGAGGAGGTTGCAGCTTCAGCCGAGGAGCAGGCAGCTACCGCTGCTACCCTGCGGGAAAATATAGATAATCTCCAAACCATCACTTCTTCTATAGTTAACCTTGTGAGCCGTTTCCAGCTACCATCTTAACTGGTGCCGAGATATTTCGACCTTCCATCTCTGGCACTTGCGGCGCGGGCAACAAATTTACCCCGGCCGCGACCGGGTGCCCCCTGAAAAGAGGGCAAGGGCTATAAAGTTGCCCTTAATTTTTTTCTCTGTTATAATGTTCCCGTGGTAAATCAGCCCAGGGTGGTGGAATAATGCGCCTTAGCAAGAAAGAAGTAGAGCATGTGGCATTGCTGGCGCGGCTTCATCTCTCCGAGGAAGAAAAGGAATCCTATACCCACCAGCTCAACGCCGTCATGGACTACATGGAAAAATTGAGGGCCCTCAACACGGAGGGCGTAGAGCCGACGGCCCACGTCTTACCTTTGCGCAATATATTCCGGGAAGACGCGGTACGGCCGGGATTGCCCCGGGAAAAAGCCCTGGAGGGAGCGCCTGCAGCCAGGGAAGGACAGTTTAAGGTACCGCGCGTAGTTTAGCCTGCGGTGGACTAGGAAAGGGAGGGCTACAGGTTTGGAACTTTTTTATCAGAGTGCCTATGAGGTGAGCCGCCTTCTGGCCCGCAAGGAAATAGGTGCGGAAGAACTGACCCGTGCTGTCCTGGACCGGATAGAGGGGGTGGAGGGGCAGGTCAAAGCCTTTGTAACTTTGACGCCGGAGGCGGCCCTGGAGCAGGCCCGGGCCATCGATGCGGCCCGGGTGAGGGGGGACGACCTGGGACCTCTGGCGGGTATACCCATGGCTCTTAAGGACAACCTTTGCACGGAAGGCGTACGCACCACCTGCTCTTCCAAAATGCTGGAAAACTGGGTGCCGCCTTATGATGCCTTTGTGGTCAAAAAGCTTAAGGAAGCGGGAGCCGTTTTGCTGGGCAAGCTTAACATGGATGAGTTCGCCATGGGATCCTCCACGGAGAATTCCCGGTTTTTCCCTACCCGCAATCCGTGGGATTTGGAACGGGTACCCGGAGGCTCTAGCGGCGGGCCTGCGGCGGCGGTGGCTGCCGGAGAAGCCTTTTACTCCCTGGGTTCGGATACCGGCGGGTCCATCCGGCAACCGGCCTCCTTTTGCGGCGTGGTGGGTATGAAGCCCACTTATGGCCGAGTTTCCCGTTCCGGCTTAGTGGCCTTTGCTTCTTCCCTGGACCAGATCGGGCCCTTTGCCCGGGAGGTGACCGATTGCGCTTTAGTATTGCAAGCCATTGCTGGACATGATCCGGCGGATTCTACCTCCGGCGACCTCCCGGTTCCCGATTACCTGGGAGCCCTGCAGGCAGATATAAAAGGTATTAAGGTGGGTGTACCCAAAGAATATTTTGTTGAAGGAATAGAACCTGAAGTAGCCAATCTGGTGCGCTGGGCCATCGACCGGCTGGCCGACCTGGGGGCTATCTGTGAAGAAATCTCCCTGCCCCATACGGAGTATGCCCTGCCGGCCTACTACCTAGTGGCCACGGCGGAAGCTTCCAGCAACCTGGCCCGCTATGATGGTGTGGCTTACGGTTTCCGGTTGCCGGGTAAGGATCTTGTGGACATGTATGTCAAGACGCGCAGTGAGGGCTTCGGCCCCGAAGTGAAGCGACGCATAATGCTGGGGACCTATGCTTTAAGTAGCGGCTACTATGACGCCTATTACTTAAAGGCCCTCAAAGTGCGCACCCTTATACGCCGCGACTTCGAGGAAGCCTTTCAGCGCTACGATATCCTTGCTACGCCTACTTCACCTACCGTAGCCTTCCGCCTGGGAGAGCGGATTACCGATCCGTTGGCCATGTATTTGTCCGACCTGTTCACCTGCCCGGTAAACATGGCAGGATTGCCGGCCATTTCTATACCCTGCGGTTTCAGCCAGGGCTTGCCGGTGGGCTTGCAGCTTATTGCCAAGCCCTTCGCGGAAGAAACCCTGTTGCGCGTGGCTTATACCTTCGAGCAGGCCACTGCGAGTAGCCGGCGGTGGCCTCAGTTGGGAGTGGTGGCCTGATGGAATACGAAGCGGTCATCGGCCTGGAAGTCCATGTAGAGTTAAAGACGGAATCCAAAGCTTTTTGCAGTTGTACGACAGCCTTCGGCGGTGAACCCAACACCCACGTCTGCCCCGTCTGCTTGGGACTACCGGGCGTGCTGCCGGTTATCAACCGGCGGATGGTGGAATTCGGCCTGCGAACAGCCCTAGCCCTCAATTGTACCATTGCGCCCATGTGTAAGTTTGATCGCAAGAATTACTATTATCCGGATTTACCCAAAAACTACCAGATATCCCAGTACGATATGCCCCTGGCCCGGAATGGCTATCTGGAAATCGAAGTGGACGGGGAGAAGAAGCGGATCGGAATTACCCGCGTCCACATGGAGGAGGACGCCGGAAAGCTCATCCATGTAGAAGGCCCCAACGGAGATTATTCCCTGGTGGATTATAACCGGGCTGGCGTGCCTTTGCTGGAGATTGTATCCGAACCGGATTTGCGGTCGCCCGAAGAAGCCCGGGCTTACATGGAGAAATTAAAGGCTATCCTCGAATATATCGATGTTTCGGATTGCAAGATGCAGGAAGGATCCCTGCGCTGCGATGCCAACGTCTCAGTGCGTCCCAAGGGCGCCACGTCCTTTGGAACCAAAACCGAAGTGAAGAATATGAACTCTTTTCGCGCCCTGCAACGGGCCCTAAGCTATGAAATCCAGCGGCAAATCGAGTTGCTGGAAAAGGGAGAGCGGGTAGTGCAGGAGACGCGGGCCTGGGACGAAGACAAACAGGTAACCTATACCATGCGGAGCAAGGAAGAAGCCCATGATTATCGCTATTTCCCCGAGCCGGATTTGGTACCCCTGGCCATTGACCAGGAATGGATCGAAAAGGTGAGGGCGGGACTGCCGGAACTACCCGATGCCCGTCGGGAACGGTTGGTGCGCCAATACGGGCTGCCGGAGTATGATGCCGGTATCATCACCGGTTCCCGGGCCCTGGCGGACTACTTTGAACGGGCGGTAGCCCTCTTCCCCGACGCCAAACAGGTCAGCAACTGGCTCATGGGCGACTTCTTACGCCTCCTCAACGCCCAAGGCCTGGAACCTAACCAGGCGCCTGTAACCCCGGAGAATTTAGCGGAGCTCCTCAAGCTCCAGGAGGAAGGCGTAATCAGTATTAAGATTGCCAAGCAGGTTTTCGAAGAAATGTTTGCCACCGGCAAGGGCGCGCGGGAGATTGTCCAGGCCAAGGGATTAGTCCAGATCAGCGATGTGGCGGAGCTGACACCCATTGTAGAAAGGGTGCTGGCCTCCCATCCCAAGGTTGTGGAGGACTACCGCAACGGTAAGGAGAAGGCCCTCGGTTTCCTGGTGGGCCAGGTTATGAAGGAAACTAAAGGCAAGGCCAACCCGTCCCTGGTGAATAAGCTTCTCAAGGAACGCTTGTAAAGGGGGGGCGGGAGCTTGGCCTGGCAAGGCGTGCTTTTCGATTTAGATGGCACTCTCCTGGATACATCGGATCTGGTCATCAAATCTTTCCAATATACACTGGCGCCCCACCTGGGGAGAACGATAGATGCCGAGGAGGTCTATCCTTACTTTGGAGCACCCTTGCGGGAGGGATTAGCAGCTTTTCTACCCGAGAAGGTGGAGGAGATGCTTCCGGTTTACCGCCGCTACAGCCAGGAGCATTTTGACAATCTGGTTTGTCTCTGTCCCGGTGTCAGAGAGGGTTTAGAAGAGCTGCGGCAGGCCGGAATTAAGCTGGGCATCGTTACCTCCCGGGTGCGGGATACCACCCTCTACGGTCTGCAGCTCTTTGGATTGCTGGACTTTTTCCAAGCCATTGTGACCATGGAAGATGTAGAAAACCACAAACCGGGGCCGGAGCCGGTCCTGCGGGGGGCAGAGCTCCTGGGCTTACCACCGGCGGCCGTGTTGATGGTGGGAGACAGTCCTAACGACATTGCCGCGGCCAGGGCGGCCGGTGTGATCGCAGTGGCCGCGGGATGGAGTCGCGTGCCTTGCCGACGCTTGCTGGAGGCGGGTCCAGATTTCTGGGTGGATTCCATGGAGGAACTGGTGGACCTGGTATTAGGCAGTGCGGACATTGTAGGGAAGGCGAGGGCGAGAGGATGCTGAGCTTTTTCCGGGAACTCAAGGAGGCCCTGGACCACAACCGCCCGGCGGTAGCGGCCGCCATCGTGAGGGTTTCCCCGGGAGGGTATCCGGCGGTCAAGCCGGGTGGAAGGAGGCTCTACTACACTAACGGCGAAGGCTGCGGTAGCCTGGGGGACCCCCGGCTGGACGCCCTCGTGGCGGCGCGGGTGCCGGAGGTTTTTGCCCGGCGGCGGCCACAACTGGTCAGCCTCACTCTGGAGGACAACG